>JBKPGZ010000344.1:0-6816 GCA_046729675.1 Gemmatimonadota bacterium | reverse complement strand
GTTCCGCAGCGTGGAGAACCCGGCGGGGAGTGAATCCCTGCGCGACACCCGATTCCCCTACATGTTCTTCGGGGGCCCGGCACGGGGGAGCCCGTTCGCGGTCGGCGTGAGCTACGCGACCTACACCAACCGCGACTTCTCCAACGCGACGCTCGACACGCTGGAGCTGCGCGATGTCCTCGTCCCGGTGTTCGATACCCTCTCGAGTCGCGGGGGGATGAGCGATCTCCGGATCGCCGGTTCCTACAGGGCCCGGGAGCGGAGCGTCCTCGGCGCGTCGTTCCATATCCTCACCGGCACCAATCGCATGGAGCAGCATCGGACCTTCACCGACGATCAGTACCTTCCGGTGCAGCAGAGCACCGAGCTGTCCTTCGCCGGTGTGGGCGTCTCGGTCGGCGCGGTGCACCAGCTCGGTCGCTCGCTCTGGGTCGCCGCCATGGCGCGGAGCGATGGCGGGGCGTCGGTGGAGCGGGATTCGGCGCCGGTGGGCGACATCGACCTGCCCTATTCCCTGGGGCTCGGTCTCCGGTGGAAGGCGGGCGCGAGGCTCGACCTGGCAGGTCACGGGATCTTTCGGACCTGGTCCGGCGCCAACAGCGACCTCCTCGCCCTCGGTGGTGCCGGGGCGGACAACACGGTCGAGTTCGCGTTCGGCGGCGAGCTCGTGGCAGACCCGCGCCGTCCGAACCGGACACCGATCCGCTTCGGCGCGCACTACGCGACCCTCCCGTTCCTCCTGCCGCCCGGGTTCCAGCCGACCGAGTTCGCCGTCTCGGTGGGCTCGGGCGTCCGGTTCGCCCAGGACCGGGGGAGCGTGGACGTGGCGGTGGGATACCTTACCCGCTCGACGGGCGGCTTCGAGGAGCGCGGCTTCACGCTCTCCTTCGGCGTGGCGGTCAGGCCATGACCCAGGACTCCCCGGGGTCGGAAGCCGTCCGCTATCTTCAGCCCATGGCCAGACGGGTGTACATCGAGACCTACGGCTGCCAGATGAACGTGGCCGACTCCGAGCTCATGTTCGGACTCCTGGGCCGGGAGGGCTACGTCCGCACGGAGGAACCGGCGGACGCCGACGTCATGCTGGTCAACACCTGCGCCGTCCGCGACAACGCGGAGCAGCGGGTGATCGGGCGCATGGGCGAGCTCCAACGGTACAAGCGGGCCGGTGGCGTCCTCGGCGTGGTGGGCTGCATGGCACAGCGGCTGGGACCCAGGTTGCTGGAGCAGGTGCCCCGGGTGGACCTGGTGGTGGGCCCGGACGCCTACCGCAATCTGGGCCAGCTGATCGCCATGGCAGGCTCCGGCCAGCGCCTGACGGACACCGAGTTCCGCGCCTGGGAGCACTACGAGGACGTGCCCCCGGTGCGCGAATCGGGTCCGACGGCATTCGTCACGGTACAGCGTGGCTGCGATTACAAGTGCACCTTCTGTATCGTCCCCTTTACCCGGGGGCCGGAGCGCAGCCGGCAGCTGGCGGACGTGGTGCGGGAGGTGGAGCAGCTCGCGGAGCGGGGCACCAGCGAGGTCACGCTCCTGGGCCAGACCGTCAACTCGTATCACGACGGCCGGCACGACTTCGCCGAGCTCCTGCGCGCGGTCGGCGCGGTGGGCGGGATCCGGCGGGTCCGCTTCACCAGTCCGTATCCTACGGACTTCACCCCGCGGGTCATCGAAGCCATGGCCACTACGCCGGCCGTGTGCGAGCACGTCCACCTGCCGGTCCAGAGCGGCTCCAACGCGGTGCTGAAGCGGATGCTGCGGCGCTACACCCGCGAGCGGTATCTCGAGGTCGTGAGGGAGCTTCGTGCGGCGATCCCCGGCATCACCTTGTCCACCGACATCATCGTCGGGTTCCCGGGCGAGACCGAGGCGCAGTTTCAGGAGACCCTCACCCTGGTGGCCGAGGCCGACTTCGACGACGCGTACACCTTCAAGTACTCGCTGCGGGAGGGCACCCCGGCCGTGCGCCTGCGCGACCATCTGCCCGACGAAGTGGGCGCAGAGCGGCTCGAGCGACTCATCGAAGCGGTCCGGGCCAACGCCCGGCGCAAGGGTCTCGCGCGGGTGGGCGAGGTCCACGAAGCCCTGGTCGAGCGCCGCGCCAAGCGGGGCGACCTCATGCTGGCGCGCACCCGTACCAACCATCTCGTGCTGGTGGATCTCCCTCAGGAATCGGTCGGCGAGTATCACCGGGTCCGTCTCACCGGTACGACCGGCTCCACCTTCACCGGCGCCGTCGTCACCCCAGCCCTGGCGGTCCTGTGATTCGCAA
The DNA here is from genome assembly GCA_046729675.1 of Gemmatimonadota bacterium. Classification (GTDB taxonomy): domain Bacteria; phylum Gemmatimonadota; class Gemmatimonadetes; order Gemmatimonadales; family GWC2-71-9; genus CAVVWJ01. The sequence goes on along the minus strand of JBKPGZ010000344.1, from coordinate 4,541 downwards.
CCTGGTCGAGGACCACGTCGTCGCAGCCTACGACAGCATCCGGCCGCACTTTCCCGATTTCTGCGGGTGCGAGACCTGCCGCGAGGATGCGCTGGTCTACACGCTGAACCGGATTCCGGCCCGGTACGTCGCCACGCCGACCGGCTCGGTCGTCACCGAGGTCAACTTGGTGAAAGGGCAGAATCGCGCGGCCATCGAGGTCGCGATGATGGAAGCCTTGAGAAAGGTCTCCCTCGCGCCGCGCTGCCCGAACCGGGCAAAGTCACCCGGACAGGCCTGACCGCAGGGCCGCGGTGATGCCGCGGCCCGCCATCCTGTTCACCGCGGCATACTGGGCCGGTCTCGCGACCGGCCTCTTGCATTGGGGGACACCGAGCGTAGCGCTGCTCGTCGCGGTGGGCCTCGGTCTCGTCTCCCGACCGCTGGGATTCATGCTGGGCGGCGGCCTGCTTGCCGGTCGGCTCGGCGGCGAGCTGGCATCGGCCATGGAGCGGGAGCGGTGCGCCGCGGTGCTGCCTGCCGGGCGGCTGCGGGTTCGAGTGCGTGTCCTCGAGCCGCTCGACTCCGCGGGAGGACGAGTCACCCTCGCTCCCCTGGCGGGTTGCAGGGGCGAGGTGACGGCACGCTGGCTCCGAGGGCGGTCGGTGGAGGCCGGCAGCATGGCCGACGTCACCGGACGATGGATGCCGCGGGAGGGGATGTGGGGCCGGGCGAGCGGGACGCTGATGATCAGCGAAGCGCGCATGCTGAAGTCCCACTCGGGGACCGCGGACCGTCTTCGGAACTGGATCTTCGAGGCCAGCCGCCGGATGTATGGGGCACGCGCGGGTGTAGTGGACGCGCTCATCCTGGGCAGACGCGGGGGCATCGACCTCGAGTTGCAGGACCGATTCGTCCGATCCGGACTGGTCCACCTCCTCTCCATTTCGGGCTTTCACGTCGGCCTGATCACCGCCTGGGTGTTCCTCCTCTGCCGGCTGGCGCGAATGACGCGTTCCGTCGCCCTGCTCACCGCCGCCGGTGCCAGCGCCGGCTATGTCGTCTTCCTGGGTTGGCCCGCTCCCGCCGCCAGAGCGGCGGTGCTGGCGGTCGCGCTGGCGCGCTGCCGCTTGCGCCAGCGACACGTGCAGGCGAACGCCCTGCTGTCGGCCACCTGTCTCGCCGTGCTGGTCGTGGATCCCTGGGCTTCGCTGGATCTGGGCGGCTGGCTCTCGGCCGCCGCCCTCTGGGGCGCGACGACCTTCTCGCGCTGGTCCGATCGATCCCTGGGCCCGGGCTTCTTGGCGCGGACAGCCGCCTCGAGCCTGGGAGCGACACTGGCCACGGCGCCGATCACTGCGGCGTTCCTCGGCTCGGTGGCGCTCGGGGGCCTGCTTCTCAACTTTCCGGCGATCCCGATCGCCGCGCTGGCCGTACCGGGAGTGCTCGCCAGCCTCGTGCTCCTGCCGATGTGGTCGTCGGGAGCGGAGGCGCTGGCGTCAGGCGCGGGACTGGGGCTCCATCTCCTGGAGATCTGCGCGACCGCCGGGTCCGCGCTGCCGGCCGGGTATTTCGCGATGGAGCAGGGGTCCTTGGCCGCCGTGCTGCCCTGGATCGGCGTGCTGACCCTGGCGCTGTGGATCACGGGGGGGCGGAACACCCTGCGTGAGGCCGGCCGCCGGCTCGGATGGTGCATCGTGGCCGCCCTCTGGCTGCGCCTCGTGCCGGTGCCACTCTTCGCATCGGCTGACGGCGGTGCTGGCCTCGCGTTACATTTTCTCGATGTGGGGCAGGGGGATGGCGCACTGGTCCGGACACCGGGGGGCCGGTGGCTGGTGGTCGACGCCGGACCGGTGAGCGGACGCGACGACGCGGGTCGCAGGGTGGTGGCCCCGTACCTCGAGCGGCATGGCGTACGGACGCTGGCCGCGATCCTCGTCTCTCATGTTCACGCCGACCACATGGGAGGCGTGCCGGCGCTGCTCCGGCGCTTTCCCGTCGGCGCGGTGATCGAACCGGGTGCACCGGTGGCGGATCCCGCCTATGGCGCCCTGTTGTCGGCCGTCGACTCGGCCGGGATACCGTGGCACCCCGCTCGGGCAGGCGAGAGGTTCACAATCGACGGCGTGCGCTTCTCGGTGCTGCACCCTCGTCCGGGCTGGTCCGGGTGGGGCGAGGATGTCAACGAGGACTCGCTGGTGCTGCTGGTCGAGTACGGAAACTTCCAGGCGCTGTTGACCGGCGACGCGGGCTTCCCGGCGGAGGCGGCGCTCCGGTCGTCGCTGGGTCGAGTAGACCTGCTGAAGGTCGGCCACCACGGAAGCCGCGGCAGCACCGGGGGGGAGTTGCTCGACTCACTCCGCCCCGCCGCCGCGGTGATCTCGGTCGGACGGAACGACTATGGACATCCGGCCCCCGAGACCCTGGAGCGGCTGGCCCACCGGCGGGTGGCGGTGCTCCGGACGGACCAGGACGGCACGATCAGTGTGAGGACCGACGGGAGGACGATGTGGATCAGCTCCCGGCGGGGTGAGCTGACGTACCCGCTGACGCGCGGCGACTAGGCGCCGCCGCTTTCTCGAATCCATTCGGGGGACTTCGTGCAGACGTCCGTAACGACGATCGAGCGGTTCATCTTCGATCAGGAGCACCGCTACCCGGAGGCGACGGGCGAGCTCTCCAACCTGCTCTACGACATCGCCCTCGCCGCCAAGATCATCGCGGCGGCTATCCGGCGAGCGGGACTGGTCAACATCCTGGGCGCCGCAGGCAACCGCAACGTGCAGGGCGAGGAGCAGCAGAAGCTCGACGTCATCGCCAACGAGACCTTCAAGAACTGTCTCAATCACACCGGGCGGGTCTGCGTGATGGGCTCCGAGGAGGACGAAGACATCATCCCCGTCCCTCCGGAATACCCAGTCGGCAAGTACGCGGTCCTCTTCGATCCACTCGACGGCTCCTCCAACATCGACGTCAACGCCGCGGTCGGCACAATCTTCAGTATCTATCGCCGGATCAGCATGGAAGGGCGGGGCACCGTCGCCGACGTGCTGCAGCCCGGCTGCAAGCAGGTGGCCTCCGGCTACGTGATGTACGGTTCCAGCACGATGCTGGTGTACACCACGGGGCAAGGCGTCCACGGCTTCACCCTGGACCCGACGATCGGCGAGTTTCTCCTCTCCCATCCCAAGATCGTGACCCCGCGGGTGGGCACCTACTACAGCGTGAACGAGAGCAACTTCGGCCGCTGGGACCGGGGCATGCAGGCGGCCGTGCGCGGGCTCAAGGGCGACGCCCCGGATCTGATGAAGCCGAAGAACTCCCGGTACATCGGCTCGCTGGTGGCGGACTTCCACCGGAACCTGATCGCCGGCGGCATCTTCCTCTACCCGGCCGACACCCGCAACCCGCAGGGCAAGCTGCGGCTGCTCTACGAGGCCAGCCCCATGGCCTTCATCGCGGAACAGGCCGAGGGGTCGGCGACCGACGGGACCAACCGCATCCTCGACATCATTCCGCACAACCTCCACCAGCGCACGCCACTCGTCATCGGCTCCCGCGAGGACGTCGGGTTCGTGGCCGATGCCCTGCGGCGCTCCGCCGCGGCGCGCGAGAGCGGCCCGGTCGTTCAGCCGGCGCTGTGAAGACCCTCTACGGCCCGGAGGATTGGGCCGGCGATCCCGAGCGCGACCTCGGTCGGCCGGGCGAGTTCCCCTTCACCCGGGGCGTGTACCCGGAGATGTACCCGGGGCGCCTCTGGACCATGCGGCAGTACGCCGGCTTCGGCACGGCGCGGGAGACCAACCGCCGATTTCGCCAGCTGCTCGCCGCCGGCCAGAGCGGCCTCTCCACCGCCTTCGATCTCCCCACCCAGATGGGCTACGACTCCGACCACGAGATGGCCCACGGGGAGGTCGGGCGCGTGGGGGTCGCCATCGATACCGTGGATGACCTGGCGGACCTCTTTCGAGAGATCCCGCTGGACCGCGTCTCCACCTCGATGACGATCAACGCCACCGCGGCGATTTTGCTTGCCATGTACGTGGTGGTGGGGGAGGAGCAGGGCGCGCCTCGCAACCGGCTCACGGGCACGGTGCAGAACGATGTGCTCAAGGAGTACGTCGCCCGGGGAACCTACATCTATCCTGCGGGACCGTCGCTCCGACTGGTGGCAGACATCTTCCACTTCGTCGCCGACGAGGGGATGAGCTTCAACCCCATCTCGATCAGCGGCTACCACATGCGGGAGGCGGGCGCCACCGCCGAGCAGGAGGTCGGATTCACCCTGGCGAATGCACTGGAGTATGTCCGAGTGGCGGTGGAGACCGGCCTCGCGGTGGACAGCTTCGGCCCCCGTCTGTCGTTCTTCTTCGCCAGCCACAACGATCTGTTCGAGGAGGCCGCCAAGTTCCGCGCCGCCCGCCGGCTGTGGGCCCGCCTCGCCCGCGAGCGCTTCGGCGCCGGCGATGCGACCGCCAGGCTCCGCTTCCACACCCAGACCGGGGGCGTCACCCTCCAGGCACAGCAGCCGCTCAACAACGTCGTGCGAGTCACGGTACAAG
>JBKPGZ010000343.1:0-2932 GCA_046729675.1 Gemmatimonadota bacterium | reverse complement strand
ATGCGCCTCGGGCGAGAGCGCGCCCAGGGACATCGCCGAGGAGACGAACCGCCGGCGAATGCGCTCGGCGGGCTCGACCTCGTCGAGGGGCACCGGCGTGCCCGGGCGCACGGCGAGCAGGTCGCGCGGACCGGCGGGGCGGCGGGTGGAGTTCTTGGCCAGGAAGCCGTGATAGGCCTCGTCGGCCTTGCTCTTCACCGCCTGCTGGAGCGCCACGACGATCGTCGGGGCCCAGCCGTGGTCCTCGCCGTCCTTCCGGAAGCGCACCCGGCCATAGTCGGGTAGTGTGGCCGCCGGCTCCTCCGCCGGCGTGAACGCCGCGCGGTGCCGGGCGAGCACGTCCTCCGCGATCTCTTCGAACCCGATCCCGCCGATCGGCGACGCGGTGCCGTCGAAGCAGGTCGCCACCACCTCGTAGCCCAGGCCCAGGATCTCGAAGATCTGTCCGCCGCAGTAGGAGGACAGGGTGGAGATGCCCATCTTGGAGAGGACCTTGAGCAGGCCCTTCTCCGCCGCCGAGCGGAACCGGTCGGCCGCTTCCGCGGGGGCGGGCCGCGGCTCCGCGGACTCCTTCCTGCCGCGCTGACTCTCCTCCTTGGCGAAGGCGTCCCGCACCGCCGCGAGCGCGAGCCACGGATGCACCGCCTCCGCGCCGTAGCCGATCAGCGTCGCGAAGTGATGGATGTCGAGTGCGTCGCCCGCCTCCGCCACGAGCCCCACCCGGGCCCGCAGTCCGGTGTGCACCAGATGCTGGCGCACCGCGCCGACCGCGAGGAGCATCGGGATGGGCGCGTGGCGTTCGTCGGAGGTCCGGTCGCTGATGACGATGACCCGCGCGCCCCGTCGCGCCGCCCGCTCGGCCGCGCGGCGCAGCGCGGTGAGCGCGGGGCGCAGGCCCTCGACGCCCTTGCTCACGTCCCACACGGCGTCGAGGGTGACGGTGGAGAAGCCGGCCACGTTCCGCAGCGCGGCCATCTCGTCGTCCAGCAGGATCGGGTGCTCCAGCCGGAGCATCCGCGCGTAGGAGGGCCGTTCCAGCAGCGGGGAGCCGCGGCGGCCCAGGTGCATCCGGAGCGACATCACCATCGATTCCCGCAGCGGATCGATCGGCGGGTTGGTTACCTGGGCGAAGCGCTGGCGAAAATACGCGTAGACGCTCTGCGGTACCGCCGAAAGGGGCGGAATCGGGGTATCGTCGCCCATGCTCCAGACCGGATCGGCGCCGGTACCGCCCATCGGCTCCAGCACGATGCGAAGATCCTCCGCCCCGTAGCCGAAGGCGCGCGCCAGTCGCACCAGCTCGTCGCCCTCCGGCGAGGGCGGTACCCGGGCGGGGTCGGGCACCAGGGTTGCCATGTAGCGGGCGACCCAGCGCGCGTAGGGCCGCCGCCCGGCGATCTCGCGCTTGGCGTCGAGATTCCGGATCACTTCGTGCCGGGCCGTGTCCACCACCAGCACCTCGCCGGGCCCGACCTTGCCGCACTCCACCACCTCGCGCGGATCCAGGTCCACCACCCCCACTTCGGAGGCGCACACGACCAGACCGTCGCGCCGCACCTTGTAGCGGCAGGGCCGGAGGCCGTTCCGATCCACCGCCGCGGCGGCGAGCACGCCGTCGGTGAAGGCGATGGCCGCCGGCCCGTCCCACGGCTCCAGCACGCACTGGTGGTACTCGTAGAACGCCTTGATGGACGGGTCGAGGTCGGGGTACTTCTCCCAGGCCTGCGGGACCATCATCATCGCGGTGTGCACCGCATCGCGCCCGGACCGCACCAGCAGCTCCATCGCGTTGTCGAGGCTCGCCGAGTCGCTGCCCTCCGCCCAGATGACCTGACGCAGCCGCTCGATCTTCGCGCCCCAGACGGGACTCGAGAGCATCGGCTGACGCATGGTCATCGCGTTCCGGTTGCCCCAGAGGGTGTTGATCTCCCCGTTGTGGGCCAGCAGCCGGAACGGCTGGGCCAGTGGCCAGCTCGGCAGGGTGTTGGTCGAGTAGCGCTGGTGGAAGACGGCGATGGCGCTCTCGTACTCCGGGTAGCGGAAGTCGGTGTAGAAGGCCGAGAGCTGGGTGCCGGTGAGGAGAGCCTTGTAGACGACGGTGCGGCAGGAGAGCGAGCAGACGTAGAACCCGGGCAGGAGCAGCTGCTCCGCTCGTCGCTCCATCTCTCGTCGCGCCAGGTACAGCGCCCGCTCCCAGGCGTCTTCGTCGGCCGCGAGGGCCGGCCGACCCACCAGGACCTGGCGGATGACCGGACAGGAGGCGAGGGCGGTCGGTCCCAGGGCGCCGGGATTCACCGGCACTTCGCGCCAGCCGAGGAAGGGGATGCCGTCGCCCGCGAGCACCTCCTCGATCATGCGCACGGAGGCACCGAGCGCCTCCGGCTCACGCGGGAGGAAAAAGGCGCCCACGCCGAACGGCAGGCCGGGCTGGAGGTGGAGTCCCTGGCGGTAGGCGTCGCGATAGAAGAGTCGCGCGGGGATCTGCGTCAGCAGGCCGGCACCGTCGCCCGAGTTGTCGGTCGACGCCGCACCCCGGTGCGCCACTCTGGCGACGGCTTCGAGCGCCATGCCGACGACCTCGTGCGAGCGCACGCCCGACGCGGTGGCGACGAAGCCGACCCCGCAGGCGTCGTGCTCGCGGGCGGGGTCGAGGGCCTGGTCCGCCGGGACGGCGGCGTGAGGATGGGGGCCGGAAGAGGTCCTGCGGGAACCGGCCGGGTGGATCCGCTGCCCATTGGCGGCCATGGTGCCTCCTGCTGGTTGGCGCCCCATCGGCCGGAGAGGCCGGTTGCGGGGCAAACAAAAAGCCCGCTCCACACTGGAGCGGGCCGGGAGCAGTCACGCGCGTGCGGTCTACCCGGTCGCTCCCGTGGAGCGGACGGTATTAAGGAGGATGACCGGAAGGGCCGCGCGTGTCATGAACGTATTATTA
>JBKPGZ010000342.1:0-6937 GCA_046729675.1 Gemmatimonadota bacterium | reverse complement strand
ACCGCCTGACCGCCTGACCGCCTGACCGCCTGACCGCCTGACCGCCTGACCGCCTGACCGCCTGACCGCCTGACCGCCTGACCGCCTGACCGCCTGACCGCCTGACCGCCTGACCGCCGCCTTACCATCCGTCCCCGCCCGCGTTATTCCTACATCATGCGGTACACCACCTACTCCAAGTTCCACCCCGAGCTCGCCGACGCCGTCAACCTGCAAGGCCTGCTCGATCAGCTGAGCGACTTCCTGCTCCAGTCCGGCTTCGCGGGAGGGTCGCCATCCTTCTGGCACGACGAGGGAGGCGAAGGCGAGCGATCGCTGGACTCGCTCCGCCAGGCCATCCTCCAGGCCCTCATGGACTCGGGCCAGCTCACCCCCGAGATGCTCAAGGCGCTGCGGGGCGAATCCTCCGGGGACGCGGAGCGCGACCGGCAGATCGAGCAGGAGCTGAGCGAGCTGCTCGACCGCATCGTCCAGCGGCTCATCGACGAGGGCTACCTCAACGTCGGCCAGGCGCCCCAGGTGCCGCAGGGCTACCAGTCCATGTTCGGCCCCGGCGGCCAGGCCCAGTCCGCCGCCCAGCAGGTGCAGTTCAACCTCACCGAGAAGGGCATCGATTTCCTCGGGTACAAGACGCTCAAGGGCCTGCTCGGCAGCGTCGGCAAGTCTAGCTTCGGGGCCCACGACACGCCCTACCTCGCCACCGGCGTGGAGGCCGAGGGCGTGAGCAAGCCCTACGAGTTCGGCGACGTGCTCAACCTCGACGTGCCCGCCACCCTGACCAACGCGATCGCGCGCGAAGGGCTCGGCGTGCCGATCAACATCGAGTACGCGGACCTGATGGTCAGCCAGTCGGAGTACCGGTCATCGGCCGCGACGGTGCTGATGCTCGACTGCTCCCACTCGATGATCCTCTACGGCGAGGACCGGTTCACTCCGGCCAAGAAGGTGGCGCTCGCCCTCACCCACCTGATCCGCACCCAGTTCCCCGGCGACAGCCTCCGGGTGGTTCTGTTCCACGACTCGGCGGAGGAGATCCCGCTGAGCGCGCTGGCGCAGGCCCAGGTCGGGCCCTATCACACCAACACCGCGGAAGGCCTCAAGCTGGCCCGCCGGATCCTGCTGGCGCAGAAGAAGGACATGCGCCAGATCATCATGATCACCGACGGGAAGCCGTCCGCCCTCACGATGCCCGACGGGCGGATCTACGTGAACTCGATGGGCCTCGACCCCCAGATCCTGCAGGCCACTTACCGCGAGGTGGCCAACTGCCGGCGCAGCGGCATCATGATCAACACCTTCATGCTGGCGCGGGACCGCAGCCTGGTGGAGTTCGTCAAGCAGGTGGCCTCGATCTGCAAGGGGAAGGCGTACTTCACCAACACGATGACCCTCGGCCAGTTCATCCTGATGGACTTCATGAAGCGAAAGACGCGGCGGGTGAGCTAGCGTCCCGCGCGCATCAAACGAGCAGGCGAAGGCCGCTCCCGCGTCATCCGGGGCGGCCGTTTTCGTGAGCCTGGAGCTGAGCCGGACCAGCTGGGCCCCAGCAGAACGCCAGCCCGCTCGGCGTAACGCCGCAGGTGAGGGCCCGGTGGGCCGGGATACCCGGGCCGAAAGCCGGGCATCGGGATTGCCTCCCCAGGAAGGGCTCCGGCTTCAGAAGCCGATAGCTGATAGCCGATAGCTTGGCTTGCGGACGCGAATAGGGGGGATTTCTGTTGGCCAATGACCACGATTCCGGCCGGCCGGCTCGGGCGTTCCTGACCTGAGCCATGCCGTCTCAGTATCGCAAGTTATTGCACTACATAGGCTTAGCTAGTGTGGCCGCAGCCTGTTCCAGGGGCCCGGCCACCGGCTCGGCGACCGCCTACGTCATCCCCCTCAACCCGGCCGAAGCGCCCGTGGTGACGGTCCGGCAGATCGTCGAGCGCGATACCCTGCTCGGCCGCCGGGTGCGGGTCACCGGCGTCTGCGCCCTGGCTCAGACCGGCCCCTCCGCCGGCGTCTGGCTGCTCCAGGCGGGCCTCTGGGCCATCGAAGTGCGAGGACTGGTGCCCGGGTCCTGCCTCAGCGATCCGGTGGGCACCGAGGCGCTCACCATCTTCGCCCAAGTGGTAGAGGGAGCCGACAGCACCGATCGGCTCCTGCTCAGGCTCCCCGAATAGTCACTCCTGGGTCGCAGTCGGGGCCCGGCCACCCACCACACGCTTGAGCGTACGGCCGCGGGGCACAACCGTCTCGGGGCCGGCGAGCTCGTTGATGATCGCCAGCTCTTCGATGGAGATCGTCGAGGGGTACTGCTGGTTGAACTGAGCCAGCGTCATCTGGCTCGGCACCCGCACCAGCTGCAGCACGGCGGGCTTTACCGACAGCGCGGCGGAGTTGCGCAGCTGGTCGAAGCTCCTGATGGTCTCCTGGAACTCCCCATCATAGGCCTGCAGGTTGCCCTGCGCCGTATACCCCAACAGGCCGAAGGTCTTCCCGCCGTACGAGATGAACGAGACGATGCCCTCGATCACGCCCTGCTGGGTCTGGGCCTGGAAGTAGCTCGTCGCCGCCGGGTTCCCGTTGATGCTGCTGGTGCTCCCATTCCCCGCCTTCACGCCCTCCTGAGAGAGGAACTGCGACGCCGCTTCGCGGGGGGAGGCGTCGCCCGCGAGGCCGAGCTGGATGATCGCGTCCTCCTTGGGGCTGATCGCCACCACGGCGCTGGCCGTGTTCTGCGCCTTCCATCCCTCCGGGAACCGGAGCTGGAACCGCATGTCGGGATGGTAGAACATCGCGCCCTCGAAGAAGCCCTGCCGCGGGTCCTCGCCGTAGGCGAGGCCGTCGATCTGCCGCAGGTACTCGTCCCGGTTCACGATCGCGTTGGCCAGCGACATGTGCAGCGTGTCCAGCCGTTCCTCGGTCCGCTTGACCCGGTTCTCCGGGTTCGGGTGGGTCGAGAGCCACTCGGGAAGACGTCCCCCCTCCCCGCCCACCTGGCTGGCCCGGTTCAGCGTCTCGAAGACGTTGGCCATCTCCCGCACGTCGTAGTTCTGGCCGAGTGCATAGCGGAAGCCGAGTTCGTCGGCCTGGTTCTCCGCGTCGCGTCCGTACTTCAGGAAGAGCACCTGCAGTCCCTGGCTCGCCAGCCCGGCGAACTGAGCGACGTCGGAGGAGACGATGCTGCCGATGCCGAGACCGAGCGTGGCGAGCTGGGCCTTGCTGATCTGCTGCGCGGAGTGCCGGGCGGTCACGTGCCCGATCTCGTGCCCCAGCACCGTGGCGAGCTCCGCCTCCGAGTTCATGCTGCCCAGCAGGCCGCGGGTCACGTAGATGAAGCCGCCGGGCAGCGCGAAGGCGTTCACGGCGGCGTCGTTCACCACGTGGAACTCCCAGGGCAGGTTGGGCCGCTCCGACTTCGCCGCCATCCGCTTGCCGATGCTGGCGACGTAGGACTGCAGCTCGGGATCGTCCACGAACCCGATGCTCTGGGCCACCTCCTGTGCCGCCTGCTGCCCCATCTGGATCTCCTGCCCTTCGGAGACCAGGGACAGCTCGTTCTTGCCGGTGACCGGATTGCGGGCGCAACTCGCCACCGGTCCGGCCACGAGGCCGGCCGCCAGGAGCAGCGCGGGAAAGGCGAGAACGGCACGACGAGTCATGGCTTCCTCGAGTTCGCGATTCTCGAGGAGGTTAAACCGTTGCGCCGTGGGGGGCTGTGATTTGGGTCGCCGGGGGGTGGAGCGTGAGGTGGATCACGAAAGACACTGTCATCCCGAGAAAGACACTGTCATCCCGAGCGAAGCGGGGGACCCTGCCATGGCGGGCTGGGTCCCTCGCTTCGATCGGGATGACAGTGTTACTCGTTACGCCTGGCTGCTCACCCGCTCCCCTGAACGCCGCATCGGACGGTCCAGCCTCAGCCGCTCCCGGAAGTATGCCACCGTGTTCACCAGGCCCTCGGCAAGCTGGACCCGCGGCTCCCAGCCCAGCCACTCGCGGGCCCGGGTGATGTCGGGCTTGCGCTGCGTGGGATCGTCCTGCGGGAGCGGGCGGTGCGTCAGCCGGACCTCGCGACCCACCACCCGGGCGACCTCGTCGGCCAGCTCGCGGATGGTGAACTCCACCGGGTTGCCGAGGTTCACCGGCTCGTGCCGCCCCTCGGCCTCCATGAGGCGTAGAAGGCCTTCGACCAGATCGTCCACGTAACAGAAGGAGCGGGTCTGCTGCCCTTCGCCGAAGATCGTCAGCTCCTGCCCGCGGAGCGCCTGGACGATGAAGTTGGAGACCACCCGCCCGTCCGCCTCTGCCATGCGCGGGCCGTAGGTGTTGAAGATGCGAGCGATCCTGATGACCGCGCGATCCTCGCGGTGATAGTCCATGAACAGCGTCTCGGCCACGCGCTTTCCTTCGTCATAGCAGGAGCGCGGTCCGATGGGATTGACGTTGCCCCAGTAGCTCTCCGGCTGAGGATGGACCGTGGGATCGCCGTAGACCTCGGAGGTGGACGCCTGGAGCACGCGCGCGCGGACGCGCTTGGCGAGCACCAGCATGTTGATCGCGCCCATGACGTTCGACTTGACCGTCTTCACCGGATTGTACTGGTAGTGAATGGGCGAGGCGGGACAGGCGAGGTTGTAGATCTGGTCCACGTCCATGAAGATGGGCTCGGTCACGTCGTGCCGGACCAATTCGAACTCCTGGAAGTCGAGCAGGTGCTCGATGTTCTCGCGGCGGCCGGTGAAGAAGTTGTCGAGACAGATGACGTGGTCGCCGCGCGCCAGGAGACGCTCGCAGAGGTGGGATCCAATGAATCCGGCGCCGCCGGTAACGAGGACTCTCATGCTGGGCCCGGTATCGGGTGAGGCTTAAACGCAACAGTGCGCCGTACTTCAGGGACGTTCCGAGCGATCTTAGGGGTAGTCCGATCTAGGAGTGCAAGATGCGGGCCAGCCATGAGTTAGCGGATCAGCGCGGTCATCGCCAGGTAGACCAGGATCGGGATGAGCACGGCGAGCCCCAGCTTGCGCCAGGTGAGCGCTGTGAAGCCGAGATTCAGAGGGAGTCGCCGCCCGCAGACCGGGCAGGTGAGCTCGCCGCTATCCGTGGTGAAGCCACACGAGGGACACTGTCGCATGTGTGTCCGACCTTTGCCAGAAGGCTTGCGTGGCTAAGCTAGCGGTCCCCTGTCGGACTCGGTAGGCGACCCTGGTCCTCTATTGCGACCGGTTGGCTCGACGGCCCCTGGCGGGCGCTGTGGGTGGCGGGCTGGCCGGCGCCTCGACCGAGTCGGCCTGGTCCATCTGGAGCGTGTCCAGCAACTCCTCGCGCGCTCCCCCGCCCTCCCGCTCGGCGAGGGTGAAGGTGCCCAGCCCCCGGCTGTCCACGCCGAGGCCGGCTCGAGTGCTCCCCGAGCGATCGGCGAATACCAGGTTCGATGAGCCGTTCGGCGAAACACCCAGGACGGCCCGGGGGATCCCGGCCGGGTCGGTCAGCGCGAGGTTGGTGGTGTAATCCGGGAGCAGGCCGAAGACCGCGAGCTTGCGGTCGGAGCTGTCGGCGAACGAGAGCCCGGCCGAGCCATCGTGCAGGAGGCTGAGCCGCACCCGCTGGCGCCCTTTGTCGTCGTTCAGCACGAGGCGCACCGCACCGTCGTCGCCGAGCCCCCACACGCCGCGCAGCGTGCCGTCATTATCGCGGAGCACGAACTGGTGGGCGGACACCGTCATGGGAGAGCCGGGAAGCCCGGACCGGACCGAGTACCAGATCAACGCCGCGCCGAGGCCAAGCACCATGGCCACGACCACGAGGATGGTTGTGGTGTAGCGGCGGAGCCGCCGGTTATCCCGTTCGAGTTGCTCGAGCCGGTTGACAATCCTTCCCTCGGCCCGCAGCTCGTACTGCGCCGGAGGCTCGTGCCGATCATCGATAGTCACTCTTTCCTCGAATCGTCAAGGAAGTAGGAGCGGCAGGCCCGGTCCACCATGTCGAAGGTGAGCTCCGGCTTGCCCTCGTAAAAGCGGCTGATGTCCACCAGGTGATCGAGAATGTCTCGGGGGTGGCAGGCGCGCGGGTGGATGCCGCGCCGGCCGTACCACTCGTCATAGACGTGGTTCACCGCGGCCTGCTCGTAGTCGATCCCGCGCTCGTTGCAACATCGGGCGAAGATCTCGGCGTACTGCTGGGGATTGGGACCTTCGACCATAACCTTGTAGTGGATCCGGCGCATGAAGGCCTCCTCCACCAGGTGCGACGGCTCCAGGTTGGTCGAGATGATCAGGAGGCAATCGAACGGCACCGGGAACTTGCCGCCGGTGTGGAGCGTGAGGAAGTCGATCCGCTTCTCCAGCGGAACGATCCAGCGGTTGAGCAGGTCCTTGGGGGGCACCCGCTGGCGGCCGAAGTCGTCCAGGATCAGCACGCCGCCGTTCGCCTTCATCTGGAACGGGGCCTGGTACAGCTTGGTATAGTGGTCGTACTGGAGGTCGAGCTGGTCCAGGGTCAGCTCACCGCCGGTGAGCACGATCGGCCGGCGGACCTTCACGTAGCGCTGGTCGTGGGTCGGCGACGTCTTAAGCCACCCACCCTCCGCCCCATCGTCCTCCTCCAACGGATTCAGGCCGTTGACCGCGTGGTGGTAGACCGGGTCGTACAAAATCATCATCTGACCCTCGACCTCGATCGCGAAGGGCAGGAAAATGTCGCCCCCGAGCAGGTGCGAGATCGTCTCGGCAATCATGGTCTTACCGTTGCCGGGAGCGCCGTAGAGGAAGAGGGACTTGGCGGAGTTGATGGAAGGTCCCAGGACGTCGTGCACCGCGTCGGAGAGCACCATGTTGCGGAAGCCCTCCCGCACCACCTCCCGGGTCACGTGCACATTCCGGATCGACTGCTTTTCCACCCAGGTGCGGTATTGCACCAGCGGCACCGGCGCGGGGCCGACGTACTGGCT
>JBKPGZ010000341.1:0-12363 GCA_046729675.1 Gemmatimonadota bacterium | reverse complement strand
GTCCGAACGCAATGAAGCAGGTGGAAAGCCGCGACACGGCTGGGAACAAACCGACCGCCCGACCGGCCGGCCGCCCGACCGCCCTCCAGCGTGCCCTCGACCGCATCCACACCCGCTACGGCGTGCGGGGCGTGACGCGAGGAAGCCAGCTCGCCGCGCTCACCGCCCGCGCGGAGCCCTGACTATATTCGGCCGTCATGCTCTCGAAGAAGGCCAAGTACGCCATCAAAGCGCTCCTCGCGCTCGCCGACCCCGAGCGGTCGCAGCCCGTGCGCATCGCAGACCTGGCCCGCGAGGAGCAGATCCCCCCGAAGTTCCTCGAGCTGATCCTGCTCGGCCTCAAGAATCACGGCGTGCTGCAGAGTCGGAAGGGCAAGGGCGGCGGTTATCTCCTCGCCCGCGCACCGTCCGAGATCTACCTCGGCCAGATCGTGCGCATGTTCGACGGGCCTCTCGCCCCCGTTCCCTGTGCCAGCCAGACGGCCTACGTCCGCTGCGCCGACTGCCGCAGCGAAGCCGAGTGCGGCGTTCACCTGGCGATGAAACAGGTGCGGGACGCGACCTCCCGGGTGCTGGACGGGACCAGCCTGGCCGACCTTCGCGGGCAGATGGCGGCCGCCGGACCGGGGCAAGCGGTCGTGCTTTAGCCGCGGTGTAGCGGCAAATCGCGTCGATCCTACAACACCGCGCATCGGGGTATCGTCCGGACTGTCTCCTCTCAATCATCCCATCTCTCATTCTCACAAAGACTTAAAACGCTAGGCCCATTCGTCACCGACAGCTGGCACCCACTTTGCCTATTTACTCTATCTGACAGATCGGATATATAGGGCCATGACAATCAACCACGCGATCCCGACCGGCCTGGAGCACGGTCACGACGACTCGCTCCCACTCTCCCCCCAGCTCCTCCGCGAGCTGCGGAAGGCGCTCCGCACCATCCGCTTTGGGGCGATCGAGCTGGTGATTCACGACGGGCGCGTGGTGCAGCTGGAGTTGCGCGAGAAGGTCCGCTTCGAGCCCGACGGCTCGGAGCGGCGGCGATAGCAGCGAAGACCGACGAAAAAACGACATCACCCCGGGGCCTAATGGTCCCGCAATTCCGGACCGACCGGACCGCCGGACGTCCCGTACCTGGAATTCCTGGAAGGAGCAGCGCAATGCGTGCGGTACGGAGCTGGCTCAGCGGCCTCGTCCTGATCACCGGAGGCGTCGTCCTGCCACCACAAGGTATGGCACAAACTCAATCCGTCGGTGACTCCGCCCCCAAGACGCTCGAGCAGCGGGTGGATGAGCTCGATCAGCAGGTCCGCATCCTTCAGCGCCTGCGCGAGCTCGCGGCCGAGAGTCTGGCGACCGCGGCGAAGGATCGGCAGTCGGCGACCGCGAACGCCAAGGACGGCTTCAGCCTGAAGTCGGCCGACGGGAAGTACAGCCTGAAGATCCGCGGCTACGCCCAGGCCGACGGACGCTTCTATCCCAGCGACGACGCCAGTGCGATCGCGAACAACTTCTTGCTCCGCCGCGCCCGTCCGATCCTCGAGGCGACCGTCGGCCGCTACTTCGGATTCCGCATCATGCCTGATTTCGCCCAGGGGCAGACGTCCCTGTTCGATGCCTACTGGGAAGGGAAGTTCGTGCCCCAGTTCGAGGTCCGCGCGGGCAAGTTCAAGCCGCCGATCGGATTCGAGCGGCTCCAGTCGGCAACCGACATCACCTTCGCCGAGCGCGGGCTCCCCACCAATCTCGCGCCCAGCCGGGACATCGGCCTCCAGGTCGGGGGAGAGGTGGCCGCGGGCGTGTTCGCCTACCAGGTGGGCGTCTTCGATGGCGTGCCCGACCTCGCGAACGGCGACGCCGATCTCAGCGACGCCAAGGACGTCGCGGCTCGCGTGTTCCTCCAGCCGTTCAAGCGCGGCACGCTGAAGGGACTCGGGTTCGGCATCTCCGGCAGCACCGGCAACGAGCTCGGCACCGGTACGACGACCGGTCTTCCCGGCTATCGGAGCCCGTCGCAGCAGACCGTCTTCCGCTACCGCACTGATGTCGTCGATCCCGCGAATTCCGTCATCGCCAACGGCCGCAGGAGCCGCGTCTCCCCGCAGGCTTACCTCGGGCTCGGCTCGCTCGGTGTGCTTGGTGAATACATCGTGTCGAGCCAGGAGGTCAGCCTCGGTACTTCGACCGCCAAGCTCAACCACCGCGCGTGGCAGGCGAGCGCAGGCTACTTCCTCACCGGCGAGCAGGCCGGGTTCCGCAGCCCCATGCCCAAGAAGCCGTTCGATCTGGGCGCAGGCACCTGGGGCGCCCTCGAGATCGCGGCCCGCTACGGCGAGCTCGACCTCGACGACGACGCCTTCCCGATCTACGCCAATCCGTCCAGCGCGGTCAGCAAGGAGAAGGCGGTTGGCCTCGGGGTGAACTGGCACCTGACGAGGCAGGTCAAGGTGAGCGTCGACTACGAGCACACCACGTTCGAGGGCGGCGCGGCCGACGGCGCGGACCGGGCCTCGGAGGACTTCGTGGTTACCCGGTTCCAGCACTCGTTCTGAACCCGACTCCGACTCAACCGCGAGGCAAGGCTGACGACTATGCGCAACCGATTCACTCTCTCCGGCTCGCTCACCCTCCTGGCCCTGCTGGCGGCCCCGGCCGCCGGCACGGCGCAGGGAGCGCCCAAGCCGGTGACCCTGCTCAACGTGTCGTACGATCCGACGCGTGAGTTCTACGAAGACTTCAACCAGCAGTTCGCCGCCTACTGGAAGGGGAAGACCGGCCAGGAGGTGACCGTACGCCAGTCGCACGGCGGCTCCGGCAAGCAGGCCCGCTCGGTCATCGACGGCCTCGGCGCCGACGTGGTGACGCTCGCCCTGGCCTACGACATCGACCAGATCGCCGAGAAGGGCGGCATGCTGCCGGCGAACTGGCAGTCCCGACTGCCGAACAACAGCGCTCCCTACACCTCGACCATCGTGTTCCTGGTCCGCAAGGGAAACCCGAAGGGCATCAAGGACTGGGGCGACCTGATCAAGCCGGGTGTCTCCGTGATCACGCCGAATCCGAAGACCTCGGGCGGCGCCAGGTGGAACTACCTGGCGGGCTGGGCCTGGGCGCTCCGCCAGCCGGGCGGCAACGAGGCCAAGGCCAAGGAGTACGTCGGCAAGTTGTACAAGAACGTCCCGGTGCTCGACGCGGGCGCACGTGGCTCGACCACGACGTTCGTCGAGCGCGGCATCGGCGATGTGCTGCTCGCCTGGGAGAACGAGGCGCTGCTCGCGATCAAGGAGCTCGGCCCCGGGAAGTTCGAGATCGTCGCGCCCTCCCTCAGCATCCTCGCCGAGCCCCCAGTCGCGGTAGTGGACAAGGTGGCGGGCAAGCACGGGACCAAGGATGTGGCCCAGGCGTACCTGGAGTACCTATACACCCCGCAGGGCCAGGAGCTCGCGGCCAAGCACTTCTATCGCCCGCGCGACCCGAAGGTCGCCGCCAAGTACGAGGCCGAGTTCCCCAAGGTCTCGCTGATCACAATCGACGAGGTCTTCGGTGGGTGGAAGAAGGCGCAGGAGACGCACTTCGCCGACGGCGCCGTCTTCGACCAGATCTACCAGCCGGGGAGATAAATGTGTCATCCCGAACGTAGCGAGGGACCGTGCGCGGGCAGACAAGATCCTTCGCTTCGCTCAGGATGACAGGCGCTACCTCTACCCCTACGAAGGGATGACGATGCGGAACAGATCGCAGAGCGTGCTGCCGGGGTTCGGCGTGAGCCTCGGCATCACCTGCACCTACCTCAGCCTGATGGTGCTGCTCCCGCTGGCGACGGTGTTCGCCCGCTCGGCCGAGCTGAGCGGCGAGCAGTTCTGGAACACCGTCACCGATCCGCGGGTCGTGGCCTCCTATCGGGTCACCCTGAGCGCCTCGTTCGTCGCAGCCGCGATCAACACCGTCTTCGGGCTGCTGGTGGCCTGGGTGCTGGTGCGGTACCGCTTCCCTGGCCGACGGCTGGTGGACGCGATGGTGGACCTGCCATTCGCGCTGCCTACGGCGGTGGCAGGCATCGCCCTCACCACGCTCTACACGCCGAGCGGCTGGGTAGGGAACTACCTCGAGCCCTTCGGTATCAAGGTGTCCTACACCTGGCTCGGCATCACCGTCGCCCTGATCTTCATCGGCCTGCCGTTCGTGGTCCGCACGGTGCAGCCCGTGCTCGACGACCTCGAGGTCGAGGTCGAGGAGGCCGCCGCGAGCCTGGGCGCCCGGCGCTGGCAGACGTTCGCCCGGGTCATCCTCCCGAGTGTCGGTCCGGCGCTGCTCACCGGCTTCGCGCTGGCCTTCGCCCGGGCCATCGGTGAGTACGGCTCGGTGGTCTTCATCTCGGGCAACATGCCGATGAAGACGGAGATCGTGCCGCTGCTCATCATCACCAAGCTGGAGCAGTACGACTACGCGGGAGCGACGGCGGTGGCGCTGGTGATGCTGCTGCTCTCATTCACCCTGCTCCTCGCCATCAACCTGCTCCAGTGGGCGGCGCGGCGCCGGATGGCGGTGTGACCATGGCCGCCACCGCCGTCATCCACACCGCCACGGCCGCGCCGCGCGCGGTCACCCGCGCCACCGGTGAGTCCCGCCTGGTGCGCTGGACCCTGATCGGCACCGCGCTGGTGTTCCTGTCGCTGGTGCTGCTGCTGCCGCTGGTGACCGTCTTCCACCAGGCCCTGGTGAAGGGCCTGCCCGCCTATCTCGAGGCGATCCGGGAGCCCGACGCGCTGAGCGCGGCCAAGCTCACTCTGCTCATCGCCGGAATCGCCGTGCCGGTAAACCTGGTCTTCGGGATCGCCGCCGCCTGGTGCATCTCGAAGTTCGAGTTCTCCGGCAAGAACTTGCTCATCACCCTCATCGATCTGCCCTTCGCGGTGTCGCCGGTCATCTCGGGCATGATCTTCGTGCTCCTGTTCGGTGCGCACGGCTGGTTCGGCGAGTGGCTCTCCGAGCACGACATCCAGATCATCTTCGCGGTGCCCGGCATGGTGCTGGCTACGACGTTCGTCACCGCGCCGTTCATCGCGCGGGAGCTGATCCCGCTGATGCAGGAGCAGGGCTCGGAAGAGGAAGAGGCGGCCATCGTGCTCGGCGCGAGCGGCTGGCAGACGTTCTTCCGGGTGACGCTGCCGAACATCAAGTGGGGCCTGCTGTACGGCCTCATCCTCTGCAACGCCCGCGCGATGGGGGAATTCGGCGCGGTGTCGGTCGTCTCGGGTCACATCCGGGGCGAGACCAATACCCTCCCCCTGCACGTGGAGATCCTGTACAACGAGTACGCGTTCGCCGCCAGCTTCGCGGTGGCGTCGGTGCTCACCCTGCTCGCCTTCGTCACCCTCGCCCTGAAGACGTTCGTCGAGTGGCAGCAGCGCCGCTCCGCCGCCGGGGCGGCCGGGGCCGACGACAACTCGGAAAGGATCGCAGCATGAGTATCGAGGTTCGCAACCTGAGCAAGCGCTTCGGCGACTTCGTCGCGCTCGACAACGTGAACCTCGACGTGCCCGGGGGCGAGCTGGTCGCGCTGCTGGGCCCCTCGGGGTCCGGAAAGACCACCCTGCTCCGTATCATCGCTGGGCTGGAGCCGGCCGACGGCGGCGTGATCCGCTTCGAGGGCGAGGACGCCACCGAGCAGCCGGTACGGGAGCGCCAGGTCGGGTTCGTGTTCCAGCACTACGCGCTGTTCCGTCACATGAGCGTGTTCGAGAACATCGCCTTCGGGCTCCGGGTCCGGCCCCGCGCGGTACGGCCGTCGGAGGCGGAGATCCGCGACACGGTCATGAACCTGCTCCGTCTGGTGCAGCTCGAGGCGCTGGGCAAGCGCCGTCCGTCGGAGCTCTCCGGCGGCCAGCGGCAGCGCGTCGCGCTCGCCCGCGCGCTGGCGGTGAAGCCCAAGGTGCTGCTGCTGGACGAGCCCTTCGGCGCGCTCGACGCCAAGGTCCGGAAGGAGCTGCGCCGCTGGCTCCGGCGGTTGCACGAGGAGGTGCACGTCACCAGCGTCTTCGTCACCCACGACCAGGAGGAGGCGCTGGAGGTCTCCGACCGCGTCGTGATCATGAACGAGGGCCGGGTGGAGCAGAGCGGCACGCCGGAGCAGGTCTACGAGCGTCCCGCGACGCCGTTCGTCTACGGTTTCCTGGGCGACGTGAATCTGTTCCACGGGCGGATCGATCGCGGCCTGGTGAAGGTCGGCGCGAGCGAGCTGGAGGCCCCGCCGGAATGGGCCGACGCGCGCGACCAGGACGCGGTCGCCTATGTGCGCACCTACGACGTGGAGCTGACCCCGTCCTCCAACGGACGCTCCAGCATCGAGGCGACCGTGAGACACATCCGCGCATTCGGCCCGGTCGTCCGGCTGGAGCTGGACCGGGTGGACGACGGCAGCAGCATCGAGGCGCACCTTCCGCGCGCGCACTACGAGCAGCTCGCCGTGACCAAGGGGCAGCGGGTGTTCGTCTCCCCCACCAGCGTGGCCGTGTTTGCCCAGTCCGATGGAGGGAGATCGGCCCGCAGCGCCTGAATCTTTTCCCGGGGGGCCGGGGTAGAGGGTAGAGCCCCCCATTCAGGAGAAGATTTCATGCTGCAACCATCGGTTCGGGCACGGCGGGCGTGGCTGGCGCTCGCCGTGCTCGGCGCGGCCGCGGCTCCCGCCGGCGCGCAGACGCCTCACGCCGCCGGCAAGGTCGCGATCACCACCACATCCGAAGCCGCTCGCGCCGACTTCCTTAAAGGCAGGCAGCTCGCGGAGAACCTCCGCCTGGAGGACTCCCGCCAGTACTTCCGCAGCGCCATCGCCAAAGACCCCGGCTTCGCCATGGCGCACCTCAGTCTCGCCAACAGCTCACCAACCGGCACGGAGTTCTTCGAGCACCTGGGCCACGCCGTCAAGCTGGCGGACAAGGTCTCGCCGGGCGAGCGGCTCACGATCAAGGGCGCGGAGGCCGGTGCCAACGCCGATCCGGCCGGCCAGCTGCAGCTGTACCAGAAGCTCGTGGCGGACTACCCCAAGGACGAGCGAGCCCACTTCCTCCTCGGCAACGCCTACTTCGGCCGGCAGGAGTACGAGAAGGCGATCGCCGAATACCGCGGGGCGACGGAGGTCGCCTCCGATTTCGCCCCCGCATACAACCTGCTCGGCTACGCCAATCGCACCCTCGGCCGCTACGACGAGGCGGAGAAGGCGTTCAAGAAGTACATCCAGCTGATTCCGGACGACCCCAATCCCTACGACTCCTATGCCGAGCTGCTGATGAAGATGGGGCGGTTCGACGAGTCCATCGCGCAGTATCGGAAAGCGCTGGAGGTGAACCCGCAGTTCTCGCCGTCCTACACCGGGATCGCCACCAACCTGATGTTCCAGGGCAAGCACGACGCGTCCCGCGCCGAGGCGAAGAAGCTGTATGACGCGGCCCGGAACGACGGCGACAAGCGCGCCGCGATGTTCGCCACCACCATCACCTACATTGACGAGGGTAAGACCGACCTGGCGCTCGCCGAGCTGGAGAAGCAGTACACCCTCGGCAAGGAAACCAACGACGCCGCCGCGATGGCGGGCGATGCGACGTCCATGGGCAACATCCTGCTGGCCACCGGCAAGCCGGCCGAGGCGCTCAAGCGGTACGATCAGGCGGTGCAGGTGGTGGAGGTGTCCGATCTCTCGCCCGAGGTAAAGGAGAACGCCAAGCAGTTCCACCACTACAATGCGGCCAGGGTGGCGATCGCCACCGGCGACCTCGCCAAGGCCCGGAGCGAGAACGAAACGTTCATGCGAGCGGCCCAGGCGAAGAAGAACCCGTTCCAGGTCAGGCTGGGTCACGAGGTGGCCGGCATGATCGCACTGGCCGAGAAGAGCTGGGACGGCGCGCTGACTCACCTGGATCAGGCGAATCTGCAGGATCCCTACAACCTCTACCGCCAGGGCCTGGCCTACGAGGGAAAGGGAGACCAGGCGAAGGCCAAGGAGAAGTTCGCCAGCGCGGTGGGCTTCAATCAGCTGCCGACGATCAACTCCGCTCTGGTCCGGATGAAGGCACGCGGCCAGAAGGCATAGGACGACTCACCACTCCACGACCACCTTCCCGAACGTCTCGTTGGACTCGAGCAGGCGATGCGCGTCCGCGATCCGCTCCATCGGAAAGGTGGTCTGGAGGACCGGGCGCAGCGGCGCCGCCTGCTCGATCCTCCGGTCGAAGAGCGGCAGCACGCGCTGCTCGAAGTCCGCGATGAGCGCCTTCCGCTCTTCCAGCGAGCGCACCCGCATCGCGGTACCGATCACCTCCAGCCGGTTCCGGACGATGGGAGCGAGGTCGGCGCTGGTGCGGGTCCCGCCGAGATAGCCCAGCAGCACCAGCCGCCCCTGTGGGACGAGCACCGCGAGGTTGTCCCCGAAGGCCGGGCCACCGATCGAGTCGAGGATAACGTGCACCGGCTCGGTCAGCGCTTGGCGGAACGGAGTGCTCGAGGTGTCGATCCCGATGTCGAGGCCATAGACCAGCGCGCGGGCCAGCTTGTCGGCACTGCGCGAGGTACCGAGCACGGTGGCGCCCAGATGCTTCGCGATCTGTGCCGCGGCGGTGCCGACGCCGCTGCCAACCGCATGGATCAGCACCCGCTCCCCCGGCCGCAGACGCCCGCGCGTGACGAGCGCGTCGTAGGCGGTGAGAAAGACTTCGGGAATCGCGGCCGCTTCCGCGAATGGCAGTCCCTCAGGGACGCCGAGCGCCTCCTCGGCGTGAACGGTGACCATCTCCGCGCAGGCTCCGCCTCCCACCAGACCCATCACCCGGTCGCCCACTTTCCAGCGACTCGTCTCCCGAACCGCCTCGACCTCGCCGGCGTACTCGAGGCCCGGGATGTCGGCAGGCCAGCCGGGCGGCGCGGGGTAGTAACCGCGGCGCTGGAGCAGGTCGGCACGGTTGAGGCCGGCGGCGCGCACCTTCACCCGGATGTAGCCTGGCTTCACCTCGGGCTTGGGGACTTCGCCGATCGAGAGGACTTCCGGGCCCCCTGCCCCGGTGAGGATCACGGCTTTCATGGACCAGCCTTGTCCTGGAGAATCCGAGCGCGACTGGATCAGCCGCCCAGAAACTCACCGAGCGGACGCAGTCGTGGCAGGTGATCGCCGAGCACCTTGGCGATGGCGATGATCGGCACGGCCAGAAAGGCGCCGGGAACCCCCCAGAGCGACCACCAGAAGAGCACACCGATGAATACCGCGACGGGGCTCAGACGCAGCCGCCGCCCGTACACGAGTGGACTCACGAGGTTGTTCTGGAGCGTCGTGATCGTGAGATAGCTCCCCGGCGCGGCCAGCGTGCGGCCCAGTCCGTCGAAGGTCGTGAATGCGACGATCGCGAGCAGGCCGATCATGACGGCGCCGCCGAGATAGGGGATGAATTCCAGACCGAACGTGAGCACCCCCCACAGGACAGGGTCGGGCATTCCGATGATCCAGAG
This sequence comes from Gemmatimonadota bacterium, assembly GCA_046729675.1. Taxonomy (GTDB): domain Bacteria; phylum Gemmatimonadota; class Gemmatimonadetes; order Gemmatimonadales; family GWC2-71-9; genus CAVVWJ01. The sequence continues at coordinate 2,871 of JBKPGZ010000341.1, read as the reverse complement.
GGCCAGTCCAACCGCGACCGCCTGGCCGAGGTTGATGAGCGCGGTCGCGACCAGATACCCGGCGACCGCGGTTTCCGTGTCGCTCACCACGTTGGACGCGGCGCGTTTGGCGGTCGGCGCCCGCAACAGCTTCAGCAGTTTGTCGTAGAAGAGATCGCCGGAAGCCAGCAGCAGCCAGGTGAGGAGGACGATCTCCACCGCAGCCGCGAGCAATGCAGTCGTTACGCCGAGCGCCCGGCCCAGCAGCCTGGGCGGCTTGGGACCTTGGGCGGCCTGGTCCGGGGGCGACTCACGCGACGGCGCGGTCTGGGGCCGGCCGGAAGGCTGATCCGCCTCGGGATTCTCGAGCTGGGCGGCGGCGGCGTTCAATTGCTGGACCGGACCGCGAAGGCCAGCGAGCTTCTCTCGAGCCTGGACGACGCTCTGGGGAAGTTTCGCTGCCCAGTTCCGGATCGGGACGGACAGGCCGAACCCGGCGGCGCCGATCGCCCCGATCAGGAGCAGTACGACGACCGTGGCGCCCACGGCGGGAGGAATGCGCCGTCGTTCGAGCCAGCGCACGGGTGGCCGGAACAGAATGCTCAGGACGATCGCCACGGCGACGGGAACAAAGAACTCGCGCCCGAAATAGAGCAGGAAAATCACCCCTACCGCGGCAGTTACGATGCTGGCAGTCGGCCAGGCAGTTGGGGCCTTGGCGTCGGCGTTCCCGCTGGTCATGCGGAAACATACCGAAGCCCACGACTTCCGCTCTGGCTCCTCATCACATTCGTCGTAGCGGGCTCCGCTTGACATCCGTGAGACAGTTCGATAACTATAAAACTGTGAGTACCGAGACCGGAACCCGCCATAGGCTCGCACCAGGCCAGTTCGAGCTCATCGCGAAGGCGCTGGCCGACCCCCGCCGTGTGGGGGTGCTCGAGGCCATCGCCGACGAGCAGTGTTGCGCCTGCCAGCACCTGCGGGACCAGTTTCCCGTTTCCAAGGCCACGATCTCCCATCACATCAAAGAGCTGGTCCGTGCCGGCCTGGTGGAGGCCCGGCGCGAGGGGCAGTACCTCAACGTCCTGGTCCGGCGCGAGGCCCTGGAGGCCTATGCGACGGAACTGCTCCGCCGCGTGGGATCCAATCCGGGCAGCCTCACCCAGTCCAAGACCTGAAGCAAAGTCTTCGAGGGAGTCCTGTTAACGACGAGTCTGATGGTTATCTAACCCTCTAATTCACTAGGGACAAGCCACGGCCGACGGAGATGGGATTTCGCGCAACCCATCGGGCAGTGGCAGGCACTTTCAACCGGGGTGGATCCGCCAATACGGCGTGAGGACACATGCATAAGGCAACGATCTGGCTGACCTTCCTGCTCAACGCCTGCGCCTCGACCGCGGCCTACCGCGAGCCCGAGGTGCAGATCCCCACCGCCTTCCGGGAACGACTCGACAGTCTGGCGCCCCGGGCTCAACCGTCACCGCACGCCGTACCGGTCGTCACGGCCGACACCGCCATAGTCGGCGAGTATTGGCGCGCATTGGGTGACACTACCCTCGTCCGACTGCTGGAGCAGGCGCTTGGCGCCAACCTCGACGTGCGTGCCGCCGAGGCGCGGATCCGTGGCGCCCGCGCGTCGCGGTTCGAGGCCACCCTCGACTTCGTGCCGACGGTGATCGCCACTGCAGGGTACACTCGGCAGCGGATCGCCACTGCCACCTTCCCGGTGAGTGGCGGGGAGAGCTTCCCCGACCAGGACATCTGGGACGCGGGGTTCGACGCGTTCTGGGAGGTGGATGTGTTCGGGCGGATCCGCCGCGGATTACAGGCGCAGGGCGCGCTGGTCGGCGCGGCCGAGGAGGACCTGCGCAACGTCCAGGTGTCGCTCGCGGCGGAGGTCGCACGGGCGTACTTCGAGCTGCGCGGGGCCCAGGAGCTGCTGGCCGTGGCGCAGCGCAATGGCCAGAACCAGCACCGGACCCTGGAGTTGACGCGCGAGCGGCTCGAGGGAGGTCGCGGCACCGCGTTCGACACCGAGCGGGCCCAGACGCAGCTGAGCAGCACGCTCGCCCTCATTCCACCGTTCGAGGAGCGGGTCGCGACGGCACAGTACCGCCTCGGCGTGCTGGTGGCCCGACCCCCGGCCGAGGTTGCGCGTGAGCTGGACTCGGTCGCCCCGATGCCGCCGCTGCCTGCCAGCGTGGCAGTCTCCTCTCCCGACACGCTGATCCGCCGCCGGCCCGACGTGGCGGCCGCCGAGCGGCGGTTGGCGGCGGAGCACGCCTTCGTCGGAGCTGCCAAGTCGGAGTACCTGCCCCGGCTCAGCGTCGGCGGTTCCGCCGGCTTCACCTCCGCCGAATTCGGAGACCTGGGCGGGGACGGCACGTTCCGCTACGCCGTTGGTCCCGTCATCACCTGGCCCTTCCTGAACCTCGGCCGGGTGAAGGCGCGCACCGATCTCGCCCGCTCGCTCGAGGACGAGGCTCGGGCGGCGTACGACCAGACCGTGCTCCAGGCGCTGGAAGAGGTGGAGTCGTCGCTGGTGTCCTACCGGACGTCGCTCGCGAGGATGGAGCAGACCCGTGACGCCGCCGAAGCGAGCGCCCGGGCGGCTGATCTCGCTCGGCTCCGTTTTACCGGTGGGGTGGCGGACTTCCTCCAGGTGCTCGACGCCGAGAGGACGCAGCTGGAATCGGAGAATCAGCTGGCCGTGGCCCGGATCGTCGCGTCGAACGCCTACGCTTCGCTGTACAAGGCGCTGGGCGGGGAGCCGGTGCAGTAAGGCCTGTCATCCCGAGTAAGACCTGTCATCCCGAGTAAGACCTGTCATCCCGAGTAAGACCTGTCATCGCGAGTAAGACCTGTCATCGCGAGTAAGACCTGTCA
>JBKPGZ010000340.1:0-10064 GCA_046729675.1 Gemmatimonadota bacterium | reverse complement strand
CCCTTCGCCCGGGCGCGATCACTGCGGCCGAGCAGCCGCGCGCCGCCCGGGTCGAGAAGGCCGATGCGGCGATGGATCCCGCCTCCGCGCGGGTGGTCGTGACGGAGACCTCCCAGCGGAGCGGCGCGAAGCTCGATCTCGGGGAGGCTCCGGTGATCGTGAGCGGCGGGCGTGGGCTTCGGGCGCCGGAGAACTTCAAGCTGGTCGAGGAGCTGGCGGCCGCGTTCGGCAACGCGGCCGTCGGTGCGACCCGAGCTGTCACCGACGACGGCTGGCGTCCCTCCACCGACCAGATCGGTCAGACCGGTCGCGTGGTGAGCCCCGATCTTTACGTTGCGCTGGGCATCTCCGGAGCCATCCAGCACCTCGCCGGCATGCGCACCGCCAAGACGATCGTCGCGATCAACAAGGACAAGGACGCGCCGATCTTCAAGATCGCGGACTACGGGATCGTGGGGGACCTGTTCGAGGTCGTGCCCCGCCTCACCGAAGAGGTGCGGAAGGCGCGGAGCGGGCAGTAGCGGTCGGGCGGTCGGGCGGTCAGGCGGTACCCCCACCGCACTGCACCGCCCAAGCGGACCGGCGGACCGGCGGACCGCACCTCGTCATCCCGAGGAGCGAAGCGACGAGGGACCTTCTCAACGGTCATCGAGGACCAGGTGAGAAGGCCCCACGCTTCGCTCGGGGTGAACTAGTTTCAACCCCCGGACCCCCCGACCGCCCGACCGCCTTCCGAACTCCGTCACCATCTCCCCGATCCGCCGCACCCCTTCCGCCACCATCGCCTCCTCCGGGCCGAACGAGAAGCGCACGTAGTGGCGGAAGCGTGAGGGGCGGCCGCTGCGGCGCTTGCCGGGATTCACATCGAAGAACTCGCCCGGGACGCAGATCACCTTGCGCTCCAGCGCCGCCCGGAAGAACGACATGCCATCATTGATCGCGGGTGGGAGACCGGAGACGTCGCCCCACCAGTAGAAGGTGCCCTCGGGGTCCAGGTCGAAGCGCACGCCGGCTTCGCGGAGACCCCGGCCCATGAGCGCCCGCTTCCGCAGGAACGATTCCCGGATGGCCTGGGTCTCGGCCTCCACGACGGTGGGCTCCAGCAGGCGCACGGCGGAACGCTGCAGCGGCTTGCTGCCGCCGCCGTCGAGGAACGAGCCGCTGCTGGAGACCGCGTCGATGACCTGCTGCGGCCCGACGATCCAGCTGCAGCGCCAGCCGGGGTAGCGCCAGTTCTTCGTCAGCCCATCGAAGAGCACCACCGGGTCGGTGTCCACGTCCTCCACGTAGCGCGCGGCGGAGACGAGGCCGTCCCCGTCCTCCGTCTCCCGCCAGACGTAGTGCGAGTAGAACTCGTCCACCAGTAGCGCGCAGCTCAGCTCGCGAGCGACCTCCACCCACCCCCGGAGCTCGGCGTCGGCGATGACGCGGCCGGTGGGGTTGCAGGGATTGGAGAGCAGGACGGCGGAGAGCCCGCGTCCGGTGATCTCCTCCCGCAGGTGCTCGGGGCTGAAGTGATAGCCCTCCCGCCCGTCGAGCAGGATGGGGATGGAGGTGAACAGCTTGAAGATGTCGAGCAGCTCCTCGTACGCGGTGTAATCCGGCAGGAAGTGGCCGAGGTTCACCTGGCCGAGGGCGGCCACCGCGCGGGTGAGGGAGGAGCGCCCGCCCCCGCAGATGCAGACGTTGCGCTCGGTGTAGCGGGAGCCCTTCCCGCCGCGGTAGAGCCGGTTGTAGAGCTCCGCCACCGCTCGCCGCAGCTCCCAGATGCCGGGCACCGGCGCGTAGTCCTGGTCGTTTACGCCGATCTCGACCTCGTGGACTCGGGGCGGCGCACCGGGGAGCGGACCGGTCTCCGGCTGGCCCTGGCCCAGGTTGCACCAGTCGGGGTGACCGTAGCGGTAGCCGAGGCGCCCGGCCTCGGCCATGACGAAGATGACGCCGGTGAACGGGACCGGGCGGAAGCCGGGAATCGGGGGTGGGGGGACGGACATGGGCGTAAAGCGTAAGGCCGTCGGGTCCTTCCGTCACCCCCGAGCAGCTATTCGGACTGCAGGGTCCGAGCGGGATCGATGGTTGTTGCCCGCCGCGCCGGAATCAGTGAGGCGCAGAGGCTGATCCCCGCCAAGGTGACCGCCGCGAGCACGAACGTGAGTGGATCGGTGGCGCTGGTCTCGTACAGCTCGGAGCTCAGCCACCGCGTGGTGGCGATGGCGCCGAGCGTGCCGAGCAGGACCCCGACCCCTGTGAGCCGCATCCCCTCCCCGAGCACCAGTGCCAGCACGTTCCGCCGCTGGGCGCCGAGCGCCATGCGGATCCCGATCTCCCGACTCCGTTGGGCGACCAGGTAGGCGACGACACCGAAGATCCCGAGCGCTGCGAGCAGCACCGCCGGGACCGCGAACGCCCCGAGCAGTCCGGTGATGAAGCGCCGGTAGGCCAAAGACTCCCGCAGCGAGGTCGGCAAGTCGTACACCCGGTTGGAGAACGAGACGCCTTCGAGCGGCAGGTCGGGCTCCACCGATCGGGCGGCCCGGGCCACGGCGGGCACCAGCGCCGCGGGGTCCCCGGCGGTGCGGACGACGAGCGACATCCAGCCCCAGACCGTGACCGTGTAGGGCAGGTATACCTCGGGTACGAAGTCGGTGTCGAGGGAGTAGTGGCGCACGTTGCCCACCACGCCCACGATGGTGGCGGGCACGGGCTCGCCGAACTCCGGCCGCCCCTGGGCGGACTTGCGCACCCTGATCCGCTTGCCGAGTGCGTCTCCGCCCGGCCAGTAGCGCTCGGCGAGCGCCTGGTTCACCAGCGCGGCGTCACCCGGGTGCGCCAGATCGCCAGCCGTGAACTCGCGCCCGCGCACTACCGGTACGCCTGTCATCCGGAAGTAGGAGGTATCCACCACCCGGAACAGCGCCTCGTCGGTCTCGCGAGCCGCGCCGCCTTCCACCTCGAGCGGCGTGTTGATCGAGGCGCCGCTGAGCGGGACGTGGTTCGTGAGCGCAACGGCCTGGACGCCGGGCACGGCGGCCACGGCCGCGGCGACGTCCCGGTAGAGCTGGAGCGCGCGCTCGGGGCTCTCGTATCGGGACGAGGGCGGCATGATGGGGACGGCCAGCAGGCGGCCCTCGTCGAAGCCGGTGGGCACCCGCTGAAGCCGCTCGAGGCTTCGCAGCAGGAGCCCGGCGCCCGTGAGCAGGACCAGCGCCAACGCAATCTCGCCGACGACGAGCGCCGCGCGCAGCCAGCGCCGTACCGGTGCCGCTCCCGCACCCGAGCCTTGGCGGAGCGACCCGAGTAGGGAAGCAGAGCGGAGCGCCGGTACCACGCCAAGCCCGACGACGAGCGCGACCGACAAGGCGACAGCCGCGGCCATCGCGCCGGGGTCGACCACGAGCTCGGCGGCGCGGGGCAGGAGATCCCGGCCGCCGACGCGAAGCCAGCCGACCAGCAACATCGCAGCGACGAGTCCTAGGGCGCCGGCCCCCACTCCGAGGATCACACACTCGGCGGCGAGCAACCGGAGCAGGGCACCGCGGCCGCCCCCCAGCGCCGTGCGGATGGCGAGCTCGCGCGAACGGGCGCCGGCCCGGGCCAGCGCGAGTGCGGCGACGTTGACGCATGCGATCAGGAGGACGAAGACCGCGGCCGCGGTCAGCAGGCGCAGCTGCGGCCCCGTGCCGCCCAGGATCTCCGCCGCAACCGGTAGAAAAGCCACGCTGCGCCAGCCGCCGTTCTCTGCCGGGTACGTCTCGGCGAGATGGGCGGCCACCGCGGACAGCGCCCGCGCGCCGGCCGCTGAATCGACGCCGACGCGGAGCCGGCCCACGACGCGGCTGTCCGCGTGCAGGCCCCGCTGCTGGAGGGCAGGGTCGGTGGGGAGGATGACGGTGATCGGCGCCCAGAGGTCGGCCCAGATCGGATACACGAATCCGAGCGGCATGACACCGACGATGGTGTAGCTCTGCTCGCCCAGAGTGACGCTCTGCCCGATGACCGACCGGTCGCCCCCGAACCGGCGCTGCCAGAGGGGCCATGAGATGGCCGCCACGGCCGGCGCGCCAGGGGCGAAGTCGCTCGGGCCGAGCGTGCGGCCGAGTGCGGCCGACTCGGGCAGCACGCGGAAGTACTCGGCCGTCACGAATGCCCCAACCAGCCGCTCGGCGCTCTCCCCGGTCTTCAGCACCGCGCCCTGGCCGCGCACGAAGGCGAGTGCTTCGAAGGCGTTCGTCCCCGCTCGCCAGTCCTGGAACGTGGGGTAGGAGGCGGGCCTGATGTTGGAGGCCGAATCCTGCTCGACGATCATCATGGCGCGATCCGCAGGCGCCCAGGAGAAGGGGCGCAGGATGACCGATCGCAGCACGCTGAACACGGCGGTCGTGCCGCCGATGCCAAGGGCAAGGGTGAGGATGACGGCTATGGTGTATCCCGGCGCACGGGCCAGGGTCCGCAGGGCATGGCGGAGGTCGCGCAGCATGGAAGCTCCGGGGCTGGACAGCGATCCTGCAATATGGCATCCTGGAGTTGACGAGGAGGTTGTATGGCGACCGACCGGCGGCCCCTCTACGCAACGCTGATCTTCCTCGGAACTCTTCTCACCGCGCTGTTCGTCCTCCAGCCGTACTCGGCGGACTGGCCGGGGAGGGTGTACACCGATCCGGCGCGGCGGTACCTCCGAGCGGCCATGCGCCAGGACTCAGCCACCCTGACGCGGCTCTCGACCTCCGAGTCGCCGGTGCGCTGGGCTCTCGCGGCGGCTCGCCGGCACCCGGATCTCCTCACGATCTGGAAGGGACGGATCGAAGCCTTTACCGGTGAGCGGCGCGGAGATACGACGGAGGTATTCGTCTACCCGTACCCGGCCGGGTGGGACGGCAAGGAGGAGCCGATCGTGCTCCGGTTCGTAGGCTCCGGAACGGCGCCGAAGGTGGTGGAGGCGAGCTGCACGTGCCTCGATCCTGGCTAGCGGCTACAGCACCCGCCGCGGCACCTGCCGCATGTACGACTCGTACCTCGGATGTCGCTGCACCAGCCAACGTTCCTCCGCCTTCGCCTTCCCGTTGAAGTACACCCACGTCAACAGGCCCACCAGCAGCGCCAGCGTCCAGTTGCTCCACGCCAGCGTGTAGCCCGCGAGCCCCAGCACGATTCCCGCATAGATCGGGTGCCGGACCTGCGCGTAGGCCCCGGAGGTGACCAGCGGTGCCCCGGGCAGCGGCTCGGTGCCCGGGGTGAGGCTCCGGCCCAGGGATCGCGCTCCCCAGATGGCCAGCGCGAGCCCGCCCGCGATCAGCGGGGCACCCAGCCATCGGAGCTTGTCCGGATCCACGCGGTTGAGGATCGGATCCACGTCCCCGAGGGTCACATACCGCGGCACCAGCGGCGCGCCGAGCCCGATCAAAACGAATAGCGCCAGCTGTCCCCAGACCCAGGGGTCCCGCATCGCCTTGCGCAGGTCCATGCCATCAACTTAGCCCTCGGATAGGCGGGTTATATTTCCGCCGCCTCGACGTCCGACCCTTCCTCAGGAGCCGTCCGACGTGTCCACCATCCTTCCCGCCCGACACCAGCGTCCGCTGCCGCTCGATCAGATCATCCGTCGCGATCCTCCGGGCGCGGAGGCGATCGAGATGGACGTCGTGATCGTGGGAGCCGGGCCGGCCGGACTCGCCTGCGCCATCGAGCTGACCCGGCTGGCGAAGCAGGACGCGGAATCGGGTGGCGGCGTCGGCGAGCTGAACATCGCCGTGCTGGAGAAGGCGGGCGCCCTGGGCGAGCACAGCCTCTCGGGCGCAGTGGTGAACCCGCGTCCCTTCCACGAGCTCTTCCCCGACCTCAACCCGAGCGACTTCCCCTTCCGCCAACCCGTCGCCGGCGAAGCGGTGTACTTCATGACCGAGGGCCGCGCCCAGCGAATTCCCACGCCCCCCACAATGCACAACGCGGGGTTCTACACCGCGTCCATCTGCGAGATCGTGCGGTGGATGGGCGAGCGGGCGGAGCAGGCCGGCATCAATCTGTTCGCCGGCTTTCCGGTGGACGCGCTGCTGGTGGAGGGTGACGCCGTGCGCGGCGTCCGCACCACCCCGTCCGGGCTCGACCGGGAGCGCCAGCCGACCGCCGACTACGGCGAGCCGACCGACGTCACCGCCAAGGTCACCGTGATCGCCGAAGGAACGCGGGGGCTGCTGAGCCAGGGCTGGCGCCAGTGGCAGCGGGTCCGCTCACCCAACCCCCAGATCTTCGCGCTCGGCGTGAAGGAGGTCTGGCAGACGCCGAAGCCGCTCGGCGCGGTGATCCACACCCTCGGCTGGCCGCTGCCCGAGGACGCGTTCGGCGGCAGCTTCATGTATCCGCTGGGGCCGGGCCAGGTCGCCCTCGGCCTGGTAGTGGGCCTCGACTACCACGATGCGTCGCTCGACGTGCACGAGCTGCTCCAGCGGATGAAGCTGCACCCGCTGTTCCAATCCCACCTCGAAGGCGGCGAGCTGCTGGAGTGGGGGGCGAAGACCATCCCGGAGGGCGGCTATCATGCGTTGCCGGAGCGCCGGAGCGGTGACGGCATTCTGCTGGTGGGCGACGCGGTCGGGTTCGTGGACGTGCCCTCCCTCAAGGGAATCCACTACGCGATGCAGTCCGGGATCTACGCCGCCCGCGCCGCCTTCGACTCGCTCAAGGCTGGTGACCCCTCCGCCGCGCGGCTGGCGGCCTACGACCGCACGGTGGACGAGAGCTACATCGTGGCCGACATGTACCGGACCCGGAACATGCGACTCGCGTTCAAGGACGGTCTCTACGTCGGCGGATTCAAGGCCGGGCTCATGACCATCAGTGGTGGCCGGCTATTCGGCGGACGCATGGAGATGCCGGAGGATGCAGCGGCCCCGCGGCGCGTTGCCGAGGTCGAGCCGTTCACGCCTGATGGGAAGCTGACCTTCGGCAAGCTGGATGCGGTGTTCAAGTCGGGTAATGCCACCCGCGACACGATCCCCTCACACCTGCTGGTCGGGCCCGAGGTGAGCGCGGAGGTGGCCGAGTTCTATTCCCATGTGTGTCCCGCGGGGGTCTACGAGCGGGTGGGCGACGAGCTGCGGGTCAATGCGCCGAATTGCATCGACTGCAAGGCCACCGACGTGCTGGGACCGCGCTGGACGCCGCGCGAAGGGGGCAGCGGGCCCAAGTACCGCGCGATGTAGCACTCCTCTTGCCACGGTTTGCAGTGCCGCCACGCGGCCGTTGCCGCGAAAGTCGACACTGTGCGCTTCCTGCGGATTGTGTCGCGGGAATCTCCTAGCCAACATAGACCTGTCCCTTTACATCCAGCCGGGCGTAGCCGGCACCGAGCCTCAGGGGTGCACTCTGGGATCGCACGCGTTGAGCAAACCGAAGCCGCAGCGCTGGACGATGGGCGTCGCGCAGGGGATCGCGGCGATGCTCTCCGGCGGGGCCGCGCTCGTCTCCATCCTGAGCTACACCAGCTCGGCGGGGATCGCGGTCCCGGGCATGCCGACGCCTGCCTCCCGGGCACACTCAGTGACCGTCGCTCCGGCGGTAGACACCGCCACCGCCGTGGGCGACACGATTCAGCTCGCGGCCATGATCACCGATTCCGGTGGAACCGTGCTTGCCGGAGTCACTCCGACGTGGTCCAGCACGGATCCCTCCGTTGCCGAGGTGAGCCCGGCAGGCAGCGTGGCGATCAAGGCCTCGGGGACCACGGCGATCGTGGTGCGGGTCGGAAGTGTCGAGACCCGGGCGCACATCGTCGTGGTGCAGCGGGCCGCCGCGCTTCAGCTGGACGACACCCTGCTGCAGGTTCCCGAGGGCGATCGCCGGGCGCTCAGCGCGCGGGTGCTGGACGCGCGAGGCAATCCGATCGTCGGCGCCGACGTGACCTGGTCGGCTCCCGATCCCGCAGTCGCGAAGGTCGAAGGTGCGGACGCGGTGGGGGTGAGCCCCGGCCGCACCTCCTTCCTCGCGATGGCCGGCCCGCTGCAGGCGCCGCTGCCCGTCGAGGTCGTACCGGTTGCCGGCTCGATCACCGTACTCGGTGGGGACGGACAGCGCGGGCCCGCGGCCGCCGAGCTCCCGGTGCCGGTCACCGCCCAGATCGTCTCCCGCAGCGGGCGACCGATCGCCGGCGTCGTGGCGAGCTTCCACTCCGCCGCCCCCGGCGCCGCGGTCGAACCGGCGCTCGACACTTCGGATGCGCGGGGGTTGGTGAAGACCACGTGGCGGCTGGGCGAGCTGCCCGGCCGGCAGCAGCTGTCCATCGCGGTCCCAGGCGTGAGCACGTCGCCGGCCGTGAGCGGGGAGGCCGACCCTCTGCCGGCCAACACGCGGGTGGAGATCGTGACGCCTGACCTCCGCGGCCGCGTCGGCGACACCCTGCGCGAGCCGGTCGTGGTGCGAGCCACCGATTCGCTCGGCCGCGCACTCGCCGATCTGCCGGTGGCCTGGAGCGCGGTCGAGGGCGGAGCCTTCACCGCCCACACCATGCGGACGGACTCGCTGGGTGAAGGCCGGGCGACATGGAAGCTGGGGACGAAGGCCGGTCGCCAGCGCGCGAGAGTGCAGGTGGGCAATGCGCGCACGATGCCGCCGGTCGGTCTGGTCGTCGCCGCGGAGCCGGGACCGGCTGTTGCGGTGCGGCCGATCTCCGGCGATCGGCAGACGGGGTCCGTGGGGCAGCCGCTCCCACAGGCCATCGTCCTGCGCGCGACCGACCTGCACGGGAATCCCGTCGCCGGTGCGGCTCTGCGGCTGCTGCCTGCCGCCGGACGGTCCGATGACAGCGAGCTCTCCACCGACTCCACCGGACGCGCCAAGGTCGTCTGGACTCTTGGCCGGACCGCCGGCCTGCAGCGGCTGACGGCGCGGCTGCAGAGCGACACCGGCGAGACGGAGATCACCGCGGTGGCGAGGCCGGGCAAGGCGGTGAAGCTCGCGTTCGTAAACCCGCCCGAGAGCGCGAAGGCGGGACGCGCGCTCCCCAAGCCGCTCGTGGTGCAGGTGACGGACAGCTACGGGAATCCCCTCGCCGGCCAGACGGTGGTGTTCAAGGCCAGCAGCGGTAGCGTCACCCCGACGCGCGGCCTGAGCGATGCGGACGGTCGCACGAGCGTCAGATGGACGCTTGGCCCGAAGGCCCAACGCCCAGAGCTGACAGCGAAGGTCCCCGGCACCGTAATCAGCCGCACCCTGACGCTCAGCACGAAGCCGTAGGCCCCCTCGGCCACCTGGCCGATCCGCCCCCCGGCATCCCGCGATATCCTTGGATCACCACCGAATGCATGGTGATATGATCCTCGCGGGAGCCGATGTATGTCGCAGCCATCCTCACAAACCCTGATCGACCTCTCCAACCAACTCGCGGGCGCCGTCGAGCGCGGAGCCAAGAGCATCCTCGCGGTCCATGCCCGACCCCAGCTGGCCTCCACCGGTGTGCACTGGCAAGACGGCCTGGTGGTGACCACCAACGGGACCGTTCGCCGCGACCGGGACATCACCGTCACCCTCCCGGACGGCAAGCGGGTGGACGCCACGCTGCAGGGACGCGATCCGTCCACCGACCTCGCCGTTCTCAAGGTCCCCGCTGGGGCCCTGCCCGTGGCGACCCTGGGAGACACTGGGGCGCTGAGACCGGGGAACCTGGTCCTGGCCCTCGCCCGTCTGGACGACACGGGCCCGCGGGCCGCGTTCGGCGCCGTGAGCGTAGTGGCCGGCGCCTGGCGTCCCTATGGGACCGGCGAGATCGATCGACTGATCCTGAGCGACCTGAATCTCTACCCGGGGTTCGGGGGCGGACCCCTGGTGGACTCGGCGGGGCAGGTCGTCGGCATCAATTCCGGACGGCTCAGCCGGCCCTACACGACGACGCTGCCGGCGGAGACGGTGACCCGGGTGATCGGCCAGCTGGCCAGTCGCGGCTACGTCCGCCGCGGCTATCTCGGCGCGACCATGCAGCCGGTCGAGCTGCAGGAGCGGCTGCGCAGCCGGCTCGCCCTCGACCGTCGCGGGGGACTTCTCGTCGTGACGATCGAGCCGGACGGCCCTCCCGCGGC
>JBKPGZ010000339.1:0-10276 GCA_046729675.1 Gemmatimonadota bacterium | reverse complement strand
GCTCAGGGGGTAGAACCCGGTCGCGCCGAAGTCGAGCAGGAGGTACTCGCTGGTGTTGAAGCCCGGCAGGGTCACCGATGCCCGAGGGCGCAGCACGTAGCCGCGCCGCGGATTGGCGAACTGGTCGAGGACGCCCCAGCTGCCGTCGAGAGTCAGCGTGCTGCGGTTGAAGATGTCACCCAGAGACCCGACGGTCGAAGGATCGGCCAGGCCGAGCAGCGGGAGGTATTCGGTCGCGTCGAGGTCTTCGCTGAAGCCGTAGTCGAACACCTCCCGATGCGACAGCGTGTACCCTAGCGAGATTGACCGCAGGGGGCTGGTCGCATACACCAGCGTGCCGTCGAATCCCACCGCCTGCGAGCGGTCGCGAAGATCGTCGCGGTACTCTGCCCAGGGCCCTCCGGCCAACGAGAGCCGTCGAGTCCCGAGATAGGGCTGGAAGAAGGTGAGCGCGAGCCGATAGCGCTGCTCCGCCGGCGTCTCCAGCGCCATCAAACCGGTCTGCGCCGTGGCGGATACCGTGAACGTCCGCAGTCCGTGCATGAAGCTCCGGTGCATCCACTCCACCTGGCCGGTCAGGCCCCCGTTCGACACCAGCCCCGCCTCACCGCTGACCTGGTGCGGGGGATTTTCCGTCATCCCGACCCTCACGACCACGCTGGAGTCGTCTGCGCTCCCCCGCGGGACGTTGACCAGGGCGAATCGCACGATCGGGAACTGGGCGAGCCGGGCCCGTCCCTGCTCGATCTCGGCCGCATCGTACCAGTCCCCCGGCGCGAGCGGGAGCTGCCTGGTGATGTCCTTTGCGGGCACCGTCTCGTTTCCACTGACGGCGAAATCGCGGACCTTGGCGCGGAGACCCGGCTGAACCCGGACCACGACGTCGGCACGATAGGCGGCGGTATCCACCAGCGCGTCCGCCTCCGCCGCGCCGAAGGGGTACCCCCGGTTGCGGAGCCACCGCATCGTGCGCTCTGCGAGAGCGCGCCGCTCGCCCTCCCCGAACCGTCCTCCCACCTGTCGTTCCTCGCGCACGAAGCGGTCCCACTCTTCCTCCAACTCGGGGTCGATCGCGGGCGGGCCGCTATCCCGGGCGATGAACCGCACGTCGCGCAGCTGGATCGGCTGCCCCTCCTCGATCAGGAAGGTGACATCGACCAGGTCCTCTTCGGCCTCGTAGCGGACGTCGTAGTCCACCTTCGCCTCCAGGAAGCCGGAGAGGATAAGGACGTTCCGGAGCCGCGCCACATCGCGCTGGAGCTCGACCGGCTTGAACGGGTGGTTCCCCACCGCGGTCACGAACGGAATCCAGCCGAAGAGGCGCCGCAGGCCGACCATGCTGCCGCGCTCCGTCAACGCGATATGGGGACGCAGGTCCCGCTCCAGCAGCGTCTGCCCACCGATGAACTCGAACTCGATGCTCTTTACCTGCGTGCCGGGCCCTACACCGCTGAGGGCGTCCTGGGCCGCGGCGGGGGATCCTGCGAGGAGCAGCGCGAGCGCCAGGGCGGCGCGTTCAGTACGCATGGCGCCCCCGCATCAGGACGCTGGCCGGCAGGCTGCCCCCCCGCAGCGTGCTGCGCAGCCACCGGCGCCAGGCGTACTCCAGCTCGAACCCGGGTCCGCTGGTCTCGGAGGCCTGCTGGTCCGCCGAGCTGGTGCCGATTCGGAGGGGCTGGTGGAGGCTGGCGAAGACCCGCGAGCCGAGGTACCGGCCCGCCGTCAGTGTGAGACCCTGCTCCGCCTCCTGGCGAATGGTGAACACATCGAAGCCGAGCTCCTCGCCAGCGGCGCCGCCGAGGGTCCCCGCCAGCTGGCCGATCGCGACCTGGGTCGCGTTCACGCCGCCGCCACCCTGCTGATCCACCAACGGATTGTCGGAGGCCGGCCGGCCGGTCACGATGTAGGAGATGATGTCCTCCTGGCCCATGGCGGGGTCGGCCTCGAAGTCGAGGTCGAGGCTGTCGGAGCGACCGGTGGCATGCACGTTGATGACCACCTCCTCGGCGTCCGGATCGCCCTCGGTCGGCACGCGGTACTGCGCGGTCACGTCGAGCGTGGTGGTCTCGACCGCTCCCCGCAGCGCGATCTCGCCCTCGGTGAGCTGGAAGGTGCGGCCGTAGAGGTTCATCTCGCCGCGATTAGGGATCGGCTCCACCTTCCCGAAGAACTGCATCTCCCCTCCGGGCTCCTGCCGCAGGTTGATCCGGCCGGCGAGCTCGATATCCATGCTGGGGGTCTGCGCCTTCCGGAACCACACCCGCCTCGAGAAGGACAGATCGACGTTCATGCGGAAACGATCCAGGAATCCGGCCTCCTCCTCCTCCGCTCCCGCCGCCGCGGCCGGTCCGAAGCGCTGGGCAAGCTGCTGGAGATCGGCGGGGGTGAGCTGCACCTCTTCCACGGCGGTCGCCGTCTCCGACCCGGCGAAGATCTCCGCCTCCTCGAGGCGCAGCTTGCCGGTCAGCACCGGCTTCGCCGCGGTGCCGGCCAGTCGCACATCACCGGTGGCCACCGCATGGAGCTGGTCAGAGTGGGATACCAGGAAATCCTTGAGCTTGGCGTCGAGAGCGAGCGCGGGGTCGGCAAGAGGCTTCAGACTCACCTCGCCGTTGGCGAGCAGATCCTGCTTCTTGCCGGTGACGATCCGCAGGGTGTCGATCTTGAAGCGCTCACCGTCGAGGCGGCCGGCCAGCCGGCCCTCGCTGTAGGTGACGCCGAGGACGGGGAGCTCGACGCCGAGGTCGCGCAGGTCGACGGAGCCGGTGACTCTCGGCTGATCGGGCGTGCCCGCGATGCGGGCGTTCACCGCGAGCGCTCCGGTGAGATCGGCGGCCGTCTCCTCCGGGAGGAGTGGCTGGAACAGTCCCAGGTCGAAGCTGTCGGCACGCACCGCGAGTGCCATAGTGTCCGCCGGTTCCCGTGCAAACCCGACCTGCGCCGCGGTGTCCTCCGGGACCAGCGTGAGCCTCCAGGGGAGCGTGCCGGCCACGGTCAGCCGCCCGCCCCGGGTGCGAGGCCCGGCGAACGCGTTGATCCGAAGCCCCGCCCGGGTCCACGCCAGCTCCGACTCGATTCGTGCCAGGTTGTCGCCGCCCGCCTCACGCACGTCGAGGCCCACCTTCCCTTCCAGCGATGGCGCCTCGGCGGGACCCGAAAGCCTGAGAGTACCGTCCAGCCGTCCGGCGATGGGGACGAGCCTTGCCTGTTCCAGCGCGTCCAGGTCGAAGCCGGTGATGCGCACTGTCATGTCGCTGGAGTCGCGGCGCGCGAAGATCCCCTCGAGGGCGATGCTGCGGTCGGCGGCACCGAGGGTGAACCTTCGCACCTCGATCACGTCGGGCCGGAGCCCGATCGTGGCGGGCCGCTCGAGCTGCCACCGGCGCCCGCCCTCGCGGACATCGAGCTGCCGGAGCGTGGCGAGAGTGCTGTCGCCGCTCACGGTTCCCCCCAGGCCGAGGGCCAGACCCATGTCGTCGTTCACGTCGATGGTGCCCTGGAGCGCGACGACCGAGTCGTAGCGGCCCGTGAGGTCGATGCGCTGCACCGAAAGCTTGCCCACGGCCGCGCCCACGACGCGCAGCCGGCCGCCAAAGGCGCCCTTGCCTGCGCTGTCCATCGTGGCCGATACCTGGGCCGCGAGCCGCTCGGCCAGGGTGTTGCCATAGAGAAGCCGGAAGGCGTCCGCATGCCCCTCGATCTTTCGGCCCTCCGGCGGTCCTGAGACGGTGAAGTCGAGGATGGTGGAGTCCATGACGACCGAGTCGGCGCCGGCGAGCAGGGCGAGCGGGGTGAGGTCGCCGGTGCGCCCCCTGACCCGGAACGAGCCGTTCGCCGCACTCGGACCGGAGCGGAGGGCGATGCGGCCGCCGCCGTCGAGGGCCATGGCGTTGGATCGAACCACCAGCGTGTCCATCTGGACGGCGCCGGGAGAGGGCCGGAACGCGGCGTAGAACTGGTGCAGCCGCACGCCGCCGACTCCTCCGACCGCGGTGACCTGCCCGCCGACCGTCGCGAGGCCGCTGCTGTCGGCGACGAGGTCGAGGCCGAACCGGCCCTCGAGACGCCCTTCGGCGGCGGTGTCACGGGTCCAGCGCGCCAGGTGCTCGACCCGCAGCTCACCATCGGCGCGCACCCGCGACTCCTCGGCGCCCAGCTTGCCCCTGAACTTGGCCCCCGCCGCCGCATCCTCCCCCTGAAGCCGGAGGTCACCGTCGAGCCTTCCTCGATCGAGCCCGACCGTCAGCCGGCCGGGGCCGAGCTCCGCATCGTTCACGCGGGAGGGCAGCAGCTCGAGCTCCAGCCGGGCAAGGAGGCTGTCGAGGGTGGTGCCGGAGAGAGAGCCCGTGAATCGGGCGCTCAGCGCTGTCCGCAGGCTGTCGTTGCCGAGAAGCGCACCCAGATCGAGGGAGTCCGCCCGGCCGGCGCGGACGACGTAGGACGGCACGTCGGCCATCGGGCGGCCTTCGCCGGCCAGCGAGAGCGACCCGCCGCTGGTGCGGAGCCCGGCATCCCAGGTGAGACGCTCGCCGTCGAGCTCTGCCGCCGCCTGGCCGCCGGTTACCCGCACCCGGCCGAGCCGCGACGGCGCGACCGAAAGGGTGCCCTTCACCTTGCGGGTCGCATCGCTCCAGGTGCCGCCACCGGATCCCGCCAGCGTCACCGGCCCGCTCAGATCCGGACGGCCCATCAGGGTACCGAGGTCGACACTGTCGAGCGCCGCGCGGCGGACCTGAAAGGTGGTGACCGAGTCGAACGGGCGGGCGCTGGCATCCACAGTGAGCCTACCGCCCTGAAGCGCACCGCGAAGGTCGAGCACAGCCTGCCCCCGCTCCACTCGAGCCCGGGCGATGACCTGCTCGATCCGGCGGGCGGCATAGCGGAGCTCGTCCAACTCCAGGGTCGCCGCGACTACGGCCTCGTCGGGAGCGGTGCCGCGCCCGGTCAGCTGGAAACGGCCGGTGAGCGGAGCGGAGACGGTGTCCTCCATCAGCCTGCCGAGGTCCACACCGTCGATCCTGCCGCGCCGCACCTGATAGGTGATCGTGTCGCCAAGGTTCGCCGTCGCCACGCCGCCGATCGTCCCACCCGCTACCAGGAGCTGAGGCCGGATCTCGAGTCGGCCGGCGGCGAGAGTGAGGTTCGCCTCACCGAGCGACACGCGTTCTCCATCGTCCCTCACCGCCGCGAGGTCCAACCGGCCACGCAGGTCCGCCTCCCGTGGGACGATACCGTCTCCCGAAACCCTGAAACGCAGGTCGAGCTCCGGCTTCCCCTTGT
Organism: Gemmatimonadota bacterium; assembly: GCA_046729675.1. Taxonomy (GTDB): domain Bacteria; phylum Gemmatimonadota; class Gemmatimonadetes; order Gemmatimonadales; family GWC2-71-9; genus CAVVWJ01. The sequence continues at coordinate 4,996 of JBKPGZ010000339.1, read as the reverse complement.
CCCCGGCGAGGCTCCTGGCGACCGACTCCGTCCCCTCGAGTCCGACTGCGCCGCCTGCGAGCCGGTACGACGGGACCGAATCGAAGGGCCGGGCCCATCCCGTGGCGCGCACGTTGCCGCCCAGGACATCGCCCCGGAGCGTCATGTCGGCGCGGCCGCCGGTGAGCTCGGCCTCGAAGTCGAGGTCGCGCAAGTCCGTGTTCGCCACCTGCGAGCCTCGCAGGCGAAGGGAGGCGTTCCCGTCAGCGAGCGCCAGTGTCTCGCCGCGGATGTCGGCCTCGATCTCCCCGTTGACGGCGCCCATGGGCGCCGAGCGGTGGAGCCGCGAGGGATCCAGGTCCTTGAGCTCTCCGCGGAGGCGATACACCACCGGCGCTCCGGGTCCGACGACCGTGCTTCCTTCAAGATCAATCGTGCCGGTGTCGAGCCGGGCAGCGAGCCGCGCGGTGACCAGGCGGCCCTTCGCCGACGCGCCCATCTGGAAGTTGAGGTCGCCTTCCGGGGGGACGGCGGGATAAACGCTGGCGAGGTCGGCCAGCGCGATCGGGCGGGCCTCGAGCTTCACATCCAGCCGATCCGCCATCCGGGGAACCTCGAAGCTTCGCGGCAGCACGGCGTGCCCGGCGATGTTGCTGCGGTGACTGCTGATGCGGAGCGGGTCGAGGCGGAAGACTTCGGGGGTGGCCTCGCCCGCGGCGGCGAGGGTGAACCAGAGCGCGGGCTCACCCGGAGGGGCGATCTCGGCGCCGATGGAGTCCATCGCGACCAGGAGCGTATCGCCGATCACCAGATTCCGGCCCGAGAGACCGAAGCCCTTGGCTCTGGCGATCGAATCGGGCGCCAGCTGAGCCGCGACGTCCACCCGGCGAATCGTGAGGCGGTCCACGAGGAAGGCGCCGCCGGCGGCCGCGGTGTCGCCAGAGGACCGGATCGCCCGGGCGATGTCCCAGCCGTCGCGCTCCCGGCGTGCAGCGACTGTGGCACCGTCGAGGATCAGCTCGCGCAGGCGCCGAGCGGGTCCGCGGAGCTGGAGCGGACTGTAGCGCGCGCCGAGGTGCTCGATACGGGCGAGCTCGCGGCTGCCGCGGCGCAGCACGACACCGCGCAGCTGCAAGTTGGTCAACCAGTTGCCGCTCACCCCGCCGATCGCGAGGCTGTAGCCGGGGGTCAGGGGGACAAAGGTGACCAGGCGGTTGACGGCCCAGGTCGCTACGGCGGGGACCTGCAAAAACGCCACGACGGCGATCGCGACCGTGAGGATCGCGATGCCGCCGAAGGCGAGCACCCGGGCAAGGCGCCGCACTAGGGGAGAGACCATCCCCAATACTGCACGCCTAAGGGGAGGGACGACCATGACTTGCATCACGGTCGCCGGGTACTGCGGCTAGCTCAGCCTCTCACTTCCATTGGGCACCGCAAGGACACTGGTGGCGCCCTGGATGGCCGGTATCGCGGTAGCAGACACAGGAGTGCGCGCCATCGTCGGTGCCGTAAAGACAGACCCGATCATGCGCGTTGCCACTCTCGATCCGCTCGATGTTGCGGGCGATCTCACGCAACACCGTGCCGCCCCGCGAGACCTCGGTCCCGATCACTCCACGATCTCCTGAACAGGGTGTGGGCGGTGGAAGGGCCACAAACTAGGCGCTTCGATTCCACATCGCCAGACGTTTTTTTCAACGTGGACGACGTTGATCATGTCGATAAACAAATCCCTCTTGACACGCGCGTGATGAGTTCGTACTGTTGCCTCCCCTCGAAGCCGTGAGGCGTCGAGGTGAGTCACTCATCAAGCGGTGTATTGATGGGAGACGATGACAGGCCGCAGGACGCTGCGAGTCTGTCGCTCACAGGGAGATCAGCCCTTGTGAGACGATCGCGAGCTCGCCGGCCGCGATCGTCCGCCCGAGCAGGCTCGGGCACCTCGGCCGTCACCGCGCGGACTGAGGAAGGAACATCGGTTCGGTCGCCACACGTGGCGGCACTGATCCAGCGAACCCGATGCCCGCCGGCAACAGAACCTCCCGACTCGCGACGTGTCGTGTTTCGGGAGGTTTTTGTTTTGGGCGCGGCCACCCCGCGCGTCGCGTGGGATCTTGCCGGGTCAAGCAAGATCCCTCGCTACGCTCGGGATGACAGGATTTTCTCGGGATGAAGAAGTAGTAGGGATCGCTACCAAGTCAGCGTGTACCGCGCCCCCACCGTCATCAGCACTTCGGACGCCCGGAAGTCCAGGGAAGGCTGCTCCCCCGGCCAGGCGATGAAATGACTGCTCACCCCGAAGTTCAGGGCGAACGACTCGAGGACGTGCACCGACGCCGAGAGCCGCTCGAGCGCGTCGCGGCGGCGTGAGACGATCGGCCCCCCGCCGAAGGCGAACGTCTTCTCCGCCGTGACGCTGATCGGAATCCGGACCGAGGTGAGCCGCCCGTTCGCCGAGAGCCGGGTGGCGACCACTTGGAGCGCCTCGTGGCCATTGGTCAGCAGGCCGAACTGCGTGCTCGCCGTCACGCCCCGCATCATGATGCTCGGCCCGACGCTCAGGCTGTAGGCCGTCTTCTCCATCAGCGCGGTGCGCCGGCCGTCGGGCAGCCAGTCGTTGCGCAGGCCGCCGACGTGCATCGCGATGCCGTAACTGACTTCCTTGCCCTCCTTTACAACCCGGCTCAGGTCCAGCGACGCGCCCCGCCCGTCGCCGCCGTAGAATCCCTGCGCCCTGGCGCTCCATTTCCTGGCCGCGAGCTCGCCTTCGACGAAGAACGCGCCGCTGCTCAGCGCCTGCCGGGACAGAGGGCCCTGGCTCTGGTCCCTCATCGTGCGCTGGGCGAAGACTGTGTTCCAGCCCGCGCTCAACGCGACCGTCCGGACGTTCCGCTCGGGCAGCCGGACTTCGAACTCGTGAAAGAACTCGCGACATTGACCCTGCCGGCACACCGAGATGGTGGCCGGCTTCATCAGGCGATCCAGCAGGACTCCGTTGTGGCGCTCCGCGTATTCGCGGGACGGCCGCAGGTCACCGAAGTCCCCGCTCACCCTGGCAAAGAGGCGGGAGCCGTGGCTCCAGTACCGGTCCACTCCATTGGTCGAGACCAGGGCGATGCTGTCGGCCGCGGGGCTCTGGATGACGACCATCGCCTGCTGGCCGTTCCGGAGGAACGGCGTGTCCATCCTGAGGTCCACGGGCTGAGGGCCGTCGGCCAAGCGGGTCGAATAGGTGGGATAGGCACATCCGGCGGCCACCGTCCCGCCTGCGAGAGCGGGCGCGAGTGCACGGGCGAGCCGGATGAAGAGCAGTTGCGAGGGCCGCACGGGTGAATCCGGACTACGCGATGACCAGAAGGAAGGTCGATACGACGGCGCTTCCATCTCCATCATATCGCCCGATTCGCGAGGCGGCCAGACCCCTCGGCTTGCGTGCCGGGCTCGCCGGGGAGCACATTCGCACCGTCATGTCGGACGAGACCCCCCGACCATCCCAGCCGACCCCTGTCGAGACCTCGGGTCTTCGCGGGGCCCGCCTGGCCGCGCGCGTGCGCCAGGCGCTCTACCACCTGTCCCCGACGGAGCTTGCGGCCGCGCACGACGGCATGCGGCAGGCGGGGGCTAAGCGGCACCTGGAGTACTTCCACGACGGGCGGGTGGAGGCCATCCGGGTCTTGCCCTGCCCCATCACCCTGCTCCCCGAGCAGCTGGTCTACCTCCACTCCGTCGCCCGGACGCTGCACTACGCGCTGCTCCGGATTCCCGAGCTGTACCTGGCCGATCCCGTTGTCCGGAAGCTGCTGCGGATGGAGCCGGTGGAGGACGAATGGCTGCGCGCCTGCTGGACCCCGCTGGTGCAGGCCCGCAACCCCGTGTTCGACCGGCTGGACTGCATGGTGGACTACGCCAGCCCGATCTGGAAGGACACCCTGCGGTTCGTCGAGCCGAACCTCACCGGGGTGGGTGGGCTCTACCTGGTGCCGGCGGTCGAGGAAGTGGTGGACGAGGTCGTGGTGCCTCTGCTCCAGCGGCGTGACCCCGGGCTCCGGCTGACCCGTCTGACGGACGCCAGGACCCTCCTCCTCCGGGAGCTGGTCGAGCACCTGGAGGCGCTCGGGCGGCCGGGCGGGACCATCTGCCTGATCGAGCCCAAGTACGAGCTGGAGGGCATCGACGAGCAGCGGAGGCTGGTGGAGTACTACGGGGACCGCCACGGCATCCGGATGCTGCACGCCGATCCGAGCGAGCTCCGGATGAAGGGCGAGGAGATCTACTGCGGTGATACCGCGGTGGATCTGGTCTACCGCGACTACAGCGTGCTCGACCTGGCCGATATGGCGGAGGGAGGCTGGGACCCGGAGCCCATGCGGCGCCTGTTCCGCGAGAACCGGGTGGTCTCCTCGATCTCGGCGGAGCTGGACTGCAAGGCGTGCTTCGAGGTGCTCACCGATCCCGCGCTGGGCGAACGGTACTACGCCGAGGAGGAGTGGCGGGTCTTCCAGCACCACGTGCTGTGGACCAGGGTGGTGGGCGACCGACGCACGACGCTGCCCGGCGGGGAGAGCGGCGATCTGCTCGAGTTCGCCCGGCGGGAGCGGGACTGGTTGGTGCTGAAGCCGTCCCGCGGGTATGGGGGCGAGGGAGTAATGCTGGGCCAGACGGTCGGCGATGGGGAATGGTGCTCAGCCCTGGACGCGGCGCTGGCGGACGAGGAGCTCTGGGTGATCCAGCGCCTGGCACAGATCCCGGTGGTGGAGGTGCCGACCTTGACCGAGGAGGGTGCCCTCCAGCCGGAGGCGTTCTACCACGTGATGGGCTTCGCGTCCACCGACGACGGCATCGCGGTCCTGGCCCGGGCCTCGCAGCGGCAGGTGGTGAACGTGGCCCAGCGCGGAGGGATGGCGGCGGTGATGCTGGTGGAGGAGGGCTGAGTGGCGGTCGGGCGGTCGGGCGGTCGGGCGGTCGGGCGGTCAGGCGGTCAGGCGGTCAGGCGGTCAAGGGTAGTCGGTCATCC
>JBKPGZ010000338.1:0-12447 GCA_046729675.1 Gemmatimonadota bacterium | reverse complement strand
GAACACGTTGGTGATGCCGAGCGGATCGGCGAGGAAGTAGAGACTCCGGCCGTCGGGTGCCCACTGGGGGTTCATATGCTTGGCCGAGCGGAAGCCGGGCACCTCGCGAATGCGCCCCGTGGCCACGTCGATCAACGCGATCCGGGAGGGGACGGTCGTGAGTCGCTCGAGGTCGGTGCCGAACCGGTCGGTCGCAAAGGCGAGAGTGGTGCCGTCGGGCGACCAGGCCGGCTGGAGGTCGGCATAGGAATCGTTGGTCAGCTGCCGCAGCGAGTCGCGCTCGAGGTCGTACACGTAGAGATCGCTGAGGCCGTTGACGACCCCGGCGAAGGCGATATAGCGCCCGTCGGGCGACCAGCTGGGATTGAAGGCCTCGCCCAGCTGCGGGAGGCGGACTTCGCGCGTCTTGCTCCCCTTGTCAACGTCGTAAAGCTCGAGCACCGGGTCGCCTCCGGCGATGCCCGCGAAGACGAACTGTCGTCCATCAGCGCGCCAGCTCCCCGCCGACTGGATGAACTGGAGGCTCTGAAGGTGGTTATCGACGGCGGTCTGGGTGAGCCGGCGCTGGACCTTCCCGGTGCGGGCGTCAGCGAGGAACAGATCGATGGAGAACAGGTCGCGGTTCGACAGGAACATCAGCCGATCGCCGTCGGGACTGATCGAGGGCGCGAGGTTGTACCCCACGTCGTCGTCGTCCTCCGGCGCGATCAGGCCCACGCCGGCTTGCTCGGCCGGATCGGTGGCGGCCCGGACGTCGCGGTAGGCCTCGTAGGTGGCCTTGTGCCACTCGGAGACCAGCTGGTCCGGGCTCATCGCCAGTACTGCCTGGATCCCGAGGTCGATGTTCCGGCTGCGTCCCGCGGCCCGGAGCAGGTCGCCCATGATCGGGTCGCCCCAGCGTCCCGCGACGTAGGCCAGCAGCGCCTGCCCGTAGCGGTAGGGGAAGAAGCGCGGGTCGAGGAGATCCCGATAAGAAGGCAGCGTGTCTTCCATCGCCCCCCGCATCCACATCGCGGTCAGGGGGGCGTTGGAGCCGAGGGAGAGGTACTCGGCCATGCCCTCGATGAACCAGAGCGGGAGGGCGGTGGCGCCCGGCATCGCGCCGTAGGTGTTGGGGCTGCCGCCGCCCGTGATGTCGTACTGGAAGGCGTGCACCAGCTCGTGGCCGAGCACGTGGTCGAGGTCTCGAAGGGTGCCGCCGATCGGCAGGACGATCCGGCGACGGAGGGCTTCGGTGACACCGCCGGTGCCTTCGCTGATACCCGAGACCACGTTGGTCTGCTGGAACTCGGGCGCCGTGGCATAGAGGACCAGCGGCTGTCGGCCGTTCAGCTCGTGCCGGAGGACGGTGCTGAGCCGGTGGTACCAGCGCTCCGCCATCCGGGCGGCCGCCTCCGCGGAGACCCGCTCCCGCGGGTAATAGTGGATGTCGAAGTGCTCCGTCTGGAGCACCTCGAACTTGAAGGAATCGTACTTGACCTGATTGCGACCGAAGTACTGGCCTTCCGCCGACGCCGGGAGGGCGAGCCCCGCGAGGATTGCTGCGAGGAATCCGGCGAGCGCGGTGCCGCGGCGCTGGGGCATCCTACCTCCTGCTCGGTCCTTCATCGTCCTCTTCATTGTTGGCCCGGCAGCGCCGGGTTGGGGAGCCAGTTCACATGGACGCACTACTGAACGTATAAATGGAAATCCCGGCGGATGCCGGGATTCCCACCCTTCTGGGGCTGCCTGGATCGGGGAGATCGCGCGCCGGAAGGCGCGGGACAGGTCAGTGGTCCCAGTGTCGTTCGGAATCGCAGTGGCCATCGTCGTGGTAGTACCGGCCGTCGCGCTCCCATACCACGACCTCGCGGACCCCGTACCTGTGACCGACCCAGCGGTCGTAATACCGGCCGTCCCAGTAGTAGACAGTGACGGGGCGGTACCCGCGGCGCGCCCAGTGCTTGGCCGAGCGGTGGCCGTGGACCCGCTCGATGACCACGATCCGCGGGCGCTCGACCACGTACGCCCGGCGGGCGTACGGACGCTGATAGGTCGAGTATCCATCCCGGACGATGACGTGTCCCGCGACCGGTCCACTGTACACCATCACGCCTGCCTCCACTCGCTGCGCCTGAAGCGGAACGGCGGCGACGGTGAGCGCGAGACCGGCAACCAACGACCGAGCGGTAGCCCTGGTGCACATAAAGCCCTCGAGTTGGGAACGGGTGAACTGCGGGCCTCCCAAAACGCGAGGGCCGTGCCAGCCGCTAACCTCTTGTGCGGCTTCGCTTGCGCGAAATGGCGGCGGCCGCGGGCGTCCGCTCGGACGGACGCGACGTCGTCCCTCCGGTGACGGCGCCGACCAGCTCTGCAGCATCTTGCGCATCCACCCAGTCGCAGACCACACGAAAGGCGGTGTCGCGATCGAGATCGAAGCGCCGCATGAGGTAGGGAACCGCGCCGTACATGTTGCTGCGACCGCCAGTCCGGAGGCGGCGAAGAAAGCTGTGGAACCGCTGCACGCGGTCTCCCGAACTCTGCTTCATTGCGATAAGTACTTGACTGGAAGGTTGTTAGTAGAACATTACACGTTCCCGAATATAAACCGAAGGCAAGGAGTGGGCAACCGCGTCCGCCGGTCTGGCCGCGACCGTATGCCTCCTTGACACCGTTTCCTACGCGGCTCATACTAGGGGCCGCTCTCGCGACTTACGCGCTGCCTACACGAGCTACCCGCCTTTTCGCGGGACCGCGTGGCTCCTCTCCACGTCGCTCCGGTGCCGGCCCACTCTTCGCCTCGTCGAGCGCGATATGTTTCGCCAGATCCTCTCTTTCTTCACTAGTAAAGCCACTATGGAGGCAGGTATGGCCGCGGATTTCTTCATCGGTGAATCGCTCGTCGGCGATGGCAACGAGGTCGCCCACATCGACCTGATCATCGGGTCGAAGTCAGGGCCGACCGGTGCAGCGTTCACCCATGCGCTCTCCAACAACAAGGACGGCTTCTCCACCCTGCTGGCCGTTGTGACGCCCAACCTGCCTGCCAAGCCCGACACCCTGCTCTTCAACAAGGTCACGATCAAGGGCGCCAAGCAGGCGGTCCAGATGTTCGGCCCGGCGCAGGCGGCGGTCGCGCGTGCGGTGGTGGACTCGGTGAACGAGGGCGTCATCTCGAAGAGCCAGGCCAACGACCTCTGCATCCTGGTGGGCGTGTTCATCCACTGGCAGGCGGAAGACGACAAGAAGATCTACCAGTACAACTACCAGGCGGTGAAGGAGTCGATTGCCCGGGCATTGCAGGGCAAGCCGACGGTGGACGAGGTCCTTCAGAAGTACAAGGCCGCGCGGCATCCGTTCGCCAGCGGCGCTGAAGGCTGATCGCTACAGTCCCGCGTTACTTCTGTTCCGGCGAGGGGCGGCCCGCTGACGGGCACGCCCCTCGTTTGTTCCCAGACCGAGCGACCGAGGGAGAGTCTTCCGGTAATGCGCAAGCTTTTGCTTCAGCTCGACAGCTCCCGGCTGCCGAGTGTCTTCGACCAGGTGGTGGCGTACGACGCGGGCGCAGACGAGATCATGAGCTACGGGGGCGTCACCGAAACCGACGTCCGTGACCTGGTCCACGGCTGCATCTTCACCCGGGGCCCCAAGGACCTGCACAACACCGCCGTCTGGATCGGCGGCAGCAACATGTCCGCCGGCGAGCAACTCCTGGCCATGGCGCAGGACGCAGTGTTCGCGCCCTTCACCGTCTCCATCATGCTGGACTCCAACGGGTCCAACACCACCGCGGTCGCCGCGGTGGTCAAGATCGAGGAGACCCTGGGGAACCTGGCCGGCAGGAAGGTGCTGATCCTGGCCGGCACCGGACCGGTGGGCCAGCGCGCGGCGGGACTCCTGGCCAGGGACGGCGCACACGTGACCATCACCTCCCGCAAGCCGGAGCAGGGGGAGAAGGCTCGGCAGTTCATCAGCGCGCGCTTCAACGTGCAGGTCGAGGCGACCACGCTGACCGACCCGGCCACGCTGCCGGAGCTCTGCAAGGACGTGGAGGTGCTGCTCAACTCCGGCCCGGCGGGGGTGCAGATGGTGCCCCGGTCGGCGTGGACCGGAGCGAAGAACCTGAAGATCGCGGTGGACCTGAACGCCGTGCCCCCGCTGGGGATCGAGGGCATCGAGGTGACGGACGCCGGGGTGGTCAAGGAGGGCGTCGCGGTCTACGGCGCCTTCGGCATCGGCAACTTCAAGACCAAGCTGCACAAGGCCTGCGTGGCCCGGCTCTTCACGCGCAACGATCTGGTGCTGGATGCCGAGACGATCGCCGACGTCGCGCGGGAGCTGATCGCGAAGAAATAGGGCTTATGTCTCGCGTCGTCGGCGTCGATGCGGGCACGGTGAGTCTCGACGTCTGCGGTCTGGTCGAAGGGCGGCTCTCGCTCGATCTCACCTGGCCCACGCAGGAAGCCGTCGCGGATCCGGATGGCTTCATCGCCGAGCTGCGTCGCCAGGGTGAGCCCGACCTGGTCGTCGCGCCCTCGGGCTATGGCCTGCCGCCGCGCCCGGCACGGGGAGTCACCGAGGAGGAGCTGCGGCTCGCGTTCCTCGCGCGTCCGGGTGAGCGCGGCGGCATCGGCGGCCTTCGGCGGCTGGTGCGGCAGCTCGCGGACTCGGATCTCCCCGTGGTGCTCACCCCGGGTGTGGTCCACCTCGACACGGTTCCCGAGCATCGCAAGCTCAACCGGGTGGACATGGGCACGGCGGACAAGGTGTGCGCCGCCGCGCTGGCGATCGAGGACCAGCGGGAGCGGACCGGCCGGTCGCTGGACGCGGTATCGCTCATTCTCCTGGAGCTGGGCGGGGCCTTCACGGCGGCGGTCGCGGTGGATCGGGGACAGATCGTGGACGGGCTGGGCGGCACCAGCGGGCCGTTGGGCTGGCAGGCCGCCGGCGCGCTCGACGGCGAGGTGGCGTTCCTCGCCGGCCGGGTGGACAAGGGGATGCTCTTTCGAGGCGGTGCGGAGACGGTCGCGCGGTCGGGTCGCGAGGCCCGGGAGCTGGCGGTCAGGGCCTATGTGGAAAGCGCTGCCAAAGCGGTGGCACAGCTGCGGGTGGCCGCGCCCCGGGCGGACGAAGTGCTGGTCTCCGGGCGGGGCGCCGCCGATGCGGAGCTGATGGCGCGCCTGCAGCGGACGCTCTCCGGCATCGGCATGGCGCGACGGCTGGAGGGCTTCGCGCTCGTCGCGAAGCAGGGCGCGCAGGGCGCCGCGCTCATCGCGGACGGCCTCGCCGGGGGGCGACACCAGGCGCTGGTCAAGCGCCTGCGGATCGGGGAGGCCCAGGGGACGGTGCTCGACCACCTTCATCTCATCAGCGCGGCGACCGCCCGCCGCCGGCTCTCGCTCGAAGCCGATGGCTGAGGGGGCGCGGCATCTGGTGGTGGCCGGAGTCACCACCCGTCCACTCGCCGTCTCCGCCACGCGGGCGGGGTGGACGGTGACAGCGGCCGACGCCTTCGGCGACCTCGATCTCCTCTCCCACGCCAGCGTCCTCAAGCCGGGCGCTCCCGGAGCGCACTTCGAACCCGCCGCCGCGGCCCTGGCCGCGCGTCGGATCCCCGCCGAGTTCGCCGCGTACACCTCCAACTTCGAGAATTATCCCGAGGCGGTCGCTGCGCTCGCGCGCGGCCGTCGCCTTCTGGGAAACACCCCGGCCGTGCTGCGCCGAGTGCGCGATCCCCTCGGGCTCATGCGGACGCTTCGAGGACTCGGGTTCGAGACGCCCCGTACCCGAGCGACCCTGCCGCGCGCTCCGCTCGACCGGGATCGGCGCTGGCTCCTGAAGCCGCGCCGCTCGGGAGGTGGACACGGGACCTCTCCCTGGCGTCCCGGCCGCCGTGTCGGGCGCCATCAATACCTGCAGGAGCGGATCCAGGGTTTCCCCGGCTCGGTCGTGTTTCTGGCCGACGGCCGCGATGCAAGAGTACTGGGCATCTCGCGCCAGCTGGTGGGACGCCCGGAATTCGGCGCGCGCGGCTTCCGCTACTGCGGCAGCCTCATGGGTCCGGGACTGTTTCCGTCGGAACAGGCGCTGTATCAGCGGGCCGAGGCGTTGGCCGCTGCGGTCGCAGACGCGTTCGGGCTCGTGGGTCTCAACGGGGTGGACTTCATCGCCCGGTCGGGGATCCCCTGGCCGATCGAGGTGAACCCGAGGTTCTCCGCGTCCATGGAGCTGCTCGAGCGCGGCGCGAACCTGTCGATCTTCGCAGCTCACGCGGACGCGTGCGCCGGTCGCCTTCTGGCGCGGACGACGCCCTCGCTGAGCCGCGTGCATGGGAAGGCCATTGTCTTCGCGCGACGCGACGTGAGCCCACGCGCCACTTGCCGCTGGCTGGCGGATGCCGCCATGGCCGACATCCCCCGCCCGGGAGAGCGGATCGCCCGCGGGCGGCCGATCTGCACCGTCTTCGCGACCGAGCGCGACGCCGAGAGCTGCACCCGGATGCTGGTGGCGAAGGCCCAATCGGTGTACCGAGCGCTCGAGCCGGCGGCGCGGGGTGCCGCGTGAGCGGCGAGCAGGTGTTCCGCTCGGTGACGTGTCTCGGTTGCGGCTGCGGCTGCGACGACCTCGAGGTTCGCGTCGGCGACGGGCGCATCGTCGAGGTCTCGCCTCCCTGTCCGGTGGCCAGGCGCTGGTTCGGCGACGGGTCGGTGCCGGCGGAGATCAGGGTCAACGCCAAGCCCGCAACGCTGGACCAGGCGATCGACGCCGCGGCCTCGCTGCTGGCCCGCGCGGAGCGGCCCATGGTCCTGCTCGCGCCGGATCTCACCACCCGCGCCCAGCGCACGGCGATCGCCCTGGCCGATGCGCTCCGGGCGGAGGTGGATGGAGCGACCTCCGACACGGCGGCCGCCGGCATCCTGGCGGCGCAGCGGCGTGGGCGCGCGGGAGCCACGCTGGGGGAGATCAGGAACCGCGCGGACGTGATCCTCTTCTGGGCCGTGGACCCGCGGGAGCGCTATCCCCGTTTCCTCGAGCGCTACGCTCACGGCACTCGCGCGCACCTGTCGGTGTCGGTGGGACCCGACCGCGGGCCCCCGCAGGCCGAGCTCGCGATGGAGCTTGCCCCGGAATTGGAGCTGGAGGCGCTGGGGGTGATCCGGGCGGTCGCGCGGGGCCAGCGACTCGACGGGGTGCCGGATGCGCTGCGGCCTGCCGTCGCCATCGGCGAGCGGCTGCTCAAGGGCCGGTACATCGCCATCGTCTACGACGCCGAGCCCGGGCAGAACCCCCGCGACGACCAGCGGGCCGACAGCCTCATTGCGCTGGCGCAGATCCTCAACGGGCCCACCCGGGCGATGCTCGCGGGATTGCGCGCCGGTGGCAACCGCTCCGGCGCCGAGGCGGCGCTCACCTGGCAGACCGGGTATCCGATGCGGGTGAGCTTCCGCGAGGGTCATCCGCGCTACCGGGCCGGCCGCGCCGCGGTGGACCGCCTTCGCGCCGGAGGGCCGGACGCCGTGCTGGTGGCCGGCGCGGCGGCATCGCTGGGCCGGCTCCCGCTCAAGTCGGTGCCCGGCGTCGTGATCGGACCGGGCGCGAGCACGGTGGCCGGGGCCCGCGTGGCTATCGATACCGGCGTGGCGGGGATCCACGAGGCCGGAACGGGCTACCGCATGGACGACGTGCCGCTGCCGCTCACCCCCGTGCTGGCGCACCCGCGCGCGGCGGGGCAGTCGCTCGAGCTGCTACTGGACGCGTTGCGCCGGCGGGCGTCGGGAGGCGGGCGATGAGCGGGGAGCGTCTTCGGATCGTCGGCGGCGCGGTGCACGACCCGGCCAACGGAGTGGACGGCGAGGTACGCGACATCTGCATCGAGGACGGACGCATCGTTGCCTCCCTTCCGGCGGGGGCGCCGACGCTCGATGTCACCGGCATGGTGGTGATGCCCGGCGGGGTGGACATCCACGCCCACTTCGCCAGCTCGAGCTGCAACCACGCCCGCCGGCTCATCCCCGACGAGCATGCCGCCGATCCCGCGCCGGCTCCGGCCCTGCTGGACGGCGACGCCCGCTCGGGGAGCGGCGGCACCGTCCCGACGACCTTCACCACCGGCTATCGCTACGCGGGGCTGGGGTACACCACCGCGTTCGACGCGGCGGTGGCCCCGCTGCTCGCGCGGCACAGCCACGCGGAGCTGGACGACACGCCCTGCGTGGACGGCGGGATCTTCGTCCTGATGGGGAACGACGAGTACCTGCTGCGCCAGATCGAGCGAGGTGAGCGCGACCGGGCGCGCGACTATGCCGCCTGGCTGCTCGGCGCCACCGGCGGCTATGCGGTGAAGATCGTGAATCCCGGCGGTGTCGAGGCGTGGAAGACCGGGCAGCGGAACGTCACCGGCCTCGACGACGCCGTGTCCGGCCGCAAGGTGACGCCGCGGGCCATCTTGGAGACCCTGACCGACGCCGCCAACGCGCTCGGCCTCCCGCATCCGGTCCACATCCACTGCAACAACCTCGGCGTGCCCGGCAACGCGGCGACCACCCTGGCGAGCATGGAGACCCTTGCGGGCCGCCGGGCGCACTTCACGCACCTGCAGTTCCACTGCTACGGCGGCGAGCCGGGCAAGGGCTGGGCCTCGGCGGCGGCCGGCGTGATGCAGTACGTCAACGCGCACCCCGAGGTGAGCGTGGACGTGGGGCAGGTAATGTTCGGGCCCGCCATGACCATCACGGCGGACGCGCCGGTCGAGTACCTGCTGCACAGCACCAGCGGCCGCCGGTGGACCAACATCGACATCGAGCTGGAGAGTGGGTGCGGTATCGTACCGCTGACCTACAAGGAAAAGGCCGCGGTGTCGGCGCTCCAGTGGGTGGTGGGACTCGAGCTTTTTCTCCTGAGCCAGGACCCCTGGCGGGTGGTGCTCTCCACCGACCATCCCAACGGCGGCTCGTTCCTCTCGTACCCGGCGCTCATCCAGCTCCTCATGAGCCGCACCGTGCGGGACGACGCCCTCAAGCGACTCAACCAGAAGTTTCTCGCCGGCAGCGCGCTGGCGGACGGCCTGGCCCGGGAATACAGCCTGAACGAGATCGCGATCATCACCCGGGCGGGCCCGGCGCGGCTTCTGGGCCTTACGACGAAGGGCCACCTCGGCGTGGGGGCGGATGCCGACGTCACGGTCTACTCTCACGATCCCGACATCGCCACCATGTTCTCGACGCCGCGCTACGTGGTGAAGGCAGGTCGGGTCGTGGTGGAGGAGGGCCACCTCCGCCGCGCACCCGCCGGACGACGGCTCCGCCTGGCGCCGGGCTTCGACGACGCGGTCCTGCGGGACCTGCGGAAGCACTTCGACGCTCATTCGTCGGTGTCGTTCGACAACTATGCCGTCCGGGAGCTGCCCGGCGAGCCGCTGGCGCTCGGAGGGCGGTCGTGAACATCCGCGGCGTGTTCATCGAGGACACCTTCGCCGAGGCGTTCACCATGCGGGTGGCGCGTCTCATCATCACCGGCCGCAGCCACCGGTGGGCCCGGGAGGCCGCGCTCAAGCTCACCGGCTTCGCCACCTCGGTCATCGGCTGCAAGTGCGAGGCGGCGATCGAGCGCGAGCTGGCGGCCGGGGAAACGCCGGACGGGCGCCCCGGGTACAGCGTGCTCTTCATGACCATGAGCAAGGACGATCTCCCCAAGCGGCTCATCGAGCGCGTGGGGCAGACGGTGCTCACCTGTCCCACCACCGCCTGCTTCGACGGCCTGCCCGACGCGCCAGACCGCGTCGGCGTCGGTTCCGCGCTCCGCTTCTTCGGCGACGGCTTCCAGGCGAGCAAGGTGATCGGCGGCGAGCGGTTCTGGCGCATCCCGGTCATGGAAGGCGAGTTCCTGGTGCAGGAAAAGTTCGGGATGGTGAAGGGAGTGGGCGGCGGGAACTTCCTGATGCTGGCGAAGAGCGCCGACGCCGCACTGGAGGCGGCCGAGGCCGCCGCCAACGCGATGACGAATATGGCCGGCGTGATCCTGCCCTTCCCCGGCGGCGTGGTGCGAAGTGGGAGCAAGGTGGGCTCGCGGCGGATCAAGACCATGATCGCCTCGACCAACGATGCCTTCTGCCCCACCCTGCGCGCGATCACCGACTCCCAGCTTCCGGAAGGCGTGAACTCGGTGCTCGAGATCGTGATTAACGGCACCGACGCGGACGCGATCTCCCGGGCGATGCGGGCGGGCATCGACGCGGCCTGCCGGGAGGGCATGGTCGCGATCACCGCGGGCAACTACGGGGGCAAGCTCGGGCCGCACCACTTCCACCTGCGCAAGATCATGGGCGCGCCGTGAGCGACGGCCTCGTCGCCACCCTCCGAGCACCGATCCGCGGCCGCGCGGACTTCGGCGAGGTGCTCACCGGGAGCTGGAGTGGACTCTCCGCCACCGAGCTCGCCCGCCGTGTGGTGGTGCTCGACGGCGAGGCGCGGGTGCCGTTGGGCGACCTCTTCGACCTGAGCGGAACGCCGTCCGGCGAGATTCGCTTCGAGGGCGACCTCCGTCGCGCCGATCGCATCGGCGCCGCGCTGTCCGAAGGCTTGGTCGTGGTCGGCAGCGGCGTCGGGCACGAGGCTGGGATCGGCATGTCGGGCGGTGTGCTGGACGTGCACGGCAACGCAGGAGATCGGGTGGGGGGCGCGGAGCCGGATGCCCGCAGGGGGATGACCGGCGGGGAGCTGCTGGTGCGCGGGAGCGTCGGTGCGGAGCCGGGGACCCGGATGCGGCGAGGCCTGCTCGTGGTCGCCGGCAACGTCGCCGCTCGCGCCGCGCCCGGGATGATCGCGGGGACGCTGCTGGTGTTCGGCGACGCCGGACGGTCGCCGGGGATCGGCTCCAAGCGGGGCTCGGTCATCGCGCTCGGCAGGATCGAGATCCCCGCGATCTATCGCTACGCCTGCACCTATCAGCCGGACCACCTCCGGATCACGCTCCTCCGGCTGCGCGACCGGTACGGCCTGAAGGTGCTGAAGCGGCATCTCACCGGCTTCTACCGCCGCTACAGCGGCGATCTCGGGGACCTGGGAAGGGGAGAGATCCTGGCATGGACAGCGGAATGACCGACCTGGGGATGAACCGGCGGGCCAAGGAGCTGGCGGACGCGATGGTGAAGGAGGCGGCGCGGATCCGGGTGCGGGAGACGACACTCACCAATGGCGCGCGGGTGATCGACGCGGGCATCGAGACCGAGGGCGGGTACGGCGCCGGACTCGCCATCGCCGAGATCTGCATGGGCGGTCTGGGCTACGTCTCCTACACGACCGCGCCGATCGGGGGGCAGTCCTGGCCCGCCATCCTGGTCGCAAACGATCATCCCGCGGTCTCCTGCATGGCGTCGCAATACGCCGGTTGGGCGATCTCGGTGGACAAGTTCTTCGCGATGGGCTCGGGGCCGCTGCGGGCGCACGCCCGGGTGGAGAAGGAGCTGTACCAGAAGCTCGCCTATGCCGAGAAGGCGAACGCCGGCGTGCTGGTCCTCGAGGGGCGGGTCCCACCTACGGACGCCGTGGCGGCCTGGGTAGCGGAGAAGGCGCGCCTCAAGCCCTCGCAGATCACCTTCGTCATCGCCCCGACGGCGAGCATGGCCGGTGGGGTACAGATCGCGGCCCGGATCCTGGAGACCGGGCTGCACAAGATGGAGACCCTGGGATTCGACGTGCGCCGGGTGGTGAGTGGTTACGGCGTCGCGCCGATCCCGCCGGTGGCCAAGAACGACCTCCGGGCGATGGGCCGGACGAACGACTGCATTCTCTACGGCGGCCAGGCCCGATACACCGTGCGCGCGGGCGACGACGAGCTCGCGGCACTCGCGAGCAAGGTTCCGGCGTCGGCGTCGCGCGACTACGGGACGCCGTTCTACGACATCTTCCAGCGCTACGAGGGTGACTTCTACAAGATCGACCCCCTGCTCTTCAGCCCGGCCGAGGTGTGGCTGACGAGCACAGAGACCGGGCGCACCTTCCACGCGGGTCGCCTCAACCCCGAGGTCCTCGAAGCGAGCCTCCACCCGAGGCCATAGGTCACACAATCTCACAGGAGCGTTCCATGCGGCGTCTTCCGAGTTGGCGGCTGGCCACTTCCCTCGCTCTGGTCGCGGCGTGCGGCACCCAGGACAAGCCGGCGGACGCCCCCGCCGATCAAGCGCCCGCCGCAGCGGAGCCCGCGGCGCCCGCCGGCCCGGCGGCCATCGTCACCGTCATCTACAATCAGCCGAAGGACACGGCCGCGTTCGAGAAGTACTACCGGGAGGTGCACCTGCCGCTGGTGTCGGCCAACCAACAGGAGATCGGCTTCACCCGCGCGGACCTGACCAAGTTCAGCCGCACCGTCGACGGGAAGAAGCCGTCCTACTATCGCCAGGCCGAACTGTACTTTCCCTCCATGGACGCGCTTAAGAAGGGCACCGCGACCCCGGGGTTCAAGAAGGTCGTG
>JBKPGZ010000337.1:0-5622 GCA_046729675.1 Gemmatimonadota bacterium | reverse complement strand
CCTCCGCCAAGTGGCTGTTCTGGGGCGCGGTCCTCGGCGCCGGGCTGGCGCTCATGTACGCGCCCCGCAGCGGCGAAGAGACCCGCCGCGTCCTCCAGCGCCGACTCTGGAAGCTGCGCGCCATGACCGAGGAGAAGCTCGACGAGCTGGCCCAGCAGTTCGGCGGGTCGCGGGAATCGCTGCGGGACCTCGACGAGGAGGACTTCGACGAGGAGGAGCTCTTCGAATCGAGGGAGGCCCCCTCGGCCCGGGTGCGTCCGGCGGCCCCGTCGGCCCGCGAGGAGCTGGAGCGGCGCCTGGCCGAGGCCCGCGCCCGCCGCCGCGCGTCGGGAGACGTCGAGGAGCCGCTCGCCTGAGCAGGATGCGTCCCGGCGGGTGGCACCGGTCCCCCGCCGGATTCCTCCGCCGCACGCTGCAGGCCGCCGACGAATACAACCTTCCCTTTCTCGCCAGCGCGCTCACCTACGATGCGCTGCTCGCGGCCATCCCGTTCGGACTGCTGCTGCTGATCGGCCTCACCCACGTGGCGCAGGCCTTGGAGGGCAGTACCCCGGTGGACGCGGCCGCGCTGTTCCACCGCTTCTTTCCGCCCCACGTCTCCACCCCGGGCCGGGACCCGTTCGGCGTCGTGGAGGCGCTGTTGGTCCGGATCTTCGAGAATCGGGGCAAGCTCTCGCTCTACGCCATCCCGGCATTCGTCTGGTTCAGCACCCGGCTCTTCGCCGGGATCCGCACCTCGCTGAACGAGATCTACGACATCTCCGCCCGGCCCGGGCCCCGGCGCCATTTCCTGCTCTCGTTGCTGTACGACAAGCTGCGGGACATCGGGATGGTGGTCGCGACCGTGCTGCTCTTTCTCGCCAACACCGTGCTCACGACGGGACTCTCCCTGGCGGAGACACGGGGCGTCGCCCGGGTGCCGGAGCTGGCGTTCTTCGTCTCCAACCTGGGCCGTGTCCTGGGCGAACTGCTCGCCTTCAGCTTCTCGGTCTCGCTGTTTTACGTCACCTACGCCTACGCGTCGCCGCGCCGGCTGCCATGGCGCACCGTGCTGCTCGCCTCCAGCTTCACCGCGGTCATGTTCGAGGTGGCCAAGCGGCTCTACGGCCTCTACCTCGCCAACTTCGCCTCGTTCGAGGGGCCCAGCGGCGACGCCAACATCGGTGCGGCGGTCCTCCTCATCCTCTGGATTCACTACACCTCCGTTGTCTTCCTCCTGGGCGGCGTCGTCGCCGAAACCTGGGAGCTGCGGAAGATGCAGCAGCGGCAGCGGGCGCGACTGGCGTGAGGGCTATCCGCTATCCGATAGCCGATAGCTGATCGTGTTCGTCCCAGGCTTCCATGACTGAGGGCTCCCCGACTATATTGACGATGCCCCAGGTCCGGAGGGCGCCGGCGCGTGAACCGCGTCAGGACCTCGCCGGTAGCAGCGCTAAGCGATGTCCGGTGTCGCTTCGGGTCGCCTGGGGCACTCCACTCTCCCTCCCCTGAATCCCAATGCTCGCCCTCGCCCGCCGCTATCGTCCCAAGCAGTTCGCCGACCTCCTGGTGCAGGATCACGTCGCCGCCGTGCTGCGCGGGGCGGTCGCTCGCGGCCGGGTGGGCCACGGCTACCTGCTGACGGGGCCGCGCGGGGTAGGAAAGACCACCGCGGCCCGCATTCTGGCGATGGCGCTCAACTGTCCCAACCGTCGCCCCAGCGGCGATCCCTGTGGCGAGTGCGAGAGCTGCCTCCGGATCTGGAACGGGGCGGCCAGCCTCGACGTGGTCGAGATCGACGCGGCGAGCAACCGCGGTGTGGACGACGCGCGCGAGCTGCGGGAGCGCGCGATGTACGCGGCCTCCCAGCCGGGACATCACAAGGTCTACATCGTGGACGAAGCCCACATGCTGACCCGGGAGGCCTGGAACGCTCTGCTGAAGATCCTGGAGGAGCCGCCGCCGGGTGTGGTGTTCGTGTTCGCCACCACCGAGCCGC
Source organism: Gemmatimonadota bacterium (assembly GCA_046729675.1). GTDB lineage: Bacteria > Gemmatimonadota > Gemmatimonadetes > Gemmatimonadales > GWC2-71-9 > CAVVWJ01. The sequence goes on along the minus strand of JBKPGZ010000337.1, from coordinate 3,644 downwards.
AGAAGATCGCGTCCACCGCGGCGCCGGTACTTTCGCGGCTCCAGCGTTTCGACTTCCGCCGCATCGGTCCTGCGGCCATCCGGGCGCGGCTGCGACAGGTACTCGACGCCGAAGGGATCGCGGCGGATGAAGACGCGCTCACGCTCATCGCGCAATACGCCGACGGCGGCATGCGGGACGCGCTCTCGGTGCTCGATCAGTGCCTCAGCTTCGGCGACGGCGCGGTGACGGCGGCCCGGGTGCACGAAGTGCTCGGATTGGTGGAGGACGAGCTCTACGCCGAAACGCTCGGCCTCGTGGCGGATCAGCGACCGGAGGGCGTGTTTCCCCTGGTGGACCGACTGGTGGATGCCGGCGCCGACCTGACCGAGTTCATCGGCGGGGCCGGCGAGCTCCTCCGCGCGCTCCTCATGCTCCAGCTGGGCACCGCGCCTGAGGGGCTGACCGAGGCCCTGCGCCAGAGCCTGGATCGCTACCGCGCACGGCTCGACCCCGGCGATGTGGTGCGGATGTTGCGCCTCCTGGCCGACAGCGAGGCCCTGGTTCGCCGGACCGTCAACCCCCGGCTGGTGGTGGAGACCCTCCTGCTTCGGTGGGCGATGATGGACCGGACCGTGGACTTGCAGGACGTCCTCCGGGGGGGTGAGGGCCCTAGTCGGCCGGCCCCGGGACAGCCGCGTAGCGCTCCCGGGACCAGTGGGCAGACTCCCTCGGAGACTCGCATCCTGCGCGATGGGGGGCCGGGGCCCTCCCGACCGTCGCCGACCGCGCCGGCCCCGGGAGGTCCCCGGCAGGCGCCTGCCGGTCTCGCGGAGGCCTGGCCGGACATCGTCGCGGACGTGCGGAGCCGGAGCCGCTTCCTGGGGGAGGCGCTCGCCGGAACCACACCGGGAACGGTAGAAGGCTCAACGCTGCCACTGGTGCTCGCCGAGTCCAATCCGCTGTTCGCCGAGCGGATCCAGGCGGAGGCGCCTGCCGTCGAGGACGCCGTGCGGCGTCACACGGGTCAGGCGCTGCGTATCCGGGTGACGATGGCCGAAAACCAGGAGGGGGCCGCGACGCCACGGCCGCGTGCGATCACCGAATCGTCGCTTCGGGCCGACCGGCTGCGCTCGTTCAGGGCCAAGGATCCCGCCCTCGACACGGCGGCCGATGCGTTAGATTTGGAGATCGTGGACTGACAGTCGCGGTACGCGCACCCACTCCTTCATAGCATGACGCCAATGGCAGGATTACCGGAAGGCATGGCGGATCTCCAGCAGCTCTTTCAGCTCGGCCAGCAGATGCAGGGCCGGCTGCAGCAATTGCAGTCGGAGCTGGCCGGCCGGACTATTGAGACGTCGTCGGGCGGCGGGCTGGTCCGGGTGACCGCCGACGGCCGGGGCATGGTCCGCTCGGTCCAGATCGATCCCGCGGTGTTCCAGAAGCACGACGCGGAGTTTCTGGGCGATCTGGTGCTGGCGGCGGTGGCCGAGGCGCAGCGTCGCGCGGGCGAGCTGCTCCAGGCCGAGATGCGGAAGGTGCCCTCGCTGCCGTTCACGCCGCCGTTCTGACCGGTGAGTGCCATCGACGAGCTGATCACCGAGCTGGCGAGGCTGCCCGGTATCGGCCGAAAGACGGCTCAGCGGCTCACCTTTCACCTGCTGCAGCAACCCCCGGAAACCGTGGGTCGGTTGGCCTCGGCGCTGGTCGCCGTGGCGGAGCGGGTGCGCCCTTGCCGGGAGTGTGGCAACCTGACCGAGGACCAGCCTTGCGCCATCTGCGCTGATCCGCGGCGGGACGGCACGGTGCTGTGCGTGGTCGAAGACGCGTCGGCCGTGGCGCTGGTGGACCGGGCCACGGACTTCAAGGGCCGCTACCACGTGCTCGGCGGCCGGCTCTCGCCGCTCGACGGCGTCGGCCCCGAGTCGCTCCGGCTCGACCGGCTGGTGGCCCGGGTGCGGGACAGCGGCGTCCAGGAGGTGATCCTGGCGACCAACCCATCCATGGAGGGCGAGGTGACGGCCACCTACATCCAGCAGCTCCTGGCGGGACAGCCGGTGCGGGTCACCCGCCTGGCCCGCGGCCTGCCGATGGGTGGCGACCTCGAGTACGTGGACGGCGTAACCCTGGCGCACGCGCTGGTGGCGCGGCAGGACCTGGGCTGATGCGGAGTCGGGGACTCCTCTTCGCCACCGGCGCGGTGGTGGGCGCGACCGCCGGATGGGTGCTGGCGCAGCGCCGGCTCACCTTCCACCGGCGCGATCTCTTCAGCCCGCGTCCCATGCGGCGGCTCGCCGCGCTGGGCTATCTCGCCGGGCAGGGCGGCGTGGAAACGGCGAGGCTGCTGCGGGATTACCTGTCCTGGGAGCAGCATCAGGTGCTCCGCCGTCGCGCCGAGATGATCCTGCGCAGGCTGGAGTCGACCCTGACATGAGGCGACCCCGGTGACGGGCGCCTCCAGCTGGTCGTTCGGGGAGGAGGACTCCTACCGCATTCAGGGGATCCTCCGCGGCTTCCTCGGGGAAACCAACGCACGCACCGCGCTCATCGTGGACCGCACCGGCCAGCTGGTCGCGACCGTGGGTGAGGCCCCGGCCTTCGACCCCACCGTGTTCGCGTCGCTCACCGCGGCCGACTTCAGCGCCAACGATCAGCTCGCGCGCATGCTGGGCGAGGCCGAGTTTGGGACGCTGTTCCACCAGGGCGAGCGCGAGTCCATGTACCTCGCCGACGTGGCGCGCCGAGTGATTCTGGTGGTGCTGTTCGACAACCGGACCACCCTGGGGCTGGTCAAGCTGCGGGTGAAGCCCGCGGTGGGTCAGCTGACCCAGGTCTTCACCGAGATGTTCCAGCGTGACGGGACGGGCGCGCCGGGAGTGGAGTCGGCATTTCTCGGCGAGGCGGAAGACGAGATCGACAAACTGTTCGGGCCCTGAGGAGAACCGCGCTGCATGTCGATGATCAACTACGCCTCGCGCGAGATCAACTGCAAGCTGGTGTACTACGGTCCCGGGCTCGGTGGAAAGACCACCAACCTGGAGTTCGTGTACAACAAGGTGGCGCCGGGCTCCCGGGGCAAGATGATCTCGCTCGCCACCGAGACCGAGCGGACCCTGTTCTTCGACTTCCTCCCGGTGGACCTCGGCAACATCCGGGGCTTCAAGGTCAAGTTCCACCTCTACACCGTGCCGGGGCAGGTGTACTACAACGCCTCGCGGAAGCTGATCCTGAAGGGGGTGGACGGGGTAGTGTTCGTGGCTGACAGCCAGATCGAGCGGATGGATGCCAACATCGAGGCCATGCAGAACCTGTACGAGAACATGGCCCAGCACGGCTACGACCTCACCAAGATTCCGTTCGCCATCCAGTACAACAAGCGCGATCTCCCGAACGCGGCCCCCGTGGCGGAGCTCCAGACCGCGCTCAACCCGGGCTGGCCGGTGGACGATCCCGTCCGGCAGAAGCCGACGCCCGACCCCAACCGGGAATCCGAGTATCTGGTGTCGCAGCAGGACGGCCAATGGATCGAGCGGGCGCCCTACTTCGAAGCGGTCGCGCTCACGGGCGACGGCGTCTACGACACGCTCAAGGCGATCAGCAAGAACGTCGTCAAGACGCTGGGGTAGCCGGCGGTAGGTGGACCCTTCCGAACGTCATCACGC
>JBKPGZ010000336.1:0-13772 GCA_046729675.1 Gemmatimonadota bacterium | reverse complement strand
TGCAGTGCTGCTTTTTGCACTCCACCCGGCGGGTCGCGTCGCTCGGCAACGCTCCGGTGAGATTCCCCACAGAGCCACGGAGGCCACAGAGGACACGGAGTAGACTGCAGGTGTGCTGTTCACCAAAGCAGTTCTCCGTGTCCTCTGTGGCCTCCGTGGCTCTGTGGTGAATCTCACCGGAGCGTTGCCGAGCGACGCGACCCGCCGGGGGGAGTGCAAAAAGCAGCACTGCAGGCACAGCAGGGATTCCGTTTCAGCCGTGTTACAGACGGCTAACTCAATCTCCCACAAGGAGCTATGTACGGCGGGAATCTTCTCCCCTAGCGGGGTCTGATTCCTGCCTGTATATCAGTCCCCCAATGCCTGCCAGATCCATCGCCTCCGCGACCATCTCCTTCGGACTGGTCTCAGTCCCGGTCAATCTCTTTTCCTCCAGCGAGTCCTCCGCCTCGGTCAGCTTCAACATGCTGCACACGAAGTGCGGCTCCCGGCTGAAGCAGCAGTACATCTGCAGCAACGAGGGCACGGTGGTGGAGAAGGATGAGGTCACCAAGGGCTACGAGTTCGCCAAGGGACGGTACGTCCAGTTCACGCCCGAGGAGATCAAGGCCCTCGACGAGAAGGCGACCAACGCGATCGACATCGCCGAGTTCGTGCCGCTCGCGGCGGTGGACCGGATCTACCTGGAGAAGGTCTACTACCTCGGCGCCGGCAAGGGCGGGGACCGGGCCTACCGCCTGCTGGTCGCGGCCCTGGCGGACACCGGCCGCGCGGCGCTGGGGCAGTACTCGGCTCGGGGCAAGCAGTACCTGGTGCTGCTCCGCCCGCTGGGCAACATGCTGGTCATGGAGCAGCTGCACTACGCCGGCGAGCTCAAGAGCGCCGACGAGGTGCCGCTGCCGGATGTCGCCATCAAGGATGCCGAGCTGGCGCTGGCGCGCCAGCTCATCGAGCAGGCATCGGTAGAGGAGTTCCGGCCCGAGAATTATCACGACACGGTCCGCGAGCGCGTGCTCGAGGCCATCCAGCAGAAGGTGGAAGGCCAGGACATCACCGCCGCGCCGGCGGAGGCGCCGCAGGCCAAGATCATCGACCTCATGGACGCGCTGAAGGCGAGTCTGGCCAAGCGCGGGACCACCGCCGAGAAGAAGCCCGTCAAGATCGCCGCCGCGAAGTCGGCCGAGGACGAGCCCCCGGCCAAGCCGAGAAAGAAGGCGGGCGGCGCGCGCTAGCAGGGCTGCATGAACATCCTCGTCGGCACCAGCGGTTGGTCCTACAAGCACTGGAAGGGATCGTTCTACCCGGCGGATCTGCCGGCGGACGACATGCTCCGCCACTATGCCGGGCGCCTCCCCACCGTCGAGATCAACAACTCCTTCTATCGCATCCCCAAGGAGAAAGTCCTGCTCGACTGGGCCGGGCAGGTCCCGCCGACGTTCCGGTTCGTGCTCAAGGCCTCGCGCCGCATCACCCACATCAACCGGCTCTCCCACGCCGACGACTCGCTCGACTACTTCATGCGGACCGTCAACTGTCTCGGCGACCGGATGGGGCCGACGCTGTTCCAGTGCCCGCCCTCGCTCCGTAAGAACTTGGAGCTGCTGCGCGACTTCCTCGGCCGCATCCCGCGCACCTGGCGCGCGGCGATGGAGTTCCGGCACGACTCCTGGTTCGATGACGAGGTCTACGAGGCGCTGCGGGGTCACGACATGGCGCTCGTCGGCGTGGAGGAGGACGAGGAGACCACCCCGCTGGTCCCCACGGCGTCGTGGGGGTATCTCCGGCTTCGCAAGACCGAATACCGCGAGGACGAGCTCCGGGCCTGGGCGGAGCGGGTGCGGGATCAGCCCTGGCGGGAGGCGTATGTCTTCTTGAAACACGACGAAGAGAGTGCCGCAGGTCCGGATGCGGCGGTTCGGCTGGCGGGGATGGTGTCAGGGTGACATGATGACGTGAAGTACTCCATGTAACGCACCCCACCGCCCCACCCTGTCGGCCCTCCGCGCCTCTCCCTAGATTCCGCCCGTGACTTCGCCTTCCCCACCCACCGATCTCTCTAAGCTTCGCATCAATCGGGACGCGCCACCGTCCGAGGTCCGCCGCGCGCTGAGTCCGCGGCGCGCGGCCAGGCAACCGGTGGTCCAGGCGCTTCGATGACCGACGACCGGCGCAAGCTGCTTGCGTCCCTGGTGATCGTCCTGGTCATCGGGTTGCATGCGGTGCCGATCATCTACTCCCCCGAGCGGGGCACCCTCTGGCCGTTCATGGTCTACGCGATGTACAAGCACTCCCGCCCGGCGGGACCGGTCGAGGTGAACCAGCGCCGCATTCTCGCGGTGACCGCCTCCGGGATGCGGGACACGGTGACGGATCGCCTGCTGGGCGTGAGCGTCACGGTGCTGGATCAGCGGTACCACCGACCGCTGATGACCGGCGACAGCTCGGTTGTCCCCGCGATCTTCCAGCGCCTGAATCGGGGGCGGACCGACCCCTACGTGGAGCTGGACCTGGTGAGCGAGACCTACACGGTGACGGACACCGGGCTCGAGCGTCGGGAGAACCCGGTGGTGACCTACCGAGCTCCGGAGGTGACGCATTAGCTCCCGGAGGTGGATGGAGCGCTGGAACGCCTGGTGGTTCCCGCCTTCGTCCACCCTGCACCTCGCGATCTGCCGGATGGTCGCCGTGGGCGCCCAGCTCGTCTGGTTCTATCCCGACCTGGGCGAGCACATCAACTTCCTGCAGAAGAACCACGAGTTCCTCGATCCGCAGCTGATCACCCGGGTCATCGCCGCCGTCTTCTCGCGGGACGCGTTCTTCAATCCCACGAACTTCACCATCCTCTACTGGGCGACCTTCGCGTTCGGCGTGCTCGCGTTGGTGGGCCTCTTCACCCGCGTGTCGCTCTTCCTCTTCGCGACGGGCACCTGGATCTTCGTCGCCCACCTCTTCTCCTACGGCGACCGGCATCACACCGAAGCGCTGTTCGCGATCTTCCTCATGCTGCTGGCCCTGGTCCCCTCGGGCGAGCGGCTCTCCGTGGATGCCATCCTCCGGCGGCGGCGCACCGGCGTGGTCGGGGCCGAGACGTCCGAGCTGGCCATCTGGCCGCTCAAGCTGACCCTCGTGCTGCTGGGTCTCACGTACCTCTCCGCCGGGATGGCCAAGATGCTTTACAGCGGCCCCCGCTGGATGAACGGGTACACGCTGCAGGGGCACACGCTCGCCGACGCGCTGTCGCGAGGCTATCCGTTCGGCGTCTGGCTGGCGCAGCAGCACACACTGGCCATCCTCCTGTCGGTTTTCACGATCGTCTTCGAGTTGTTCTTCTGGGTGTCGCTGGTGGCCCCCCGCCGCTGGCTGCCCGCGTTCCTGCTGGTCGCGCTGATGTTTCAGGTGGGACTGTACATGACAGGCGGGTACGACTTCTTCCAGCACATGGTTCTGCTCGGGCTGCTCCTGCTGTTCCTCGAGCCGGGGTGGTGGCAGCGGAGAATGGGCGTGGCGCCATGAACCGCCGTGACCTCCTTCGCTCGGCCGGGCTCGCCGCCGCCGCCCTGGCGCTCCGGGCGCCGCTCGCGGCGTGCTCGCGGGAGAGCACGCCAGGAGACCATCCGCGAAGCGGCCCGGACCAGGAGCGCCTCGCCCGCTGGAGCGAGTCGCTTCGCGCCGAGCGGTTGGTGCCTCCCGACGCGCCGCTCGGCCGCGCGGCGACCCGGGTCGGCGAGCTCGCCGCAGGCACGCCGTACGAGGCCCACACGCTCGAGGCCTACCTCCGCGACCGGGGCGCTCCCGCGGCGACGGAGCCGCTGACGCTTTCGCTCACCCGGTTCGACTGCGTCACCCTGGTCGAGGCGTGCCTGGCGGTGGCGCGGGCGTCCCAGACCGAGGCGCCGGCGAGCTGGGAGGCATTCGGACGCGAGGTGGAGCGCATGCGTTACCGTGACGGCCTCCGCCGCGGCTACGCCTCACGACTGCACTATTTCAGCGAGTGGATCGAAGACGGCGAGCGGCGGGGGCTGGTGAAGGATCTCGGGCAGAGGCTCGGAGGCGTGGAGGACCGACGCCCGCTTCGCTTCATGACGTCTCACCGCGAGAGCTACCCCGCGCTCGCCGATGACACAGTCTTCAGCGAGATCGGGCAGATCGAGCGAAGGCTCGACGACCGCCCACGCTACGTGGTACCCACTGCTCGCATCCCCGAGGTAGCGGACCAGATCGAGAGCGGAGACGTGCTCGCGTTCGCCACCGGGATCCCGGGGCTGGACGTCACCCACGCGGCATTCGCGTACCGGGACGAGGCGAGGACGCTCCGCGTCCTGCACGCGCCGCTTTCCGGTGGGGTGGTCGAGGTCACCGCGAAGACGCTTCCCGAATACGTCGCGGCTATCCGGCGGTCTACCGGAATCCTCGTGGCCAGGCCGAAGTGGGCGCCCGTGTCACCTTGAGCGACCGCATTGTCACCCTGAGCGCAACGAAGGGGGCCATGCTCGATATGGCCCCCTTCGCTGCGCTCAGGGTGACAGAGTGCCCTGCTCAAGGTGACAGCGCGGTCCTACTTCCGCTTGGGCCGATCCTCGTGCCGCTCGGGAACCGGCTCGTGCTCCAGTCCTCCACTCGCCGCAGAGCCGAACTTCGGCGCCGTGACCCCGCCTTCACGGTATACGGTGGCTCGTGCCGCTCCGGAACGAACCGCTCCGGCTCGGCCTCGAAGGCTCGCCGGCAGCGGTCGGAGCAGAAGTAGATCTCCTCGGACCCATACACCACATGCCCACCCGCCGCCGTCGCCGACTCGATCGCCATCCCGCATACGGGATCCTTGACCTGACTCATGTGACCTCCTCGCGATGGTCGGGCCCAATCTCGGGTCCGGCAGAGGGGCTCTCGGTGAGCCGGCTCACGACTCGGCGGCGGGATGGTGCTCCTACTGCGCTCCGGGCCTCCAGGCACTAGTTTGGGGTCGCTATGCCGTTCACGCTCTACGTCGCCCTTGGCGATTCCATGAGCACCGACCACTATCCCACCTGCGACGTGCGCGGACTCGACGTGCCGCCGCTACGCCTCGACCCGCTCGGTGCCGCGGCCTTGTTGCACCGCAACGACGACAGCCGGTGGCCCGAGTTCCGCGGGCTCGACCTCGAGACCCTTTCGCCCGGCCTCGACTTCCTCGGCCTCGCCGAGGATGGCGCCATGATCGACGACGTCGCGACGGAGGAGCTGGCCCGCATCGGACGCGACAGTTCGGACCCCGACATCCTCCTCACCGTGACCACGGGCGGCAACGATCTGCTCGACGCCCTGGCCGCGGGAGGGAAGCTGGAGACCGCGGTCGGGCTGGCCTCGCGCCGCTTCGTGGACCTGGTCGAGACCGTGCGCGAGGAATTACCCCGCGCCACCCTGGTCCTGACCACGGTCTACGACCCCACCGACGGCACCGGCCGGCTGCCGGGTCTCGAAAGCTATGGCCGCCTGCCGCTGGAGTACCTCGAGCGCTTCAACGAGACCGTGCGCCGGACCGCCGGCTCCTTGCCGCGGACCCTGCTCGCCGACGTCCACCGTCACTTCCTCGGGCACGGCGTGCAGGCCCCGGAGCGGGAGCGTTGGTACTGGAGCCGGAACCTGATCGAGCCCAACGCACGTGGCGCCAGCGAGATCCGGCGGGTCTGGTGGGAGACGCTCGAGCAGGTCGCCTGACACGGAGGTGATTCCTATGACCGCAACGCTCACTGACATCGGCGGCTATCAGGCCACGCGGCAGGATCGCGACCAGACGCTTCGCCATCACGGATTCCTGTCGGAGAACCGGTTCGAGGCCGTCGGCCAGGTGTATCTCGGGGTCGACCCCGAGTTTCCCATGGTGGCATTCTGATGCCTTCCCGCCGGACCGTGATCCGCACGCTGGCGGCCGGCGCGGCCGGGGCACTGCTCCGGCCGTATGCCGCGCTCGCGCGCGCTCCACGCGGCGCTACGCCGCTCGCCCGAGCAATCCCGTCCAGCGGCGAGAGGCTCCCGGTGGTCGGCCTGGGCACCTGGATCACGTTCAACGTGGGCGACGACCCCGAGCTGCGCGACGAATCGACCGCCGTCATGCGGGCCTTCTTCGAGGCCGGCGGGCGGGTGATCGACTCCTCGCCGATGTACGGCTCGTCCCAGGAAGTGGTGGGGTACGGGCTCGACAAGCTCGGCCGGAAGGCGGACGTCTTCTCGGCGGACAAGGTGTGGATCGGCTCGGGCGACGACGGACCGGCGCAGATCGAGGAGTCGCGCTCCCACTGGGGCATCCGCCGATTCGACCTGCTCCAGGTCCACAACCTCCTCGCCTGGGAGGAACACCTGCCCCGACTGCTGGAGATGAAGGCCGCGGGCCGCCTCCGCTACGTCGGTATCACGACCTCCGAAGGGCGCCGGCACGAGGAGATGGAGGAGATCCTGGCCACCAGGCCGATCGACTTCGTCCAGGTGAGCTACAACGTGCTCGATCGCGACGTCGAGCGGCGGATCCTGCCGCTCGCGCAGGAACAGGGCATCGCAGTGCTGATCAACCGGCCGTTCCGGCAGGGGGCCCTCACCCGCGAGGTGGAGCGACACCCGGTCCCCGCGTTCGCCGCTGAGGTCGGCGCGGCCACCTGGGCGCAGCTGTTCCTCAAGTTCATTATCTCCCACCCGGCGGTCACCTGCGTCATCCCCGCCACCACGCAGCCGGCGCACGCCGCCGAGAACGTCGCCGCCGCCACTGGCGAGCTGCCCGATGAGGCCATGCGGAAACGCATCGTGGATCACGTCGAGCGGCTCTGATGCCGGAGTGGTGGACCTATTCGCTCAGCGATTTCCTGCTCTTCTCGCCACGCACCTACTACCGGCTGATCGAGCGTCACAACCTCGCCCTCTGGCCGGCCCAGCTTCTGGCGCTCATGCTGGGAGCCGTGATCGCCGGTCTCCTTGGTCGGCCCACCCGAGAGCGCGGCCGCGCGATCGCGGCGATCCTGGCGGTGCTCTGGGCCTGGGTGGGTTGGACGTTCGTGGCATCACGGTACGCGACGATCAACTGGGCGGCCTCCTACTTCGCCTGGCTATTCGCGGCGGAGGTGCTGCTGCTCGGCTGGCTCGGTGTGGCAGGCGCAAATCTGCAGTTCCGCTGGCGGCGTGATCCGGCCGGCCTCGTAGGAGGTGCGCTCTTCGTCGGGTCGGTCGCGCTCTATCCGCTGCTCGCGCCCTTCCTGGCCCGCGGCTGGACCCAGTCCGAGCTCTTCGGGATCGCCCCCGATCCGACGGTGTTGGGAACCTTGGGGCTTCTGCTGATGTCGGAGGGCTCGCCCCGCCCGCGGAAGGCGCTGCTCGCCGCGCCGCTGGTCTGGTGCCTCGTGGGCGGGGCGACCCTCTGGACGATGGGATCGCCCGAGGCGTGGATCGTCCTGCCGGCCGCAGTGTTCGTGCCGGCAGTCTCGAGCGCTAGAGGTCGACCAGCACCTTGAAACCGCCGTAGGCCATCCGCCTGAGGTCGAAGGGAAAGTCTTTCGGATCCGACATCCCCGCGAGGCGCGGGTCCGACATCACCTTGGCCACGACGCGATTGCGGTGGGCCTTCGACTTGTAGACGACCCATGAGAACACGACCGTCTCACCTGCCTTGGCCCCGGCGCGCTTCGGGAAGGAAGCCATGCCCTTGACCTTGAGGTCGTCTCCGATGCACTCGCGGTATTCGAGGGCGCCGTGCTCCCGCCACACTTTGCCGGCCATCCGCGCGATCCTGCGATACTCCGCGATCTTCCGCTTCGAGAGCGGGATCAGAAATCCATCGACGTAGGCCATCAGTACGGGTCTCCTAGGGTAGGGTTCCTTGCAGCTGTAGGATCGCGGTCGGACCGAAGGTGGCGCCCGCGGGGTGATACCGAAGCTCCGCACCGAGCAAGTTGCGAACGCCGAAGTGGGCGCGGAGCCGGCCGTCCCAGAGCCGCTTCTGGACAGCGACGTCGACCGTAAGCGCGTCGTCCACCTGTGCGCGATACTGTCCGGCCGACTCGGCCTCCACCGCAGCGAACTCGCCCTGACGTGCGGCGCCGCGATAGGCCCACATCATCCAGAGGTCCAGCCCCTCGACCGGGGCGTATTCCATCGTGACGAGCGCGCCGTGGTCCGGCACGGCGGCCCAGGCATCCTGGAAAACGTCGTCGCCACCCACCGCGCCGCGCACCCACAACGACGCCCGCACCGCGAGTCCCTGGGCGGGGCGGCCTGCCAGCTCCACGGCCCCACCGGCGAGCTCTCCCTCCGCGCCATTGATGATCGCTGCCGGCCCCTCGAACGAAGAAGTGCTCGGCACGAAGTGCAGGTCGCGGCGCTCCAGCGCGAGCCCGCGCGAGCGGCGGAACAGGCCTCGCGCCGAAACCGTGACGCCTCGGGCGGGCCGTGCGCTCACGCTGAGGTCCGCGCCGAGACGCTCAGGAGAGCGCGGTGCACCCACGACCTCGAAGTCGGCGCCACTGTCCTCCAGCAGAGTGTAGCCGCGCTCCGTCCAGGCCCAGATGGTGTTGTCTTCGCCCTGGGACAGGCGCTCATAGCTCAGAATCGCTTCCACTTCTGCGCCATGCGCAAGCGTCCATCCCCGGGTGAGCAGAGCCGCGAGCCCCACGTCTCCTTCTCCCAACGTGATGATGCCGGCCGCCGCGGGGCCGCGAGGATCGTCAGCGAAACGGAGGGCGGCATACGCGGTGGCGATCTCGATCGACGGGTCGGCGAGGTCTTCCGGGGTGGTCACGACCTGCCGGCGAAGCCGCAGACCACCCGTTTCGAGGGTCGAGCCGGGATGTGCGACCTCCGCGCGCACCTCGGTGGTAGCGGCCTGCCAGTCCAACGGTGGGCCGGGCCGCCCCCGCGCCAGGCGCACCTGGTTCCACGCTTGACCGACGTCGTACCGCAGCTGACGGCCCTGGGGCAGCGGTACGTCGCCTGTCAGACCGCCGATGGTGAAGCTCTGGTCCGTCGCGATCTCGCTGCCGAAGGGACTGAGGCCGAGCGCGCCGTCCACGGCCGAGTGTCGGAGCACGGCCTCGTGTCGGCCGCCGCCGACACGTGCCCCCACTCGCACCGACGACGTGGTCGCGTGCAGTCGCGGGACCGGCCCCAGCGCCGCGATGTACCGGTTCACGATCGCGGGATCGGTCGGGACCAGCGTCGCCCAACCGAGCGCCGCGCTCGTGAACCAACCTGCGCCCCCGTAGCTCATCCCGGCCGAGGCGCGGTGTCCCAGTCGATCCACGTTCGACGTGGCTTCGGGGGTGAAGGCGAACGGTCCCGGGTCGCCGATCTCACTCCCGGTGACGAACCACCCGCCGGCCGCAGGCCCCTCGGATGGGTCGGCGGTTGTGATACGGACGAGCCCGTCGGTGGTGATCCCGCCCGCCACCAGCCGCGGGACCTCGATCAGCTCGACCGTGGACACCTGCTCCAGCGGCACTGCGAGCCGGTCGAGGTCCGTGACCCCGAAGAGATCATCGTCCACTCGCTGGCCGTCCACGAGCACGATCCACCGCGCCGGCAGGAATGGACTGCCCCCCAGGGGTGAGGCGTTCCATGTGGCCCCATCCACGGTCTGCTGGTCCCAGCGGTGTGCGATCGCCAGAACGTCGGAGAGCCGGGTGGCACCCGAGCGACGCAGGGTCTCGGCCGTGATGACTTGCGACCCAGGCATCGTGTCCTTCAGTCCGGACGCCTGGGCCGACAGGCCCGCGGGCAGCAGGAGAGCCAGCCCGATCAGTCGAGGAAGTCGCGCAGCCATGCCGGGGTGGCGAACCGCCGACCGATGCCGGCGGCGAGGAAGACCTGCTCCATGCGACGGTGAGTCAGGACCGATTGATAGCTCACCGACGTCTCGGCATACCAGGTGCCGGCGGGGATCCAGCGCATTGCCGCGCGTGCCGCCACGCCCAGCTCGCTCTCGCTCGCGCGATAGCCGGGCAGGGAGTCCCCATCGAAGCGCATCGCCATGATCCCGACGCGAGCTCCGCCCCCAGCCGCGAAGCCGGCGCCCAGAGCCCGTTCACCGCCCCATCCGGCATAGACGAAAAGCGAGCGGAAGCCAGGGACGTCGTCGCTGAGCGCACTGGGATGTGCGTACTGCAGCCCCAGCTCCAAGGTGCCGAGGTAGAACGGCGTGTTGAGTCCGATCCCAAGGGCCGGACCGGGCGACCACCACTGCTGCAGGGCGCCGTGGTTGACGTCCGCGAGAACCGTGATCCCCAGGTCGAGCGTCTCGAACGGCGAGGGCCGCACTTGGGCCGGGAGGGCTGGAGGTATCAGATGAAGAGCAAAGAACAGCACGAACGCGCGAGCCATGAGTCAATATGGCCGGACACGTAAGGAAGCGAAGGCGTCCGGATCCGGCGAGCACACTGACTCCGTTTGCACTAGACTCCTCACCCGTGACCCTTCTCACACTCAGCCGAGTGGACGACTCCATGACGATCCGAAGCGACCTCGCAACCACCTTTCGCCGCCTGCATCGTCCGCAGGACGGCGCCATCCTGATCCTGCCGAACGCCTGGGACGCCTTGAGCGCGCGGGTGATCGAGCAGGCCGGCGCCCGCGCGATCGCCACCACCAGCGCCGGCGTGTCCTGGGCCCTGGGGCGACCCGATGGACAGGGCCTGGCCCGGAGCGAGATGGTCGAAGCGGTGGGCCGGATCGCAGGCGCCGTACGGATACCGGTCACCGCCGACGTCGAGAGCGGGTACGGGTCGGGCTCTTCCGAAGACGTGGCGGACACCGTGCGCGCCGTCGTGGACGCCGGTGCGGTCGGGATCAATCTCGAGGACGCCCCGGGGCGCGGTGGGGAACCTCTGCTCCGCCCGGAGGAGCACGCCGAGCGGATCGCCGCGGCCCGGGCCGCAGGCAGTCCGGGGCTCTTCATCAATGCCCGGGTGGACGTCTACCTGAAGGAGGTAGGAGCCGAGCCGGGCCGCTTCGACGAGACGGTCCGCCGCGCCCTGGCCTACACCGCGGCGGGCGCGGACGGCGTATTCGTGCCCGGAGTGGTGGATGCGGCGACCATCGCCCGGCTGGTGCAGGCCATCGGTGCGCCCGTCAATGTCATGGCGTCCTATGGCGCGCCGAGCGTCGGCGAGCTGGCGGGGCTGGGCGTCGCCCGAGTGAGCGTGGGGCCCGCGATCACCCGGGCCGCGATGGCGACCATCCGGGCCGCCGCGCGCGAGCTCCTCGACACGGGCACGTACGACGCCCTTGTCGGCGGGATCCCGTTCGCCGAGGCGAACGCCCTCTTCTCAGCCCGCGGGCGATGATTCCGCGTGACCGCGCTCACGGCAGCCGAGCGTCATCTGACCTTAGGCTCTCGGCGGTAACGGAATCTCGGCCGCTACGGATGACATCCTGAGGATCAGGCGATGGGAGAGGCGACGGGGAGCGGGCTGGCGGTGGTAACAGGTGCGTCCAGCGGCATCGGCTTCGAGCTGGCCCGCCAGTTCGCGGAGCACGGCTTCGACCTCATCGTCGTGGCCGATGACGACGGCATCGGCGGAGCCGCCGACGAGCTCCGTGACCTGCGGGTCGAGGTGGAGCCGGTTCAGGCGGACCTGACCCGCGCGGCCGACGTGGGCCGCCTGTGGGAGCGCGTCCTGGCCCGCGGTCGACCCCTGGCCGCGATCGCGATCAACGCCGGCGTGGGCGTCGGCGGCCCGTTCGTCGACACCGACCTCGAGGACGAGCTCCGGCTCATCGATCTGAACGTCGTGTCTGTGGTTCGCCTGGCGAAGTATGCGGTGCGCGACATGGTGAGTCGGGGCTCGGGGCGGATCCTGTTCACCTCCTCGATCGCGGCCCAGGCGCCGGCGCCCTTCCTCGCCGTGTACGGGGCGTCCAAGTCCTTCGTGCAGTCGTTCGCCGAAGCGCTGCACTACGAGCTCAAGGACACCGGGGTCACGGTGACCGCGCTGCAGCCCGGGCCGACCGACACCAACTTCTTCGAGCGTGCCGAGATGATGGACACCAAGGTCGCCGTGGAGGAGAAGGACGATCCGGCGGAAGTGGCACGGCAGGGGTTCGAGGCCATGATGGCGGGCGAGCACCGGGTCGCGGAGAAGGCCCGAAAAAAGAAGGGATTGTCACCCTGAACGACGTGAGGGCCATGCCGGTATGGTCCTTTCGCTGCGCTCAGGGTGACCGAGAGTTACTCCGGGAACAACCGCCCCAGTGCCCTCTGTGCCTCCTCCCCGAACTCCCGCACCGCCCGATCGTCATCGGTGTAGGCCGCGAGCCAGGCCCAGACACCCGTGTGGCCTCGGGCATCGCGCCAGGTGAGCAGCCGGAACCAGCCATCGTCGAGCTCCCGCACCGTGCCCGCGAGCGTCTCGCCCGGGAGGTTCAGCTCCACCGTTCCGGTGTACCTCCGCCCTCCCGGCGTCACCAGCTCGAAGCTCTCTCCCTCCTTCGGCGAGGCGGGGCTGAGGCGATACCCATCCGGCCCGGTAAGCCGGGCCCAGGCGGCGTCGCGCGGCAGCGCCGTGTTGACCAGGCCCCGCGCGGCCTTGCGGTCCCGGCCGCGGTGGCGCCGAAGGTAGTGCCGCAGGCTCCGGAGCTCCGCCTGCCAGCCTTCGGAGATGCCGTCCACTTCGGCGTCCCACGCGGCGCCATGTCCGAAGCCCGAGTGCACCAGGCGTAGGCGCGTCTTGCCCTGCACGGTCTCGAGAGTGAATTCCATAGCGATCCGCGCCGGCTCTACCTCTCCGGGAGGAAGCGGACGACCCTGGGCGTCGTACGGCCGCGCGTCCTCTTGGACCAGCCGCAGCAGGCGCCCCGGCTCCCAGGCATCGATGCGGGTCACCCAGTCCTCACCGTAGCCCCACGACCAGAGCATGGTCCCGCCTTTGCCGGGTGTCACCCGCGCTCTGGTCGAGAACCAGCGCACCAGCTCCTCCGCCTCGGTCAGTGCCCGCCAGACCTGGTCCGGGGTGGCATCGAGGTCGAGCGACATCCGGAAGGCCCGGGTCTGCTCGGCGACCGTCTTCTCCATGACCTGCTCCTTTCGTCCTGGTTCCGTCGTCTCGATCACCGTGCCGGCACCGGATGGACCGCGGTCAGCAGCCGGAACCGCCGTCCTCCGGGCGCGCGATCGTCGTGGTACCGGGCCGCGATTCGCGCGACCGCGTCGGTCAGCTCCTCGGCGAACTTCGCCCTGGCCTCCGCGCTGGCGAACCGCACGTCGGTCTCCAGCGTGAGCGTGGCCACGCGCTTGCCCTCCCGCCTGGCCTTGTCCTCGAGCACGGCGACGTCCCGAATCGCCCGTCCGGCCGCGGCGATCAGGTAGGCGCTGCTCAGCCGGTCGGCCGCCAGCTCGGCGCCCGGTCCCAGCTCGCCCAGCGCTTCCGGACTGATGAGGAAGGCGTGGGCGGTGGCACGGACCACTCGCTCCAGGCAGTTGCCCTTGCGCCGCTCCTCGACCAGCTCCACCAGCCCGGCCCCTTCCAGGACCTTGAGGTGATAGTTGATGCGCTGGCGAGGGAGTTGGAGCCGCCGGGCGAGCCCAGTGGCGGAGTCCGGCTCTCTCAGATGGGCGAGGAGTTGCTGCCGGGTGGGATCGAGGAGGGCGGCCGCGGACTCAGCCGAGCGGACGACGTCGAGGGGGGCCGGGTGAGCCATGGCCTCAATGTGGTACGGACAATTTATTTTGTCAAGAGCGATAAATTATGTCCGTGCGGGCTGCGATGTCATCCCGAGCGAAGCGAGGGATCTTGCTTGGCCGGCAAGATCCCTCGCTTCGCTCG
>JBKPGZ010000335.1:0-8599 GCA_046729675.1 Gemmatimonadota bacterium | reverse complement strand
ACCCCACAGACCCCGGTTCAGTCCCCCGAGACCATCCGCAAGGCTCTCCGCGCGGTGAAGGACCCCGAGCTCAACCTCAACATCATCGACATCGGTCTGGTCTACGACATCGAGTCGAGCGACGACGGCGACGTCAAGGTGAAGATGACGCTCACCTCGCCGGGGTGCCCGGCGGGCGGAGAGATCATCGAGGACGTGCGGCGGGTGACGGGCGACCTCGAAGGGGTGCGGAACGTCGAGGTGGAGTTGGTGTGGGACCCGTACTGGACTCCCGAGCGGATGGATCCGCGGGTCCGCGCCTTTCTCGGGTTCTGACCGACTAGGCCCCGCTCCCGCCGTCCTGCGCGGCGGGGCCTCGCAGCGCCTGCAGCAGCTCCTCGCCGAACTCCCGCAGCTGCCACCGCCGTAGCTCCGTCACACCGCCCAGGTCCGCGGGCGTCTTCGGATCCAGCCGAGCGACGGCCTCCAGTGTTCCGTTGGGACAGACCACTCCCGGTGCCAGGTCGTACTCCTGCGCCAGCCGGTTGCGCGCCGCCTTGAGCCGCTCGAGCCGCTCTTCGTACGCCAGGTCCGGCACCCGGCGCGGTGGGCGGGCGAGTCGAGGCAGGTCGCTCTCTGGAAGCTCAAGGCCGCGCCGAATCGCCGCCAGGAGATCGCGGCCGCGCCGCTCCGCCTGGTCCGAGCTCACGCCCGGAATCGCCTTCAGGGCGGCCAGCTCGGTCGGTGCGCTCTTCGCCATCGCCAGCATCGGCTCGTTGTTGAGGATCCGGAACGTGGCCCGGTCCGCCCGCCGGGCCGCGCCCTCGCGCCATTCCCATAGCTCTCTGAGGATCGCCAGCTCCCGGCCGCGCAGCGCCTTCGCCCCCTTGAGCCGGAGCCAGCCGGGCTCGGCCTGGTCCGCGGGTGTGGGCCGGATGTCCTCCAGCAGTGCGAACTCCTCCTGGCCCCAGCCGAGGCGTCCCCGCTCCTCGAGTTGCTGACGGAGGATGTCCCGCAGCTGGGGCAGGTAGCGGGTGTCCGAGGCCGCGTACTCCAGCATCTCGGGCGAGAGCGGCCGGGCGGACCAGTCGGCGCGCTGAAATCGCTTGTCGAGTCGCACCTCGAGGTACTTCTCCAGCAGCGCGGCGAGTCCGACGCCGGGCTCGTTCAAGAGCTGCGCGGCGATGCGGGTGTCGAACAGGTTCTTCGCCGCGTACCCGTACTCGCGGTTGAGGAGACGCAGATCGTAGTCGGCGTCGTGGAAGACGATCTCGATCGCCGGATCCGCCAGCAGCTCGCCGATCGGACCGAGCCCGTTCGTCGCGAGCGGATCGACGACGGCCGTCTCCTCACGGGAGGAGATCTGGAGCAGGTAGACCCGGTCGAGGTAGCGGTGGAAGCTCGCGGCTTCGGTGTCCACCGCGAGCAGCGGCTCCGACCGGAGCCGACCGGCCAGCGCGGCCAGCTCGGCCCCGGTCCGGATCATCCGCACGAGGTCAATCCGCCTTGGCGACGAGCTCGAGTCCCGCGGCGATCTCGTCGAGGGCCTTCGACAGCGCCTTGTAGAACTCGGCGTCGGGCTGGGGCGTGCCGCCCATCGCGGCGTCCATCTGGAGCTTGCGCGCGAGCCGCGCGGCGTGGCGGATGTAGTCGGTCTGCGGTTTCATGGAGCCTCGAGCCGGATGCTGAGGGACGGACCTGCGCCGGATGGCTGTAGTATATCCCGATAGCTGTGTTCATCCCGGACACACCCAACAAGGTCCCTCGCGACCGCCCGGGATGAAGTATTATGGAGCACCCATGCCGCCGATCCTGCTCACCGTCTATCCCGACGAGTGCGACGCCTTCGGCCACCTCAATCAGGCGTCCTTTCTCAGCCTCTTCGAGCGAGCCCGCTGGGAGATGTTGCGGGCGGGGCCGGGCATGGACCTCTTCGATCGCACCGGTGCCTGGCCCGCCGTCCGGCGCACCGTCGTCGAGTATCACGCCGCCGCCTACCCCGGCGACGTGCTCCGCTTCGAGCAGGAGCTGACCCACGTCGGCCGCACCAGCTTCACCATGCGCCAGGTGGCGCACCGCCCTGCCGACGACTCGCTGATCGCGACGGCGGAGTTCCTGTTCGTCTGCGTGGGCCGCAACGGACGCCCCGTGCCGGTGCCCGCCGAGTTCAACGACTTCATGGCCGCGCGCCGACGCCGCGAGGGCGCGCTGCAGCGCCTCGCGGTTAACGGCGTCACCCTCGCAGTCGAGGTACGGGGTAGCGGTCCGGCCGTGCTCTTCATTCACGGCTACCCGTTCGACCACACCATCTGGACCCACCAAGTCGCGGCGCTGGAGGGATGGTGCCGCATCGCCCCCGACCTGCGAGGCATGGGACAGTCCGACGCCCCGGATCTCGGCTACAGCATGGAGACCTATGCGGCCGACCTGGCGGAGTTGCTGGATCGCCTGGGCGCGCACGACGTGGTGCTGGTGGGGCTCTCGATGGGAGGGTACATCGCCTTCGAGTTCCTGCGCCGCTGGCGGGAGCGGGTGCGCGGGCTCGTGCTGGTGGAGACGCGCGCGGAAGCGGATACGCCCGAAGGGCGGATGGCCCGGGAAACCTCCGCCGCCGTTGCCCGCGAGCAAGGCGCTGCGGCTGTCGCCGAGACGATGCTCCCGAAGGTACTCGGTGCATCGACGCTGAGCGGCGCGCCGGCCACCGTGGAGCGGGTGCGGGCCATGATGGCCGCGACGCCCGTCGCCGGAATGGTCGGCGCGCTGGGGGCCATGCGGGACCGCCAGGACAGCACTCCGCTGCTCGCCGAGCTGGGCGGCCTTCCCACCCTGGTCCTGGTGGGTGACGAGGACGAGGTGACGCCTCCCTCACAGGCCAAGGCCATGGCCGAGGCCATTCCCGGTGCCAGCCTGGTGGTGATCCGGTCCGCCGGCCACCTGTCTCCGCTGGAACGGCCGGTCGAGACGACGGACGCCATCGTGGGGTTCCTCGCCGGGCTCCCCTGAAACCTTTCGCCCGCCCCCGGCGTTGTGCCTGGTGGCGGGACGATCATGGCCGCGAGGCTCTGGTCTCCCCGTCCTCACCAACCAACGGTCCCGCGCTCGCGGCCAAGGCAGTACGAGCGCGGGGCCGCCTCTCTTTTATACCTGTTTATACCTGGGGTCAGCGCTTCGGTCGGCCGGGCGGGGTGTCGCTGTTGAAGATCTCCCGGTTCTTCTCGATGAAGGCCGTCATGTTGGCGGGGACGTCTTCCTCCGGGAAGATGGCGGTCACCGGGCATTCGGGCTCGCACGCACCACAGTCGATGCACTCGTCCGGATGGATGTAGAGCTGGTCCTCGCCCTCGTAGATGCAGTCCACCGGGCACACATCCACGCAGGCGCGGTCCTTCACCCCGATGCAGGCCTCGACGATCACATAGGTCATTGCCGCCGCTCCTTCAGAGAACTGGCCGTCCGCTGCTAGTCGGCAAAGGTATACGGATTCGGAGTGGGCGGCGCAAGGGGTGTGTATCTTCACCCTACATGCTTCTCCGGCTTCAACTTCTCTCCCTTTTCCTCGGTGTGAATCTGGCCGCCGCGACGCCCATCGCGGCGCAGACGTGTCGGCCGCCGCGGACCGCCCTGGTGCTCTCCGGCGGCGGTGCCAAAGGCCTGGCCCACATCGGCGTGCTGGCGGCGCTGGACAGCCTGGGAATCCGGCCGGACCTGGTCGTGGGGACGAGCATGGGAGCCGCCGTCGGTGCGCTGTATGCCAGCGGGTACAGCGGGCACATGCTGGATTCGCTGGCGCGGATTACCCCGCTGAACCAGATGTTCCGCAGCTACCGTCCACGCGCGCCCCGCTCGCTCGGCGTGCTGCGGCCGCTGGTGACCTGGGAGCAGGGTGAGCGCAGGTTCACCATCCAGAGCGCCTCGCTGGTGGAGGCCGAGATCAACGCCTTGACGAACGTGGCGATGCTGCAGGGTAACCTGCTCGCCCGCGGTGACTTCGATTCCCTCCCGATCCCTTTCCGCGCAGTGGCCACCGACCTGGGCAGCGGCGATCCGGTGATCATGAGCTCGGGTGACCTCGCGCAGGCCGTGCGCGCGAGCATCGCGGTGCCCCTCGTATTCGCGCCGGAGATGCGCGACGGTCGCTTCCTCGTGGACGGCGGCCTTTCGGCCAACATCCCCGTCGCGGTCGCCCGCGCGGAAGGGGCCGAGCGTATTATCGTCTCCGATGCGACCGAGCACCCCGCGACCACGTTCGACGGCTACTCACCCCTCAGCGTCGCGGACCGACTCATCGAGTTTCTCTTCCAGCAGCCGGCCGAGTCGTTGCACGCCGGCGATGTCCTGGTGCGTCCGGACGTAGAGGGTTTCACCAGCCTCAACTTCTCGGCGCCCAGGGTCGCGCGCCTGCTGGCCAACGGCCGGGCCGCCGCCGACACGACGCTCCCGTCGCTGGCCTGCCTGCCCAGGTCGCCCGGGGGCGGCCGATCGACGCTCCCTCGCGTAGTCACCGGCTTCACCGCCGATGGCGCAAACGATTCGGAGCGCCTGGCACTGGAGCGGATGCTGGGCTTCGGCCTGAGCGACACGCTCGAGGTGGAGCTGCTCCGGTCTAGGCTCCGCGACCTCGGCGCCACCGACGCCTACCATTCCGTCTGGCTGGGACCACACGGCACCGGGGACTCGGTCGGGTTCGCACTCTCCATGCGGCGCGCCTCTCGCCGGGAGGTCGCTCTGGGGCTGGCCTATGACAACGAGCTGGGTGGCCAGATGTGGACCGGCGGCGTGGACCGTCGGCTGTTCGGTCTGGCGCTCGAGGGAAGCGCGGCGGTGTTCCTCGATGCGTTCCGCAAGGAGGTCTACGCCGGGCTGCGCCGGAAATTCCAGCTGGTCCGTCAGGTGCTCGATCCCACGGTGACCGTCCGGCTGGCCACGGAGGACGTGCGCCAGTTCGACGCCGACGGCGACGAGCTCGACGAGCTGGAGACTCGCGAGGCGATCGGTTTCCTGGGTGTGGAGCGAGTGCTGTCGGATGGATGGGAGCTGGGGCTGGGCATCCACGGGCATACCTGGGACGAACCGGCCCGGGAAAACGTCTCCACAGCGGGCGTCGCGATGCGCGCGGTCCGCGCCAGCCGGCTGCGTGGCGAAGTGGCGCGGGCAGAGGCCGTGTGGACTGGCGTGTACAGCCGTGCGAGCGTGAACGCCGAGCTGCTCGCCCGCTTCGGCGTGGTCCGCTTCACACCCCGGATCAGGCTCGGGTGGGGCGAGGACCTCCCGGCCCAGGATGCCTTCCCGCTTGGCGGAACCGACGGATTCCCGGGGCTGCACATCGGCGAGCGGCGTGGCGACCGTGAGGCCATGCTCGGTCTCATGCTCACGACCCCGGTGAAAGGGCTGCTGCTCACCCGGGTCGAGGTGGCCGGCGGCCGCAGCGCCAACGGTGGGTCACTGCTGGGTGACGATGGCTGGGTAGGAGGAATCCGGGCGGGCTTGGGGGCGGATACGCCGGTGGGGCCGGTGCGATTCGAGTACGGTTACAGCACGGAGGACCGCGGCGCCGTCTTCGTGCGATTGGGGGAGTGGCCCTAGCCGCTAGAGCGACTCGCTGATCGGCGAGGCGTATACCTCGTTGCGCGGCTCCGGCGGCCCATACCGGCGACTCGGACCGTGCAGCCGGTGCCATTCCTCCCGGAGACAGAAAGGATCGAGGCCGTGAGGTCGGTCCACCGCGAGCACCCCGTCCAGATGATCGAGCTCGTGCTGGAGCAGCTCGGCCCGGTCGCCCTCCAGCTCCACCTCATGCCACTGGCTCTTGAAGTCCTGATAGCGCACCCGGATCCGATAGGCGCGGGAGACCCGGACCAACAGGTTAGGGAACGAGAAGCAGTCGTCCCACACCTCGAAGTCCTCGTTCCCGATGTCGACGATCTCGGGGTTGATGAGAGGCCAGGGCTTGTCCATCTCCACGTACACCATCCGCACAGGGGCGCCGATCTGCGGGGCCGAGATCCCCCTCCCGCTGCCGAACCTGGACTGCCAGTCCCGCAGCGTTTCCCGCATGTCGTCCATGATCACCCGAACGGCGGTGGAGCCCGGGCGGGTGATCGGCTCGCACCTGGCACGGAGAATCGGATCCCCCAGAAGCCGGATGCGGTGGATGGTCATGGAAGGCTACTCCCCCATTGGAGTTGGAACGGCTGCCCCAATATGGGAAAGTGGGCTCGGCGTGGCCAGATGGTGGGATTCCCAAGGCTCTCAGGAAAGCGTCGTAGAAGTATTCAATACTACTACTAGCTGGCATTCTTGAGCTTCGGCTGATTCGTTTCCCACGTCGCTGAGGCCCATCCCGGCAACCAGCCGCACACCGGTGCAATTAAGTTATTGCTGATCATTGCATTGTGAGTTCGCACCATTCCTATTGTTCGATTTGACAATCCCGACAATTTTACTTAACATTTCGCCTATGGGCGTCCCTCTTCCGGTGATAGAGCCCGGCATGCCAACCGGCCATAAAGGCCAGCGCGGCGCGGTGTTGACCCAGCTCAAGCGGGCGCAGCCGCTCACCGCTCGGGAGTTGGTGGTCAGACTGGGGATCTCCCTGAATGCAGTCCGGCATCACCTCAAGGAGCTCGAGGCGGAGGGCTTGGTCGTCTACCGCCGGGAGCACCGGGGAGTAGGCGCTCCGGTCTTCGCCTACAGCTTGAGCCGCGCCGGCGAGGAGCTCTTTCCCCGGCGCTACGGCGAGGCGCTTTCCGCGATGCTTGGCGCTGTGGTGGAGAGGGACGGACGTGAGGCCGCGGTGAGAATGCTGGAGTCGTATTTCGACCTGCTCGCCGGTCGGATGCGAGCCGAGCTGCAGGGTGTGCCGCAGGCGGAGCGGCCGGATGCCGTGGCCAGGCTCCTCTCGGAGGAGGGGTACATGGCCGAGATGCGGGTCGAGGGAGGCACCTCGGGTCGGACCGAGGCGGTGCTCACGGAGCACAACTGCCCTATTCCGGCTGTCGCGGTGCGGTTCCCGGAGATCTGCGCGGCCGAGGCCAGATATCTGGCGGACGTGCTGGGTGCCGAGGTGGAGCGGACCGGACACATCCTCAGCGGATGCCCGGCCTGTGAATACAGGGTGCGGTTCAGCCGAGCCGCCGAGGAGAGGTCATGAGCACGCAAGTCGAGACGCTGGTCAACAAGGAATACAAGCACGGCTGGGTCACCGACATCGAGTCCGACGTCGCGCCCAAGGGGCTGAGCGAGGACACCATCCGGCTCATCTCCGCCAAGAAGCAAGAGCCGGAGTGGCTGTTGGAGTGGCGGCTCAAGGCCTACCGCGGCTGGCTCAAGATGGTCGAGCCGCACTGGGCCAACGTGAAGTACGACCCGATCGACTACCAGAACATCCGCTACTACGCCGCGCCCAAGACCACGTCGCCGCTGGGAAGCCTGGACGAGGTCGATCCCAAACTGCTGGAGACCTATCAGAAGCTCGGCATCCCGCTCTCGGAGCAGAAGCTGCTCGCCGGGGTGGCGGTAGACGCGATCTTCGACTCGGTCTCGGTCGGCACCACCTACAAGGCCAAGCTGGCTGAGCAGGGGATCATCTTCTGCTCCTTCGGCGAGGCGGTTCGGGAGCACCCCGACCTGGTGCGGAAGTACTTGGGCTCGGTGGTGCCGCTGAGCGACAACTTCTTCGCCGCACTCAATTCGGCGGTGTTCAGCGACGGGTCCTTCGTGTATGTGCCAAAGGGCGTGAGATGCCCGCTGGAGCTCTCCACGTACTTCCGGATCAACACCGCGGAGACCGGTCAGTTCGAGCGCACCCTGATCATCGCCGACGAGGGTGCCTACGTGAGCTACCTCGAGGGGTGCACCGCGCCCAAGCGGGACGAGAACCAGCTGCACGCGGCGGTGGTGGAGCTGGTGGCGATGGAAGGGGCTACGATCAAGTACTCGACGGTGCAGAACTGGTATGCCGGCGACGAGCGCGGGGTCGGTGGAGTCTTCAACTTCGTCACCAAGCGCGGTAAGTGCGTCGGGGCCAACTCCAAAATCTCCTGGACCCAGGTCGAGACCGGCTCGGCGATCACCTGGAAGTACCCGGGTGTCATCCTCCAGGGCGACAACTCGGTGGGCGAGTTCTACTCGGTGGCGGTGGTCAACGGCAGGCAGCAGGCCGACACCGGTACCAAGATGATCCACATCGGCAAGAACACCCGCTCGACCATTATCTCCAAGGGGATCAGCGCGGGAGAGGGGCAGGGCAGCTACCGGGGCCTGGTGAAGGTCATGCCCAAGGCCGACCGGGCGCGCAACTACACGCAGTGCGACTCGATGCTCATCGGCAATCGGTGCGGGGCCCACACTTTTCCCTACATCGACGTGCAGAACTCCACCGCGAGCCTGGAGCACGAGGCCTCGACCTCGAAGATCGGGGAGGACCAGATCTTCTACCTTAAGCAGCGCGGCCTCAACACCGAGAACGCGATCTCGATGATCGTGAACGGCTTCTGCAAGGAAGTGTTCAAGGAGCTGCCGATGGAATTCGCGGTGGAGGCGCAGAAGCTGCTGGGCATTAGTCTGGAAGGAAGTGTTGGGTAATACGGTCGTAGAGGGAATAAGGTCGTAAGTGTCACCC
>JBKPGZ010000334.1:0-4974 GCA_046729675.1 Gemmatimonadota bacterium | reverse complement strand
ACTTCACCGTGTAGCTTCGCCCCTCCAGGCACGCGCCCATCGCCTTCTTGAAGGTCTCCACCTGCTGGGCCGACTGCGCCTCGGTCTGCTGCTTGGCCTGTTGCGCAGCCTGTTTCTCGGCCTGCTTCCTCGCCCGGCGTCCGCCCGCGGCGCCCGCCACGGCGCCGATGGCGGCACCGGTCCCGGCGTCACCCGCGATCGCGCCGACCACCGCGCCGCCGGCGGCGCCTCGCGCCGCGCCGCCTACCGCAGCACCCTGGGTCGCGGAGTCGGTCTTGGCTGCGGCGGCCTTGGCGGCGGAGTCCGAGTCGGCCTTGGGGCCTGTGGGATTGACCTTGCTCTGCTCCCCGGCCCAGGCGTAGCACTCCTGTTCGTCCTTGGCCTGCTGCTCCTTGGTCTGGTCCTTCGCCGGGTAGACGAAGAGGCCCAGGTCGGCCGCAGAGGGGCCGCTGCGGCGGCGGTGGCCCCGCCGGCGGGCGGAGCCGCGGCCTGGTCCGGCTGCTGCGCCACTAGCGGGACTGCAAGCAACGCCGGCGCAAGGGCCGCCGCCAGGGTGGGTGATACTCGCATGGGATCCTCCTCGGCGGATGGGTCAGCGCCAAGCCGCGCGCCGCCTTCGCTGGTCGGCGTCGTGAGCGTATACTGCTCCCCATTGACTCGAGCTACAGGAGAGCCGTCTCGTGGTTCCTAGGCACGCGTACCGCTACAGCAAGCGCTCCAGGCCGCGGTCCGGAACGCCCCGCCGGCTCGCGGTGCCGCTTTCCTATGTAGGCACCTCGGAGCGGAACCGGTATTTGGACCTTCGTCCAGGGTCGGCCGCCAGCGTCGCGTCGCCGTCCCGGGCAGCATACCGACCCATACCCGGGACCCAATGACCAGGTCTGGCCACGTTGCTCTCGCGGGCGCGCCCAACGTCGGCAAGTCTTCGCTCCTGAACACTCTCGTCGGCACCCACCTCGCCATCGTGAGCCCCAAGGCCCAGACCACCCGGCTGCCGGTGGTCGGCCTCCGGACCGACGGGGACGTCCAGTACGTATTCCACGATCTCCCCGGCCTGCTCGAGCCCTCCTATCTCATGCAGGCCCGGATGCGCGAGCTCGCCCTCGACGCGCTGGAGCGGATGGACCTCATCCTCCACCTCCATCCCGCGCCCGATGCCCCCGCGCCACCGCTGCTCGAGCTGGCCCGGCTGATCCGGCCGCTGTCGGCTCCTGTCGTCACCGTCTACACCAAGGCCGACCTGGTGCCCGCCGCGCGCCGGGAAGAGCTGGCGAGCACCGGGGCCGTGGTGTCCGCCACGAGCGGGGACGGGATCGAGACCCTGCTGGCCCGGATCCGGGACCACCTGCCCCAGCGCGACTTCGAGTTCGATCCCGACGACGTGGGCACCCAGCAGCTCCGCTTCTTCGTCGTCGAGTACCTGCGCGAGGCCGCCTTCGAGCTCCTGGGCGACGAGCTGCCCTACAGCTTCACCGCCGAGGTGGAGGAGTTTCGCGAGGATCGACGGCCCGTATACATTCGGGTCACGCTCTTCGTCGAACGGGAGTCGCAGAAGGGCATCGTGATCGGCCGGGGCGGACGTACCCTCGCCGCCATCGGGGCCCATGCGCGGGCGCGGCTCGAGGAGCTGCTCGGCGCGCCGGTGTATCTCGACTCCTGGGTGAAGGTGCTGCCCAACTGGCGCCGCAATCCCGTGGCGCTCACCAGGCTCGGATTCCCCGAGCCAAGGGAGTCCCGATGACACTGGCCCCCGACCTGCTCGAGATCCTGGTTTGTCCCAAGTGCAAGGGTGACCTGGAGTATCGAACCCAGCCCGAATCGCTGGTCTGCCACCGCTGCCGCCTGGTCTACGCGGTGGAGGACGGTATTCCCATCATGCTCATCGAAGAAGCCAAGCCGCTCTGAGCCCCGACTCCACACCCCGCATCAACCCCCGCACCATCGGTCCAAGTGCCGAGCAGGCGCTGGCCCAGGCGCGGGAGGAAGCCCGCCGTCTCGGCCATGAGTCCATCGGGGCTGAGCACATCCTGCTCGCGATCCTCCGTCCCGGCGGCCGGGCCGAGCCGGTGCTGCGCCGCCTCGGGCTGGACCCGGGGCAGGTGCGCTCGCGTCTCGAGGCGGGTGGGCGTCGGGGCCGACCCCGGGGCGGCGGCGACGAGCCCGCGCACACCTCCCACGCGAAGAGGCTGATCGAGAACGCCTCCAAGGAGGCCCGCGAGGCCCGCAGCGAGCTCACCAGCGATCATCTCCTGCTGGCCGCCCTGCATGAGCCGCGGGGGGCGATGGCGCGGATCCTGAGCGAGGCTGGAGTCTCGCCCGAGCGTGTTCGAGCCGAGCTCGATGCGGCCACCCCGCCGGAGCCGACCCGCGCGCCGGCCAGGCGAGCGAAGCCCACCGCGGAGCGCCCCGCGGTATCCGCCTCGCACCCGGGACTTCCACCGCACCTCAGGAAGAGTCCGACCCCGCGGTGGCGCCTGCTGCTGCTCCTCGCCGTCCCGGTCAGCATGCTCCTTGGATACGTACTCCATGCGCCGGCGGTATGGGTCTTCCTCACCGCGTGCCTCGGCGTGCTGCCGCTGGCCGGGTTCATGGGGGATGCCACCGAGCACCTGGCCCATCGCACCAGCCCGACCGTCGGTGGCCTCCTGAACGCCACCTTCGGCAACGCGGCCGAGCTGATCATCGCGCTGATGGCCCTGCGGGCGGGACTCGTCGAGCTGGTGAAGGCTTCCATCACTGGAAGCATTCTCGGGAACCTGCTGCTGATCATGGGGCTGGCGCTGGTCGCCGGTGGGGCCGGCCGGTCGGAGCTCAAGTTCAATCGCACCAACGCGGGGATGAGCGCGGGCATGCTAGCGCTCTCGGTCGTCGCACTGGGCTTTCCGGCGCTCTACCATGCGGTGCATCCCGAGGCGGCGGCACGGGCGGCGGAGCTCCGGATGTCCGAGGCGGTCGCGCTGATCCTGATCCTGACGTACGCCTGCTCGCTACTGTTCACCCTGCGAACCCACCGTACCCTCTTCGGGGGCGAGGCCCATCCGCTCGACGGGCCGGTCTGGGGCACGAACAAAGCGGTGCTGGTCCTGGCGGGAGCCACGGTAGGCGTGGCGATCGAATCCGAGCTGCTGGTCCACGCCGCCGCCGAGGCGACGAAGACGCTCGGCCTGTCCTCGATGTTCCTCGGCCTGATCCTCATTCCCATCATCGGGAATGCGGCCGAGCACGCGGCGGCTGTAGTCCTCTCGCGCAAGGGACAGATCGATCTCGGGCTCCAGATCGCGCTCGGCTCGAGCACCCAGGTGGCCCTGCTGGTCGCCCCCGTGCTCGTGTTCGCCGGGGTCCTGATGGGCCGGAACATGAACCTGGTGTTTACCCCGTTCGAGGTGCTGGCCCTGGGGATGGCCACCGGCGTGGCCGCCATCATCACCCTGGATGGGGAATCGCACTGGTTCGAGGGGGTGCAGCTGCTGGCGGTCTACCTGATGGTGGCGGTCGGGGCGTTCTTCCTCTGATTGACTTGCGGCGTCCAACGTCCTAAGTTAGCTAGTTGTAAACCCTTACGAGAGGCCAGGGTGCGCACTCGCCCGACGATTCTCTTCTACTCGCCGGACGGCTGCCCGGTGCCGACCTTGGTCCGTCAGTGGGCCTCGGCCAACACCTTTCCTCTGCTGGTCTTCAGCCGCCCGGACGAAGTCGAGTCAATTGTGCTCCGAGGCCATCCCTGCATGCTCTTCGTGGATGGCAACGGCGCCCGGCACGAGGGCGTCGGGCTGGTGCGCCGACTCAAGAGCGACGCCTTCACGGCCATCGTGCCGGTGACCGCCCTCGCCGGTGATCATCACCCGGAGCAGGTTCAGGCCTGGTTCGCGGCCGGCGCCGACGAGGTCATCAGCAGTCTCTTCTCGCCCGCGGAGCAGCGCTCCCGGCTCGACGCGATGCTGGTGCGCACCGAGCGGGACGTGTCGGTGCACCCCTCCACCAGGCTGCCGGGCACCACCGAGATCGAGCGGGAGATCCGCCGCCGGCTCGAGTCGGATCAGGAGTTCGCGGTCTGCTACGCGGACCTGGACCATTTCAAGGAATTCAACGACCGCTACAGCTACTACGACGGCGATCGGGTCATCTATCTGCTGTCGCGGATCCTCCACGATGTGGTGAAAGGCTTGCTGGGCGCGAAGGGTTTCGTCGGGCACATCGGGGGCGACGACTTCATCTTCATCGTGCCGCTGGGCGAGATCAGCGCGGTATGCACCGAGGTGCTCGACGTGTTCGACACCCTGATCCCCCTGCAGTACAACGAGCAGGACCGCCGGGCGGGGTACTTCTTCGGCAAGGATCGTCGCGGCCAGCTGCACCGGGTCCCGTTGATGACACTGTCCATCGGGATCGTGACCAACCGCCACCGCAAGTTTGCGCACCCGGCTCAGGTGAGCGAGCTTGCCACCGAGATGAAGAGTTACGCCAAGACGCTGCCGGGCTCGGTTTTCGTGGTCGATCGCCGGCAGGGAACCAATGGCGAGGACCGCCAGGGATCGGGCGCAAGGGAGTTGCCGTGAGGACGAGACCATGAACGTCACCTGCCCCAACTGCGCCACCGTCTATCGTGTGGATCCGGCCAAGGTGCCCGAGGCCGGTGTGCGTGCCCGCTGCGCGGTGTGCAGCGCGGTGTTCGCGGTCAACCGGGAGCAGCGTGGGGCGGGAGTGTCGGCGAGTGCCGCGGCCCCGGCCCCCACGGCCGGGCCCACGCAGGGGACGGCGGCACCGACTGCTCCTTCTCCGGCAGCGCCTGCGCCTGCCGCCGCAGCACCCCAGCCGGCGCCGGCCGCGTCCCGGGTACCCTCGCCTCCGCCGGCCGCGTCGCCGCCGACCGCCGCACCTCAGCCGGCTTCGGCCTCGCCCCCGGCACCGTCTGCTCCGCCCGCTCCGATGCCCCCGCCTTCTGCTCAGCCCAGGCCCGTCGCTCCGCCGGCTTCG
>JBKPGZ010000333.1:0-2006 GCA_046729675.1 Gemmatimonadota bacterium | reverse complement strand
AGCGCTCCGAAGAGCACGGAGCCATACCCACCCTGGAGCGCGCCGGAGCTCGCACCTGCAATGGCCGCCGCGGCACCGGCTCGCACGAGACGCGACCATCTCCGCCATTCGCGTGCCCACACGGCTGCAAGCGCTGCCGCTGCGAGGAGGACGCCAAGCAACACTGCCCGTACCTCGTCGGAGAGTGCGCTAGCTTCGATGCTCATGCCCCCGGAGCGATGATGCAGCCGTCTGGGTTCGAGCACTCCAACCTGTAGGGGGTGGGAGATGTAGGGGACGGCCGTCCGGGTCGGGAGGCGGTTGCTCAATCGTCACGGCCTGAAGGATAGGTCGAAGCAATTTCCGTCGGCGAGCCAGATCGGGGCGGCTGAACCAGCGCGGATGAGCTGCCGATGCCATGAGCCTGGAGATCCTCGGACCCGTCATCGTTGCGCTCTGGTTGGGAGCCATGATCTGGCGCTTCTGGCCGTGGGTCGAGCAGATCCAACGGGAGCAACGCGAGGACCCCTTCGGCTCGAAGCGATGGCACTTGCCAGCCGTTGTCTTCCTGGGCCTGCTGATGATCGTGAGCATCATCCTGCTCCGATTCGTGGAAGACCCCCGCTGACCATGGCTAAGAAGCGATTGGGAGAGGACCCGGTAGCTCGCCTGCAGGAGGCAGCACGTTGGTCGAGCTACACCAATTCGTGGTTGCGGTTCCGGGCGCCGGGCCGCCCACCCCGTTGGGTCCGCCGGATAATCATCGCGGCGTTTGTGGTCATGGCGGTTGTCGGACTCGTCGTCGGCTTCGTCGGAATGCTCACCCAGGACCGGGCGGCGGAGGGCTTCGCCGGTTGCCCTACGGGTGCCGTCGTCTGCTTGACCTTCTCAGCGAGCCCGACCGTTCCCTGATCGGTTTTGCCTACTAAGCCGTCAACGGACTTCATCGGGATGCCCTGCCATATCTCGTCACCTGGCGCTCTCGGCGTAGTCCGCAACCTGCCAGCCCATGGCGCAGCTGCCGCACTCGACCCAGCTGTAGTTTCCGCCCATCCCGGGCTTGACCTTCAGCAAGATTCGCAACACCAATGGATCATGAACCCATATCGGTCGAGAGGTTGCACTTTGAGGCAGGGGTGCCGATTCGATTCCCGCTATCTCCTAACCCATCACGTGGACGACCGCCTCCTCCCACTCAAACACGCGGTCCCCCAAACTCTGAACCCCGCGTGGCGCCAGTCGGCCTCCGTGCTCAATGCCTCCTGGCGCCTAGATACACCTTGCTGAGACAACCATCGCCCGTTGGGAGCGCGCCGTCGAGCCATGGCGGACGACCGCCCAATCACCCAATCTTGTTCGATGCGCGTCCGGGCGCGTGAGCCCGGTGACGTTTCAAGAACGTACATAGCCGCCGACAGTCCGACGGCGCAGCCACGCGTCCTGATGAACTCGTTGGAGTTCGGGTTGTTCAGTGCGGATTGTTACCCGGCACGACGGCTCCGATTGTCAGTCCGCGCAGCAGGCGAACCACCAGTCCTGCTCGCCCTCGACCGGCGTGAGCGTCACGATTCCCGCAGACCCCGGCGAGCGCGTGCCCTCGGGGTCGTACTCCAGCGACCACGACGTCGCGAAGGGCGCGCCGTGGGTGGACATGAAAAAGGCCCACCTGACGCGGCCATCACTCAAGAACGTGCCACCGACCCGCTCGATGGGGGTCCCGGACGCCGCCAGGGCGGCCTTGATCAGCTGGTGGTCGGCGCGCGCAACGTCGTCGAACTGGACCGCGCGGGCAGTGAAGCCACCGCAGTCCTCGGGGTCTCCGTCGAAGAAATCGCCGCGCGGGTAGGTGAGGATGGCGCACCCGGCCGCGTCCATGAAGTACTCGACCTTCAGGTCCTCGAGGACGGGCAGGACCGTGGCCTTGAGGCGCCCGATCTGTTCGGCCTTCTCGGCCTCCGACGGCAGATCGCCGCGGATCACTCGCAAAACGGCGAGGCCCCCGACAGCGGCCACAACGAGGACGATGA
>JBKPGZ010000332.1:0-11502 GCA_046729675.1 Gemmatimonadota bacterium | reverse complement strand
TCCCAGTTCCAGGACGAGTGCAGCGCCGCCCCCGGCCGCTTCTTCATGGAGACGTAGGAGTCCTCGGGCGACGTGCGCATGAACTTGGCTTTGGCTCCTACCACGTTGGTGACCGGATGGAGCCCGATCGTCTTGGTGACCACCCCGCCCCATCCCGCCTCGAAGGCGCGCAGGATGTTGCTCTCCGACTCGGTGGGCGGGGCGGAGGACAGGAGGAAGGGATTGTGGAAGCTGATTCCGGTGAAGCTGACGGCGCGATTGACAGGCATATGGCGCTCCCGAGTATCGGCCACGCGGAGCGGCGTGTGAGGGTATCCTCGGAAGCTAACGCTCAGGGTGCGTTTGTCACCCTGAGGGTGACAAGTCACAGAATTCCGTCGTACCTCCCCCCACCTTTTGTCTGCTGGCGGAGCCGACTGCTCCGCAGCGTTCGTAACGTATTGATCACCAACGACTTGGGGTCCATACCCCCATGTCGAGGAGGTTTCATGCACCGCGTCCTCTCACCCCATGCGCTCGTTCCGGCCGCATGGCTCGCCCTCAGCCTCGCCGCCTGCGGCCGGGAGCGCTCCGCGGCGATCCGGGATACCGTGCCCGCCGGCCCGGAGACGGGAATGGCGACCGATACCACGGCGGCCGATACCGCCGGGGCCAATGCGCCGCTCACCGACCCCAACATCGTGGCCCTGTTAGACGAGGCCAACAAGGCGGACAGCGCCGCCGGCGCGCTTGCCGTCACCAAGGCGACCAACAAGGAAGTAAAGGACTTCGCCAAGCTCATGATGAGCGAGCACCACGCGCTGCGGGAGGCGGGCCAGCAGCTGGCGAAGAAGCTGAACGTGACCCCCGCTCCGCCGGCGACTGATCCGGTCAAGCCGCTCGCCGAGGGTGAGATGAAGGCCCTCGAGTCCACCCCGAAGGGTCCGGAGTTCGATCGGGTCTACATCGAGCAGGAGATCGCCGCCCACAAGGCGGTGCTCGACCTGGTGGAGAACGCCCACGGACAGGCGCAGAACGAGCAGCTCAAGGCCTTGATCGAGAAGGCGAAGCCGGTGATCCAGAAGCACTTGGACCAGGCGGAGAAGATCAAGGGCCAGCTGGGTGAAGCCACCAGCTGACGCGTTCGGCAGGCCTTGGCGGTCGGTCGGCTGCCGCATGCGACCGGCCGCCCGCCCAGGGCATCACATAGTGGCGGCGAGATCGGGGCGGAGCATGTAGGTGTCGTCTTGCCGGAGCCGGGCCGGCTCGTAGAATACGCGATGGCGACGCATCGCTGCGCTGCAGCCCCTCCGATTACGCCCCAGGCCGCGGCTCGCGGCGCGGGATGGCGTCCTTAAGGAGGACGTATGACCCGCACGATCCTGCTTCCCACCGCCGTACTCTCGCTCCTCACTTCCACCACGCTTCTCGCCCAGGGCGCGGCGCTGACCAAGGCTGACGAGGAGTTCAGCAATGATGTGAAGGAGGCGGCCCCGGCGCGTATCGCCGACCAGGCCGGCGTTTCCCGCCTCGACCCGAAGGGCAAGGTCACACCCGTCACCGAAAGCAAGAACGGATTCACCTGCACCTTGATGCCGGACGGCAGCAACGCCCCGGTGTGCGCGGACCAGCGGGGCTTCGCCTGGCTGGTATCGGCTATGTCGCAGAAGCCGCAGCCTCCTACGATCGACAAGCCGGGCATCGCCTACATGGCCAAGGGCGGCGTCCACTACGAGACGTCGGACGGGAAGATCGTGATGATGCCGGGAGCCGGGACCAAGGAGGTGAGGGAGCCACCGCACTGGATGATCATCTGGCCGTTCGACTCCGCCAGCACCGGCATTCCGACGAAGCCGAACGCGGGTGGGACCTACATCATGTTCGCGGGAACGCCGTACGCGCACCTGATGGTGTATCAGGATCCGAAGATGTTGAAGGAATAGCTTTCACACGCTTGTCACCCTGAGCGCAGCGAAGGGGCCATGCTCGATATGGTCCCCTTCACTGCGTTCAGGGTGACAAGCCACTCGTTCAGGGTGACAAGCGTTGCCTATTCGGCTCGCATCGCGACCAGCGGATCCACCCGCGCCGCGCGCAGCGCCGGCAACGCGCAGGCCCCGAGCCCCACGAGCGACACCAGCGCAGCGACTGAGAGGAACGTCACCGGATCCTGCGGCGGCACGCCGAACAGCATCCCCTGGATCAGGCGCGCGGCCAGCGCCGACGCCAGCAGCCCCAGGCCGAGGCCGAACGCCAGCAGCCTGGCACCGTCTCCCAGCACCATCCCCATCACCCGCATCGGATCCGCGCCGAGGCTCATGCGGATCCCGATCTCCGCTGTGCGGCGCGCGATGAAGAACGCCAGCACGCCGCCGATTCCAACCGCCGCGATCGCGAGCGCCACCGCGCCGAACGCACCCACCAGCATAGCGTTGAGCCGCTGCGGCGCGACCGTCTCCTCCCGGATCTGCCCCAGCGTCGCGACCCGCTCCACCGGCTGGTCGGGGATCAGCTCGCGGATGATGCGCGCCGCCTGCGGCCCCAGGCCCTCGGCGCCGCGGGCGCGGAGCACGATCGCCCCGGGGAACATGCCGAAGTCGTTCTGCGTCATCGGCTGATAGACCGCCGCGAGCGGCGGGGCGTCGGGCCCCGCGTCGCGGGTGTCGCCCACCACGCCGACGACGGTCCGCCAATCAGGCGAGAGTGGGATGAAGCGGAGCACGTCGCCGGTCCACGCCACGCGACGGCCGATCGGATCCACGCCGGGGAAGAGCCGCTCCGCAAGGGTGCGGTTCAGGATCACGACCTTCCCTGCCTCCGGGCCATCGGTGGCGGCGAACTCACGGCCCTGGATCAGCGGGATACCGGCGGCGCGGAAGTACTCGGGCGTCGCCGTGCGGTACTCCGCCACCGGCCTCGGCTGCCCGGGATCCTGCGCCTGCGCCTCCGCCTTGAGCTCGAGCTGCACGCCGGAGGCGCGGAGCGGCACGTTCCAGCCGACGCCGACCTCGGTCACGCCCGGCAGCGCCGCGAGCCGCCGCTGCATCTCCTCCTGGATCGCGAGCGATTGCGCGGGCGTGCGCTCGCCCTCGAGCGGCACTTCCATGGTCAGTGTGTTCTCCAGGTGCACGCCCGGGTCCACCTGGTAGAGTCGGAGCAGCGTCCGGGTCAGCAGCCCCGCGGCCGTGAGCACCGCCACCGTGGCCGCCACCTGCGCCACGATCAGCCCGCGCTGGATCCGCTGGCTCGCGCTGGTGGCCCGGGAGCCGGTGCGGGTGAGCGACGCGCCCGCCTCCTCCGGCCCGCGCAGCGATGGCACAAAAGCGAACAGCAGCGCCGACGCGCTGGCCGCGACGACCGCGAACACCAACACGCCGCCGTCCATCCTGATCTCCGACGCGCGCGGGGTGAACCGCTGGGCGAAGCCTACCAGCAGGTCGAGACCGAGATAGGCGATGCCGAGGCCGAGCGCGGCGCCGAGGGTGGCGAGGATCGCGGTCTCGGTCAGCAGCAGCCGACGCAGCCGCGAGCGGTCGGCGCCGAGCGCCCAGCGGATCGCCAGCTCGCGCTCGCGCCGCACACCCCGGGTGAGCACCAGGTTGGCGACGTTGGCGCAGGCGGTGAGCAGCACCAGCGCGGCGGTTGCGGTGAGGAGGAGGACGGTGCGGCGGGCCTTCTCGGTGAGCGCATCCCGCAGCTGGGAGACGGTGACCTGGTAGCCCGCCCCCGGGTCGTACGCGTCGGGATGCTCCCGCCGGAGCCGCGCGGTCAGCGCCGAGATCTCGGTCCGCGCCTGCTCCACCGTGGCCCCGGGCGCGAGCCGGGCGAACACCTCGGTCATGCGGTGGGTCCGGCCGGTCACCATCGTCGCGTCCAGGTGGTGCGGGCTGGTGACCATGTTGACGAAGACGTCGTTCTCGGTCGGGAAGCTCGGCGCCGGCTCGGCCACGCCGATCACCGTGGCCGAGCGGCCGTTGATCCGGAACGCCCGACCGATCACCGACGGATCGCCGGCGAACGCGTGCTGCCAGTAGGCGTGGGTCAGCATCATCGCGGGGGCGGCGCCCGGGCCGTCGTCCCGCTCGTCGAAGGTCCTCCCGACCACCGCGCCGAGCCCCATGACCTCGAAGAAGTTGCCGGTCACGATGCCGGCCTGCACCTGCGCCGGCTCGCCGGCGCCGATGAGGTTGAATGTCAGGGAGGAGAACTCGGCGACGGCGCCGAGGCTCCGGGCCCCACTCCGGATGTCCACGATCTCCGGGACCGAGAACGCAACGTTCTGCTGCCCGGTGCCGGTGGCCGACTGTTTCAGGTAGAGGAGCCGGTCGCCGCCCTCGTGGGGCAGCGGACGGAGCAGCACCCCGCGGAGCACGCTGAACACCGCGGTGTTGGCGCCGATGCCCAGGGCGAGGGTAAGAATGACTGCGAGAGAGAAACCGGGGGACTGGAAGAGTGAGCGCAGGGCGTGGCGCACGGCTGCTCCTGGAGGTCGGGGACCGATTTTAACCCGACGTCGGCATCCCGCGCCAGGATTCGCCCACATGTCACCCTGAACGAAGTGAAGGGGACCATATCCAGCATGGTCCCCTTCGCTCCGCTCAGGGTGACAATCGCCTCACGGAAGGTCAGACGAACCAGATCGCCACCAGCAGCAGCCAGATCCCGAACCCCCACACGGTCACCCGGTACAGCACCCGCCAGAGCCGCTCTCCCTCCGGCGTCAGCGCGTTCGAGGGCGGGACCGCCCAGTTGCTGTAGTCCTCCCGCACCTCGGCGGTCCCCGGCAGCCAGGTCTGATCCACCCGCCACTCCAGCCACAGCCGGACGATCATCCAGACTGCGATCCAGCCCCAGACTATCGCGCTCATTCGGTCCTCGCATCCCCTTTACCCAGGAATGCGGAATCCCGCACTTCACCGGACGTCGCCAACGCCTCGTGCGACGAGCGTGTCGAGCGCACCGGCCACCTCCCGGCTCAGCCCGTCGGCCACCCGTTCCGCGCTGCCCGTGGCGTCCACCGGACCGATGGCCCGCAGCAGCTCACCCGAGTTGGCGTCCACGATGTCGATGTGGAACTCGACTGTGCCTTTCGCTCCCCGATAGTAGGAGCCGGTGACCAGGGTGCCCGCGCGGGTCTCTTGGGCCAGGGCCCGCAGCCGCTCGGGCCCGTCCGAGGTGCCTCGCGTGCGGGCCGGCACCGTGGTCGCCGAGGTCACCACCTCCACCGCGCCAAGGCGGCTCACCCGGTCGGTGATCCAGGCCCCGACCTGGTCGCCCAAAGGCGCGAGCCGCCGCTCGCCGGTCTCGTTGCTGAGCGTGGCCACGGCCACCCGTCGGGAATCGAGCCGCTCCGTCCGCCGGGCCGGCGGACGCCCCGGCAGCAGGGTCACTCCGACGACAGTCAGGGCCACCAGGAGCACCGCCAGGGCACGGCCGCGGAAACGTCGCCGAGCCGCGGGCGGGGCGCTCGCGGGCGTGCCGAGGGCCGCCGCAAACTCCTCCATCCGCGGAAAGCGATCGGCCGGAGCCAGCGCGAGCGCCTTCTGTACCGCATCGGAGACCTCGGCCGGGATCTCGGACCGGCTCTGCTCCAGGGGGACCGGAGGGCCGAGGAAGCGGCTGGCGACGGTCCCCCGAGCGGATATCGCCGAGAAGGGCGGCTCTCCGGCCAGCATCTCGTAGAGGACACAGCCGAGACTGTAGATGTCGCTGCGGCGATCCACCGACGGGTCGCCGCTCGCCTGCTCCGGGCTCATGTACGCCGGCGATCCCGCCACCACGCCGCCGACGGTGAGCCGGCCGTCGTCGCCCGCGCGCTCGACCGCGAGGGCGACGCCGAAGTCGCTGACGACCGCGTGGCCTCCCTCCAGCAGGATGTCCTCGGGCTTGATGTCGCGGTGCACCACGCCGTGCGCGTGCGCGAACCCGAGCGCGTCCGCCACCTCGCGGGCGATCCGGAGGGCCTCCTGCACCGGCAGTCGGCCGTCCCGGGCGAGCCGCGCGCGCAGCGACTCGCCATCGACGTACGGCATGACGTAGAAGAGCGCCCCGCCCGCGATACCCGAGTCGTACACCGGGAGGATGTGCGGGTGTTGCAGCCCCGCGGCGAGCCGGATCTCCCGGAGGAACCGGTCCTCCGCCACCTCTCCGCCCGCCCCCGGCGTGAAGACC
This sequence comes from Gemmatimonadota bacterium, assembly GCA_046729675.1. Lineage (GTDB taxonomy): Bacteria > Gemmatimonadota > Gemmatimonadetes > Gemmatimonadales > GWC2-71-9 > CAVVWJ01. The sequence goes on along the minus strand of JBKPGZ010000332.1, from coordinate 5,352 downwards.
TTGACGGCGACCGGCCGAACGTGGCGGCGGTCCATCGCGCGATACACCACGGCCGCCGCGCCCCGCCCGATCTCGTCGCCGAGCTGGATGCCGCGGGCGGCCAGGTCCTCCCGAAGGTCGGTCACGGTGAAGGGATCCCGAGGCTCACATCACGCCGCGTGGGGCGTTCCCCGGATCTGTGCCTGAAACGCCCCCGGCGTCAGACCGTGCGCCTGCTTGAAACGCCGGTTCAGATGGGATTGATCGGAGAAGCCGCACTCGTAGGCCACCCAGGTGGCCGGCTTCCCTTCGGCCAGCAGCCGCTGCGCGTGGGCCAGCCGGATCTGCACGTGGTAGCTCATCGGCGGGAGGCCCACGGCGCGGGAGAACGAGCGCGCCAGGTGCGAGGTGGTGACCCCGGCGGCTGTTCCCACCTCGAGCAGACTGACCACGGCCGTCGGCCGCTCCTGCAGATAGACCCGCGCCCGCTCCAGGCCGGGCGCGCGGGCGGGACGGCGGACGGCGCCGGCGTGGACGCGCAGCAGCTGCTCCAGCCATCGCCGGATCGCCGTCTCGAGCTCGGCTCCCGCGGCGGCACCCTGCTCACCGCGCCGCAGCAGATCCCGAAGCGACAGCGCCGCCGCGCGATCGGCGAGGACGGGGCCGTGAAATCGCGGCTCGCCACCGTAGACGTCAAGGACGACCGAGGGGGCGACGAACAGTGCCCGCCAGCGGGGCGGGGTCTCGAATCCTCCATCACCCTCGGCGTGCACCTCGTACGGGGCCACCACCGTGACATCGCATTCCCCTGCGGCGAATCGGCGGAAAGCGCCAAGCGAGAGCGCGGACGGAACCTCGGGAACGGCGAACTGCCACTCTTCGTGCACGTGCGGCACGGGCCGTCCGGTCTCGAGATACGCGCCCACGAACCCCGGGGATACCCGGGCCGGCGATTGCCAGAACCGCGCCACGTCAGTCCTCGCCATCTCGCTCCTCCGCGTTCATCGGGGACAAGTACCTGCTGACAAGTTGCGGCGCGTGGCGAGGCGAGACCATTCCCGGAACGGGGAGTCTTTTGGCCCCCCATTCGGGGGAGTCGGGATCAGGAGGAGAGGCGCTGCGCGCGACTGATCTCGGCCAGCAGCTCGAGCTGCACCTGCTGGATCTGGACCAGGCGCTCCCACTGGCTGGATAAGAGGTGGTCGACCTTCTCGTGCAGGTGCCGGATCTCCAGCTCGGCCTTGAGATTCACCTGGTAGTCGTGCTGGGAGCGGAGCCGGTCCCGGGCCTCCTGGCGGTTCTGGCTCATCATGATGATGGGCGCCTGGATGGCGGCGAGGCAGGAGAGCATCAGGTTGAGGAGGATGAAGGGGTAGGGGTCGAACGGGCGCCGGAGCAGGGCGATCGAGTTGGTGATGATCCAGAGGCCGGCGAACGCTGCGAACGCGATCAGAAACGCCCAGCTGCCGCCGAAGGCCGCGAGCCCGTCGGCCCACCGCTCGCCCCGGGTTCGCTCCCGCTCGAACGTCTGCTCCACGTCAGTGGCGATGAGATCGTGCTCGCGGAGGCTCTTCAGGACTTCGCGGTCGAGGTCGGTCAGCTCGCCCCGCTCGGCCTCGAGCAGGGAGTGCACGAACCGGGTGCGATAGCGCGCCAGGTCGGTCCTGCAGACGTAACCGGTCCCCTGCCACTCCGGATGATCCTGCCTGATGAACCGCGCCACCGGCTCGCCGACCGTCTCGGCGACGACGGCCTCGCCGGGGGCGAGGCCCCGACCGCAGAGGGCACAGGTGCGACCCGGAGTGCCGTTCGCGCGTCTCATTCCAGGTGGATCAGACCCCTCGCCAGGGCGACCGTCACGGCCTGGGTGCGGTCGTCCACGCCCAGTTTGGCGAAGATGTTCTTGAGGTGGATCTTGACCGTCTCGTCCATACGCCCGATGGCCTTGGCCACCTCCTTGTTGCTCAGCCCCCGGCCCACCAGGTGAAGGACCTCGAGCTCCCGCTCGGTGAGGTCGCTCCGCTCGGGAAACTCGGCCAGCCGGGTCGCGACGGCCGTGGGGATCACCCGCTCGCCCCGTAACACGGTGCGGATGGCGGTAATCACGTCGCTGAGCAGCATGTCCTTCAGGAGATAGCCCTGGGCGCCGGCGCGCAGGGCACGCCGGATGTCGGCGTCTCCGTCATAGGTGGTCAACGCGAGGATGCGTGCGCCGGGGAAATCCGCCATGATGCGCTCGATCGCCTCCACTCCACCCATCTGCGGCATGCGGAGGTCCATCAGCACGACGGCGGGCTGGTGCTCCCGGAAGAGCGCGACCGCACGCTCGCCGTTCTCGGCTTCCGCCACGATCCTGAGATCGGGCTCCTGAGCGATCACCGCGGCCAGCCCGGCGCGGACGACCGGGTGATCGTCCGCGATCAGGACGCCGTGCCGCACGGCGGCCGCGTCGGTGTGTTGGGTTCCGGCCATCGGTCCATCTCCGGTGAGACTCCCTCTAAGAAACCGGGCCTTCGAGAGAGGGACAATTCCCCATTCGGGGAGGGGGTCATCGGGCTGGACGCCACCCGGGCCCGCCGCGATCCTTATCACAAATCCACTCCTACCCCCGGTTTCCCGATGATGCAGGACAAGGCCCGCAGATTCAGGCTTGGGGCGGCCGAGGCGCTGCTCGGCGGCGCCGGAGTGATCGCGCTGTCCTACGTCTGCGAGCGCCTGCACCTCGACGTCGCTACCACCGCGATGGTGCTGCTGATCGCGGTGGTGCTGCTGTCCCTCACCGGCAGCTTCGCCGTGTCGGCGGTCGTCTGCACCGTAGCGGCCCTGAGTCTGCACTGGTTCTTCGTCTCGCCGCGGGACACCTGGGGCATCGAAGACCCGCTGGACCTGGTGGCCCTGGGCGCCTTCCTCTTCACCGCGCTGGTCATCACCCGGCTGCTGTCGAGGGTTCGCGCCTCCCTGGCGGAAGCGGAGATCGCCCGGGGCGAGCTCCGGCTCGCCTTCGACACGGTCCCCGCGCTGGTCTGGACCACCCTGCCCGACGGTACCGGCGAGCTCAGCAACGCTCGCTGGCTGGAGTTCACCGGCCTCTCCAGCGAGGAGGCGGAGGGCTGGGGCTACGCCACCGCGCTGCACCCGGAGGACTACCAGCGACTGCTCCCCAAGTGGACGGCGTGCTTTCAGAGCGGAGAGCCGATCGAGGACGAGGCCAGGCTCCGGCGCGCGGACGGGACCTACCGCTGGTTTCTCCATCGCGCCGTGCCGCTGCGCGACCGGCGGGGCCACATCATCAGGTGGTACGGCACCAGCTTCGACATCGAGGACCGGAAGCGGGCGCAACAGGCGTTGCGGCGGGCACGGGAGCGGGCCATAAGGGCCCGCTTCGCCGCCGCGCTGGACGAGCGGACCAGGCTGGCGCGGGAGATTCACGATACCCTGCTGCAGGGCTTCACCGGGATCGCCCTGAAGCTGGTCGCCGCGACCAGCCGGCTGCCGGGTCCACCGGAGGCGGTTGCCGCGCTGCGCGACGTGATCGCGCTGGCGCAGAAGACGCTGGTGGACGCCCGCCGAGCGGTCTGGGACCTGCGCTCCCCGTCGAGTGCGGGGACGGACTTCACCCTGGCGCTACGGACCGCCGCCGAAGACTCCGCGCGTGGCACCGGTGTCGCCCTCGAGTACGAGGTCGAAGGCATGCCCCGACCGCTGGACCCCGAGGTCGAGGGGGCCTCCCTCCGGGTAGTGCAGGAGGCCATCACCAACGTCGTGAAGCACGCGGACGCATCCACCGTGCGCGTGCGGGTGGAGTTCGGCGAGCGGCGCGTGCGGCTGTCGGTGACGGATGATGGGCGGGGGTTCGACATGGACTCACACCTTCCCACGTTCGGCGGGCACTGGGGGTTGCTCGGCATGCGCGAGCGGGCCAGTCAGATCCGGGGTCGGCTCCGGGTGCGGAGCGCCCCCGGGCGGGGCACGAAGGTCGTACTCTGGGTTCCCTACTCCACGCGTGGCGGGGCACGCAGCCCCGCCACCGCGTCCTAGGGCGCCGACATCTCGAGCTCGGTACTCTGGTCGGACTGCAGCTCTGGGGGATACCCGTGCCGTCCGGGCACGACCCAGTGCGCGGGTATCCAGGTATACCAATCGTCCGCCCAGCCCCAGTGCCCGGGGTCCCAACGGGCGTGCGGCACAGGCGGCTCGATCCACCGGCCGGGGACCCAGACCCACCCCGCGCGTGCGGCGCTGTTGGGATCGCCGCGGAGGTCCCAGAACCCAGCCACCCAGACCGCCCCGGCCGACGGCGCCCTGCCCTTCGTCTCCGCTCTGGCGGCGGGCGGATTGGTCGGCGCCTTCGTGCGGTAGACGGTGTGCTTCATGGTCTCGACCTTCACCGCATGGGCGGTGTCCGACGCGGCCGTGGTATCCGCCATCTGGGCCGCCGCGCTCCGACTCGCTCCCGCTGACAGGAAAGCGGCCAGCGCGCAGACCATCATTCGATTCACCACGAGCTCCATGGTTCCCTCCAGGAGATATCTTGTGACTTGCTCTCCCTGGGACGCGAAGATGCGACACAACCCGCTGCGGCGATTGGACTGCGCTGCTCCCCCGACCGGGGGAGGACCGCGATGCAGCAGGTGAGGTCCCAGGCGTCCCTCCTGGACGCGGCGAGCCGCCTCGCCCGTGCGGAGCAGGAAGCCGACCTCGCCGCGCTCGAGGACCTGCTGGCATCCGACTACCTGGGCCACGACCCGGCCGGCCGGCCGCAGGATCGCGCCGGCCAGATCCGCGCGTTCACCAGTGGGAGCGTCCGGGTGGCCCGGCTCCGTCAGAGCCAGCTCACGGCGCGCCTGATCGGCGACGTCGGACTGGTGAGCGGAGTGAATGCCCTGGAAGGGGAGGAAATGTCCATCCGCTTCGACTTTCGCATTCGATTTCTGGACGTGTACGCCTGGCGCGAAGAGCGCTGGCAGCTGATCGCCTCGCAGTCCACCTACCTGCCTTGACCGTCTGACTGCGGTTCCCCGATCGGGGGAACACCGTTATCCAAGACGATTCGCCGCACGGCCGGCATCTTGCACGCAGAAAGGAGATGCAGGCCATGCGGAGACTACTGGCAGGACTCACCGGTCTGGCGGCATTGACGCTGGGCTGTGGCACCGGGCGCTCTACGCCGTCGGAGCCGACCCCGCAGCCGGCTTCCGAGCAGGCCGCGAAGGAATCCCACGGCGAGACCGTGGTGCAGATCGACAATCAGAACTTCAACGACATGAACATCTACCTGCTCGATGAGGGCATCCGGGTGTTCCTGGGCGCGGTGAACGGCCTCTCGACGGGTACGCTCGCGATCCCCCGTGCCGCCAGCTCGAGCAGCTTCCG
>JBKPGZ010000331.1:0-13181 GCA_046729675.1 Gemmatimonadota bacterium | reverse complement strand
ATTCATGCCCGCGAACTTCTGGTGCATCTTCGTGGTCGGCGACGTCTCCTGGCTATCCTCCTCGATCTGGAGATCGGCGAGCGCGTCGATCCCGCTGTGGAGGAACTTCCGGAGGCCCTTCTCGAGCGCCATGCCCGCCGTCCGGAAGTTGAACAGCGTCGAGAACTGAAGGATGAAGCCGAGGTCGCCGAGCTGCTGGTTGGTGATCAGCGTCCCGGCCTTCTTGGCCTTCCCGAAGTAGAGCGAGGGCGAGAGGTTGAAGCCCAGCATCTGGTCCGGATAGTACTTCCGGACGCCCTCCGCGAATTCCTGCGGCTGGTCGATCTCGGTGTTGTTGAACTCCGGCCAGATCACGTCCACGCCCAGCTCGGCGGCTTCCAACGCATCATCGATGGCCATCTTCACGCCACCCGGCTCCTGGTCGGGCAGGGCGCCGTCGATGGAGTCGGTGCGCGCGATGATCACGATATCGACCCCCGTCGCCTCGGCCGCGGCCTTGATGGCCTTCAGCTTGGCGAGCCATGTGGCGCGGGGGACCAGCACCTTGTTCCGCTTCTGCTTGCCGACGTTCACGATGTGGCCGCAGGTGCGATTCGACGGGTCCTGGTTCTCGAGGTGCACGCCCGCCGCACCTACCCGGATGAGCTCGGTGGCCAGGGTGAAGGTCTGCGTGGGGCCCCCGAACCCGGCCTCCATGTCCACGAACGCCGGGGGGGCGGGGAGCAGCTCCTGGCCCTCGCTGTCGTACCAGGCCGTATTCCGGGCGCCCTCGATGCCCTTCTTCATCTCGAGGACCAACTCCACCATCTGGTGCGACTGGTAGATCCCGATGTCCGGGTACATGCTCTTGGTTGCTGCCAGCTGCCACCCGCTGCCATAGAGCGCCTTGAACCCGAGCCGGGTCATGATGGCCGAGGTGAAGGCGTCATAGGCGCCAGCGGTGTGGAGGAAGGTGCCCTGGTCGCGGGCCTCATGGAGGAGGCGCCGCAGCTTGAGCGCCGGGACCTCGGTCTCCGGCGGGGCGAAGAGCCGGCCCACGGCCTCGGCGGGGTATGCGGCATTGGGGGACACCGGTCGGGTCGCAGTCGCCATGGGTACTCTCCTAAGATTGTGAAACTATTCACAAGATAGTAAAAACCTCCGGAGCGCGCCAGAGACAGGGGTTGCAGCCCCAGGGCGAGCCGCGCACCATACCCCCAACTCCTAGTCAGATGTACCTTTAGCGTCCCATGTTCATCACCAAGCCGTTCATCCGCGACCGCAGGATCCGGTTCGCCCTCGCCGGCTGCGGGCGCATCTCGGCCAACCACTTCGACGCCCTGGAGAAGCACACGGAGCGGGCGGAGCTGGTCGGAGTCTGCGACGTGGAGCCCGATGCGCTGGCCCGGGCCGTCGAGCGCACCGGCGCCAAGGGGTTCAAGTCCCTGGACGCCATGCTGGCCGCAACCGACGCCGACATCGTGATCCTCTCGACGCCTTCCGGCATCCATGCGGACCAGGCCATCCAGGTTGCTGAGGCCGGCCGCCATGTGATGACCGAGAAGCCCATGGCCACGACCTGGCAGGACGGCAAGCGGATGGTGCACGCCTGCGACGTCGCCGGGGTCCACCTTTTCGTGGTCAAGCAGAACCGCCGGAACGCCACCCTCCAGCTGCTCCGCCGGGCGATCGACAAGCGCCGCTTCGGCCGGATCTACATGGTGAACATCAACGTGTTCTGGACCCGGCCGCAGTCGTACTACGACAGCGCGCCGTGGCGGGGCACCTGGGAGTTCGACGGCGGCGCCTTCATGAACCAGGCGAGCCACTATGTGGACCTGCTGGACTGGCTGATCGGCCCGGTGGAGAGCGTCCAGGCCTACACGGCGACCCTGGCCCGGAACATCCAGGTCGAGGACACCGGCGTCGTGAGCATCCGCTGGCGCACCGGTGCGCTGGGCTCCATGAACGTGACGATGCTGACCTACCCCAAGAACTACGAGGGCTCGATCACCATCATCGGGGAGAAGGGGACGGCCCGCATCGGCGGCGTGGCGGTGAACAAGATCGAACACTGGGAGTTCGCCGACCGTGACCCGGATGACGAAAAGGTGGAGCAGGCGAGCTACGAGACGACATCGGTGTACGGCTTCGGCCACCCGCTGTACTACGACAACGTCATCAGGAGTCTGCGGGGCGAAACAGTGCCTGACACCGATGGGCGCGAGGGGCTGCACTCACTGGAAATCCTGATTGCAACTTACCTGTCGGCGCGCGACGGCCGTCGGGTGGCGCTGCCGCTGGAGTACTGAGGATGACCCCGGTCGCCAGGCCTCGGAAGGGGCTCATCCTCGCTGGCGGGGCCGGGACCCGGCTCCATCCGGTCACCCGCGCAGTGTGCAAGCAGCTCCTCCCGGTCTACGACAAGCCGATGGTCTACTACCCTCTGTCGACGCTCATGCTGGCGGGAATCCGGGAGATCCTGCTCATCTCCACGCCGCAGGACCTGCCGGCATTCCAGCGACTGCTTGGGGGCGGGGAGCAGTGGGGGCTGTCGCTGAGCTATGCGGAGCAGCCGTCGCCGGACGGTCTGGCGCAAGCCTTCGTCATCGGCCGCGACTTCATCGGGTCCGACCCGAGCTGTCTCGTGCTCGGCGATAACATCTTCTATGGGCAGGACCTGAGCCAGACCCTGCAGCGCGCGGCCGGCCTCCGGGTGGGCGCGACGATCTTCGGTTACCACGTGCAGAACCCGAGCGCGTACGGAGTGGTGGAATTCGATAACCAGCGGCGGGTGGTGTCGATTGAGGAGAAGCCGGCGAGGCCACGGTCGAATTACGCGGTGACGGGTCTCTATTTCTACGACAACCGCGTGGTGGACATCGCCCGTGGGATCCGACCCTCTGCGCGGGGGGAGCTCGAGATCACAGACGTGAACCTGCACTATCTCCGGGAGGACGGGCTTGCAGTCGAGATCCTGGGCCGCGGGACGGCCTGGCTCGACACCGGCACTCACGAGTCACTGCTTCAGGCGGGCATCTTCATCGAGACCATCGAGCAGCGACAGGGACTCAAGATCGCCTGTCCCGAAGAGATCGCTTACCGCATGGGCTACATCGATGCCGCACAGCTCGAGACCCTGGCCGAGCCGCTGCGCAAGGGTTCCTATGGCCGATATCTTCTCCAGCTGATCGAGGACCTCCGCGGGCCGTGAACGTCGTACCCACCTCGATACCTGACGTCCTGCTGATCGAGCCGGTTGTCCGGAGCGATCAGCGAGGGTTTTTCCTGGAGACCTGGCATGCGGCGGCTTACGCCGAGCGGGGGATCAGCGGGCCGTTCGTCCAGGACAATCACAGCCGATCAGTCCGGGGGACCCTCCGCGGCCTTCATTACCAGATCGAACAGCCACAGGGGAAGCTGGTGCAGGCGGTCACCGGGACCGTCTTCGACGTGGCGGTAGACCTTCGTCGCGGCTCGCCCAGCTTCCGTCGCTGGGTAGGGGTGGAGCTCTCGGAGCTCAATCACCGCCAGCTCTGGGTGCCTCCGGGGTTCGCCCACGGGTTCTACGTTTTGAGCGAGCAGGCGGACCTGGTCTACAAGTGCACCGACTTCTACGCCGCGGAGCACGAGCGCACGGTGCGTTGGGATGATCCCGAGCTGGCGATCGACTGGCCGTTGATCGGCACCGCAGCCCCGATCCTGTCCTCCAAGGACGCGGCTGGGCTCGCGCTTCGGGCAGCGCCGGTCTACCGGTGAACTCCGCCGCCGGGAACCGGGTCCTGATCACGGGAGCTGCGGGCCAGCTTGGGCGAGAGCTGATCAGCACGGTCCCCCCGAGCTGGGTAGCCCTGCCGTACTCATCGGCCGAGCTGGATGTTACCCGCGCGGACATGGTCGCGGACGTCTTGAGACGGCAGCAGCCGTCGCTGGTGATCAACGCGGCGGCCTACACCGCTGTGGATGCCGCGGAAGGAGAGCCCGAGCTGGCCGAAGCCGTCAACGCGCGCGGCGCCGGACACGTCGCGGCGGAGTGCCGGCGGCTGGGCGCCCGGCTGATCCACCTGTCCACGGACTACGTCTTCGACGGCGCTCAGGGGCATCCCTACCTGCCGGAGGACCCTCCCCGCCCGCTTGGAGTCTATGGGCGCACCAAGCTGAAGGGCGAGCGCGAGGTGACCCGGCTCTTGGGCGGTGACGCTCTGATTCTGCGAACGGCCTGGCTCTACTCGAGAGAGGGCCGGAACTTCGTGCTCACGATGCTTCGGCACCTGAAGGAACGTGACGAGATCGGGGTCGTGTGCGATCAGGTGGGCACACCCACCTGGTGTCGCTCGCTCGCGGAGGCGATCTGGGCGGCGGCCGAGCGCCCCGGTTTGAACGGACTTCATCACTGGACCGACGACGGCCAGGCAAGCTGGTATGAGCTCGCCGTCGCCATCCAGGAAGAGGCCCTGACACTCGGGTACCTTCGGCGTGCAGTGCCGATTCGGCGGCTCCTCACCGAGGAATATCCGACGGCTGCGCCGCGGCCGGCGTACAGCGTGCTCGACGCGTCCGCGACCTCCGCGGCCCTCGAGCTGCCGCGTCGGCACTGGCGGTTCAACCTCCACCTCATGATGCAAGGACTCGGGCATGCGTAGGCTGCTGGTGACCGGAGGTGCGGGATTCATCGGCGCCAACTTCGTCCACCATTGGGTTGCGCACCACCCGGGGGAACCGGTCCTGGTCCTCGACAGCCTCACGTACGCGGGGAACTTGGCCAGCCTGGACCCGGTCCGCAGCCGTCCGGAGCTCACCTTCGTACGCGGTGACATCCGCACACCCGGCCTGGCGGAGGGCCTGCTCCGCGAGCATCGGATCACGACCATTGTCCACTTGGCGGCGGAGTCGCACGTGGACCGCTCGATTCACGGGCCTGACGCCTTCATCGAGACGAACGTGCTGGGCACCCACGAGCTCCTCAAGGCGGCCCGGCAGGTCTGGCTGGAGGAGAGCGGGGCCCCTCCCGAGGCCCGGTTCCACCACGTCTCGACGGACGAGGTGTACGGATCGCTTGGCCCCGACGACGCGCCGTTCCGGGAGGAAACCCCCTATGCACCCAATTCGCCCTACGCGGCAAGCAAGGCCGCCTCGGACCATCTGGTCCGGGCCTATCATCACACCTATGGACTCCCGGTCACCACCAGCAACTGCTCGAACAATTACGGCCCCTTCCAGTTCCCCGAGAAGCTGATCCCGCTCATGCTGGTCAACGCCCTCGACGGCAAGCCGCTGCCGATCTACGGGGACGGGCTCAATGTGCGAGACTGGCTGTACGTGGAAGATCACTGTCGCGCGGTCGAGGCGGTGCTGCTCCGGGGCCGGGTGGGGGAGACCTACAACGTGGGCGGCCGCAACGAGCGGCGGAACATCGAGGTGGTGCGGCTCGCGTGCCGATTGATCGACGAGGCGTTCGCCGGGGATCCCGGTCTGGCCCGCCGGTTTCCCCGCGCCCCCGCCGCAGCCGGGGAACCGACCGAGCGCCTGATCACCTTCGTGCCGGACCGCGCCGGCCATGACCGGCGCTACGCCATCGATGCCGCGAAGATCGAGCACGAGCTGGGGTTCTGTCCCCGCGAGAGCTTCGAGACGGGGCTCCGCAGGACCATCGGCTGGTTCCTGGGCAACGAGGGGTGGTGGCGCGCGGTGATGGATGGACGCTATCGCGCATGGGTGGACCGCCAGTACGGAACTGACCTGTGATCGTCAGGGACCCCCCGCCGAGCGAAACCGTGGATGCCGCGACCCCGCCGAATCCTTCGGCCGGCCGCGACCCGCGCCTGTTCGAGACCGAGCACCTGCGGGGAGACTTGGGGGGACGGAGCGTTCGCGGCGCGGTGGTCACCATGCTGGGCCAGGCAGGCAACTTCGTCGTGCAGCTGGCGGGGACCGCCCTGCTGGCGCGGCTGCTGGTCCCCGAGGAGTTCGGCGTCTTCGGGAAAACCATCGCGTTGACCGGATTCATCACCGTGATTCGGGACGGCGGCCTGTCGCTGGCGACCATCCAGCGGGCTCGCATCACTCACGAGCAGATCAGCAACCTGTTCTGGTTGAATCTGCTGCTCGGCCTGTTCGCCGCCGCCCTGATCGCGGCACTCAGCCCCGCCATGGCGTGGTTCTATCGTGACCCCCGGGTGTTATGGATCGGGCTGGCGCTGGCGGGCGCGAGCTTCATCAGCAGCCTCAGCGTGCAGCACGCCGCGTTGATGCAGCGCCAGATGCGGTTTGGCGCGATCGCCCTGGTCGGCACCATCGGCATGCTGGTGGGGTTCGCCAGCGCGATCGTCGGCGCCTGGCGCGGCGGGGGCGTGTGGGCTCTGGTGGTCCAGCAGTACGCCAGCGGCCTCACCATCGCCCTGCTGCTGTTCGCGACTTGCCGCTGGCGCCCCGGCCTCCCCCGGCGTGGCACGGACGTGCGGCCGATGATCCGGATCGGCGCCCATCAGACCGGGTTCGGCATCCTCAACTTCGCCAATCGCAATCTCGACAACGTGCTGATCGGCCGCTTCGTCTCAGACGCGGCGCTCGGGTTCTACACCCAGGCATATCGTCTCCTGCTGCTGCCGATTCAGCAGATCAACAGTCCGATCTCGGGTGTGGTGGTGCCGGCGCTCAGCCGACTGCAGGACCAGCCCGAGCGCTACGCCCGCTACTACTACCGCGCGATCGGCGCCATCGTTCTCGCCGGGATGCCCATCATCGGATTCCTGGTGGTGGACGCCAGGCCGGTGATCCAGCTGGTGCTGGGGCCGACCTGGCTGCCGACGGTGCCGATCTTTCAGGCTCTCGGCGTGGCCGCGTTCCTCGGAACCTTCAACGTGGCGGGCGGCTGGGTGTACGCCTCGCTGGGGCGGACCGACCGTCAGTTCCGCTGGCAGCTGGTCTCGACCCCGGCCATCGTGCTCTCGTTCGTGCTGGGACTGCCCTGGGGTGCCCTGGGCGTGGCCTGGGCGTTCAGCGGCGTGTGCCTGATTCTGGTGGGGCCGGCTCTGCATTACTGCTTTCGGGGCACGCCGATCTCCCCGTCCCGATTTGTCCGCACCATCGCGCGGCCTTCGCTGGCCGCAGTCGCGGCTGCAGGAGCCACGGTCGCGGCCCGTCTGCTGCTGGGTCGGGTACTGGGGCACGATCGCGCCGGGTTGACGGTGCTCCTGGTCGACGGCCTGGTATACGCTGGCGCATATGTCCTGGCCTACGCCGCGTCTGGCGGGTGGGACCAGGTGCGCGACATCCTTCGGCTCCGGGAACGCGGCCCGGGAAAGGAGTAGGATGGCCGCCGCCAGCGTGAAGGAGCTCATCAAGCGGGTGCCGATCGTCGGGCCCCTGGCCCGGATGATCTACCGGCGGATCCGGGGCGACCGCGGGGCTCCACCGCCCTTTCTCGGCTCGGACCGCTACTGGGAGCAGCGCTACGTCTCGGGGGGAGACTCGGGACCGGGATCCTACGGCAAGTTCGCCCTGTTCAAGGCCGAGATTCTCAACGGCTTCGTCGCCGAGCATGAGGTGCGGTCGGTGATCGAGTTCGGGTGCGGCGACGGCAATCAGCTAGAGCTGGCCGCCTATCCCGTCTACCTGGGTGTGGACGTCAGCGAGGCCGCCATTGCGCGGTGCCGGGAGCGGTTCCGCGCCGATCCCTCCAAGACCTTCCAGCTCGCCAAGGACTACGACGGCCACCGGGCCGAGCTGGCGCTGTCGCTGGACGTGATCTTCCACCTGGTCGAGGACGACGTCTTCGAGCGGTACATGGAGGCGCTGTTTCAGGCCGCCACCCGCTTCGTAATCATCTATTCCAGCAACCGCGACGAGCCGGCCGATCGTGAATCGATGCACGTCCGTCACCGGCGGTTCAGCTCCTGGATCGACGCCCATGCTCCCGGTTGGACCCTGATGGCGCATGTTCCCAACCGATACCCCAACCAGGGCGACTATCGGACCGGATCGTTCAGTGATTTCTTCATCTATCGGAGGATCAGTGGTCCGACGCCCCGATCGGATCGGACGCCTGACCCTGGTCGGTGACCGCGACCGCGCCACGTGACGTGCCGGTTTCCCGTCGCCTGCGGATCGCCGTCTTCACGCAGGGGTTCCCGGTGGTCTCGGAGACGTTCATCCTCCATCAGCTCACCGGCCTGCTCGACCGGGGCCACGAGATCGACATCTATGCCGAGACGCCCGGCGACGGGAACGTGATCCACCACCCGGTGGGTCGGTATCGCCTGGTCGACCGAACCTGCTACCGGCCGCCGTTGCCAAGGCGGCTGACCCCGCGGCTGCTGAGCACGGCTCGTTTGGCGGTGACCGAGGCTCGGCGCGCGCCGGCGGTCACCATCCGGTCCCTCGACCCATTCACTCTGGGACGCGCCGCGCTCACCGGCAGACTGCTGCACCAGGCGTCCCCGCTGATTCGGCGGGGATGTCCCCGGTACGACGTCATTCACGCCCACTTCGCCGCTACCGGCCTGAAGGCGGTGCAGCTGCGCCGCATCGGCGCGATCGCCGGCCCGGTGCTCACCACCTTTCATGGCGTCGACGTGAACGTGGGGAAACCCGCGGTTCTGCGGCGGCGGTATCGTGCCCTGTGCGAGCAGGGAAACCTCTTCACGGCCAACACCTATTTCACCGCGGATCGCGCGGCGGCCATGGGCTGTCCCCGCGACCGCATCGTCAAGCTTCCGGTGGGCGTCCGGCTGGGCCCGGACCAGTTCCGGCCCCGCACCCTGGACCGCGGTGAGCCGGTGACGATTCTCACCGTAGCCCGGATGGTAGAGAAGAAAGGCCTCGAGTACGGCATCCGTGCAGTGGCTCGCCTGAAGGCGGCGCATCCCACAGTTCGGTACCGGATCGCCGGCGATGGCGAGCTGCGTCCCAGGCTCGAGTCACTGATCCGGGAGCTGGGCCTCGAGTCCGAGGTGACCCTGCTTGGCTCCCAGACCATGGCCCAGGTCGCGGAGCTGTACCGGTCCTCTCATCTGTTCTTGCTGCCCAGTGTCACTGCCGCCGATGGCGACATGGAAGGGCAAGGGCTGGTTCTCCAAGAGGCCCAGGCGGCAGGTCTTCCCGTCGTCAGCACGCGGCACAACGGCATTCCGGAGGGAGTCCGCGATGGCGAGACGGGCTTCCTGGTCCCCGAGCGCGACTCTGCGGGCCTCGCCGAGCGACTCGCCTACCTCGTGGAGCATCCCGAGGTCTGGCCCGCCATGGGCCGCGCCGGCCGGGCACTGGTGGAAGCGGAGTTCGATGTCGAGATCCTGAACGACCGCCTGGTGGATATCTACCGCTCACTCCAGCAGGTCGGCATGAGGTCGAAGTGACGATGATCGTCACCAGGCGCCACCTGGAAGCCGGGTCTGAGACGAGCGCGCAGGGCCGCCGGCTGGCCCGGATCCACGGCGAGGTCCTGGCGTGATGGGGGGCCGGCGCGTGGTCCTCGTCGCGCCCTTCTGGAATCGACCTGGCCACGTGGGCGTCTACCGCGTGGACCGGTTCCTTCGCTGGCTTGGAGCCGAGGGCGTGTCCGTGGTGCTGGTGCGCGCGGCCTCCCAGGAATGGGTGACCCCGAGGCCATGGGGCATCGAGATCGCGGTCAGAGACCCGTTCGGCCTCTATCCTGACCGAGCGCCCGAACACATCACTCCTCACACCCGTAAGGCGAACCGCATTCGGCGCGCGGCGGCGCTCGCCCTCTTCAATCCGGATCCCACGGTGGTCTGGGCCCGGCGTATGGCACGGCACCCGGCGGTGCTGGCGCACGCAAGCGGGGCTGACCTGGTTCTGGCCTCCAGTCCCCCCGAATCGGTCCATGTGGGCGCGGCTAGACTGGCGGATCGCCTCGGGGCCGGGTTCATCGCCGACCTTCGCGACGGGTGGCTCGACGAACCCAACCGCGCGGTGGTGGCGTGGGGCTGGCGGCGCCGCCTGGAGGCCCGACTGGAGGCGCGCATTCTGCATCGCGCTGGGGCCATCCTGGTCACCTCCCATCGGTGGAAGGAACTGTTGGTCGCGCGCCTGCCGGAAGTTGGCCGGAAGACGGTAGTCGTCACCAACGCCTATCCACTTACCGCCATCCCCGACCCTCCCTCCTCGTCGGTATCGGGGGAGGTGACCCTGCTGCATGCCGGGCGCTTCAGCGGCTCGCGACGCACCCGACACGTCGGGGCGATGCTTGAGCCCCTGTGCCACGTGAGCCCCGGCGGGACCGGCGGGCGAATCCGGCTGCTGGGAGCGCTGGAGCGGGACGACCACAGCGAGCTGGAGTCGTGGGTCCCGCGGCTCACGGCCACCGGATGGACGGTGCAGGCCGAGCAGGCGGTCGCACGCCCCGAGATGCTGCGCGCGCTGGCCGCGGCGGACGGCCTCCTGTTGCTCGCGGAGTCCGAGGCAGTCATACCCAGCAAGTTGTTCGAGTACCTGACGGCGAAGCGCCCGGTCCTGGCGGTCACTCCGCGCAACGGGGCGGTGTGGGCCCTTGGCTCGAATCTGCCGCAAATGTTTCTGCTGGAGCCGGGGGCTGCCGCCGAGGCCGTCCCGACCGTCTCCGCCTTCCTGGATGCCTGCCGATCGCGGGACCGCAAGTATGTGTTGCCGGAGGATTTCGGCGAGCCGGCGCTGGCGGCTCGTTTCAGGAGGGCTCTCGCCCTCGCCGGTCTTGATGGCGATTAGCGGACCGGAGAAGGGTGGGGAGGCGGCGTGCTGCGAGCCCCTTCCGCGAGTATCCTGAGCACGACCAGCGAGACCAGGACCATCGACATCCCGATCGGGTTGGTCAAGAACGGGTTGGTGGCGGATTCGAGGTAGACGTACACCGCGCCCAGGAAAAAGGGCAGCGCCGCCGCACCGGCACCACCCCGCAAGGCGTTGAGGTAGTCTCGAGCGACCATGAGGAACACAACCAACCAGAAGGCAAGCCCGAGCACCCCCTGCTGGTGAAAAATCTCCAGGTACGACGCCTCGATCCGCGTCCGGGCTCCGACGTTGGTGCCGAGGCCGTGGCCGAGGAAGAAGCTGCCGGCGCTCGCGCTCTCCTGCACCACCTGTACGTCATACAGCCGAATGGCGTCCGATGCCGCCCTCGAGCCGAAGAGGTCGAGGAACCATGGCCATGCAGCCACCGCCCCGACGGTGAGAGCCAGCAGGAAGACTTGGGTCCGCAACGGGCTCATTCGTTGAAGCAAACTCGCGAGCACCAGCACGAGCGCCGCGGAGAGTAACAGCCCGCGGGTGAGCGTCGCCCCGATCGCGACCAATAGAAGCAGGCTGGCCGCCTTCGCACCCACGCCGCGCTCCGGAAAAAAGAAGCACAGGCCGATACCCAGGTAGAGAAAACCTTTGTAGAAGATC
The DNA here is from genome assembly GCA_046729675.1 of Gemmatimonadota bacterium. Taxonomy (GTDB): domain Bacteria; phylum Gemmatimonadota; class Gemmatimonadetes; order Gemmatimonadales; family GWC2-71-9; genus CAVVWJ01. The sequence continues at coordinate 1,823 of JBKPGZ010000331.1, read as the reverse complement.
CCCACTTCCCCCCGAAAGAAGAACTCGCTGCTCTGGCTCAGGATGGCGTAAATGGTGCTGAAGGGGATCACCCGAAGCAGCACCAGTGCGAGAAGCCCGAGATAGCTCACCGCGAGTATCAGGGACCCTGCCTTGATCAGGCTTGCGATGGTCTTGACCTGCCGGTGGTCGCGGATAGCGACGTGAAAGAAGAGGAGGCCGAGAAAGAAGAGCTGGGGCTTCACGTCATCCGCGACCTGTTCCAGCGGCGCGCGATCGAGCAGTCCCACGGTCGCCGACGTGGCAGTCAGCGCGAGAAAACCCAGGACCAGGAGGACGACTTCGCGGTGCACCGTGCGGCCGAGTAGAAGGACCATCGCCGCGAAGCCGAGTCCGACTCCGAAGAGCCACATTCTCAGGGTCAGGGGCCCGAGCAGAACCAGACGGCCGCTGCCCAAGAGGATGAGCTCCAGCAGGATTCCGCCCAGAAGGGCCCGCACTAACAGGCCGGGTCGCCGGTCGGTGGCCGCCATCACCGCTTCAACGCTCACCGGCCACCGCCGATCAGCGTCGAGGCCGCGATCCGGAGGAACCCCGGATGGCGGTGCCGGAATGCAAGCCGGCAGGCACGACCGAAGACCATCGCGGCGCCGAGGGCCGACTGCAACCCACCGCGGCTCGCATATCGAACCCCCAGACAGAAGAAGCGGAAGCGCTGGAGGCCAGCGTCCACACCGGATCTCAGCTCTCCCGAGAACCCATGCTGGCACTCCAGGGGCAGGACGCGCACGCGTTCATGCCGCCGCTTGAACCGGTCGATGAACTCGTGATCCGAGAAATCGAGCCCGATACGCGGGTCGTGGCCTCCGACGTCCAGGTACGCCGCTACCGAAATGCACATCCCGCTGTTGAGCACTGATTTCCCCGAGAAGTCCTGGAGGCCGGTCGCGATCGTCCTCAGGGGCGTGCCGCGGGGAAAACGGTACGCACACGGCGATACGATGCGCACACCCGCCCGGAGGACCGGCGCGAACAGCACTTCGGTCGGATATCGCCGGAGTGCGTCGGCGTAGACGGTGATCGCCTCCAACGGGAAGCGCGTGTCCTGATCCAGCAGCAGCAACCATCGCTTGCCCCGCTCCGCGGCGAAGCGAGCACCCTCGAGGTAGGCTCGGCTCACCCCTGGATTGGTGGGATCGTGCCGATACTCGATCTCCCACCCGGCTGCAGGAGCAGGATGGCTGGCGACAGCACTGTTGTCATAGACGAACAGATCGAGCCGCTCGCCCACTCGTCGAAGCCCTTCCTCCAGGCTCCGAAAGGTGATGGACTCGCCCAGCGTTCTGCCGTAGAGCACGAGCACCGCAAGGACCTCGCGTGCGAAGTCGGCCACGGCGGGACGCTCTCTCGGGCCCATGTGGGCGACCCAGACCTTATCCGCGATTCAGGAGCACGAGACAACGAAAGATCATTTGCTGCCAGGTGGACTGGAACACAACATCGCGGCCGAAAGCGAGCTGAAGCCGCTCACGGGGCTCGTGCCTGGCATCCAGGCATCGCCGCAGCGCGGCGCGGGCGGGGGCCGGTAGTCGGGGACCGTGAATCCGCTCGAGCTCATAGAGCTGAGCGGTGCGGAACGGCCGGAGTCGGCGCTGGAACAGCCGCCTGGCCCGAACGGCCACGCCACCCAGCCAGGTGTGGGCCGCCCCCACCACGTTGTCGCGATGCTGGCGGTACAGGATGCGGGATTCGTCATCGTAGACCACCCGGCCCAGGCCGGCGATCACCTGATAGATCCACCAATCGTGCATCGCCGCGATCCCGGGGAGGCCACGGAGCAGCTC
>JBKPGZ010000330.1:0-16142 GCA_046729675.1 Gemmatimonadota bacterium | reverse complement strand
CCGCATCGACCCCGGCACCAGCTCCGCCATGTCAGCCATGTGGGCGAGGGTGAACTCGACCTCCAGCCGGATGGGTGGGTTCAGCGTGAGCGGCGTGTGCGACCGGCGGAGGGCTGCCGCGGCGCCCTCGCGAATGCGGCGGCACGATTCGGACGGCGAGACGCTTCGAGCGGCGAAGCGGCCCACCGCGTGCTTGACCACGACCGTCTCGATGGCGTCGCCCAGCAGCGCCTTCGCTTCCGCAGCGAGCGCCTGGTCTCCGCTCACCATGGCGACCGGCACGCCGTAGCTCCCAGCCAGCGCCGCGTTGATGCCCAGCTCGCCCACCGCCCGTCCGTTCAGCCGCGCCTCGTGGACCAGGCCGCTGTAAGTGTGATCGATGATGGCGTGCCGGGTGCCGGCCATCGCATGGTAGCCGACGAAGAGCGCCGCGTCGAAGCCCACCTCGATCCCTTCGACCATGGAGCGCAGCTTTGGTCCGCCGCTGAGGAGCTCCGCCGAGGGGTGCAGCTCCTCGGCGAGGAGGTTGCGCATCAGCCAGTGACTGTCGTTCACCAGGATCCGGGTGGCACCGGCGTCAAGCGCACCCTCGATCGCGGCGTTGGCCTCGCTGGTCATCAGCCGGCGCATCCGGTTATACTCCCCCGCATGCCGGGGCTCGATAGGATCGGTCTGGTCTTCGTGGACCACACCCGCCACCCCTTCCATGTCGACGGAGATGTAAACCCGCATCACCTTCTCCCGTTGATGGTGGACGCCCGGCGCACGAGCGACTCCGAGGGCGACCGATGCGCGGATGGACCCAGGGCTTCGTGCTGGCCGCGGCCGTACTGGCGTGCGGGCCCCAGGCGGATCCCCAAACCAGCAGTCTGCTGAAGCAGGGGCGGCAGTACACCGCCTGGCTCTACGGGAGCCAATACGAGAAGCTGTGGAACCGGTTCTCGCCGGACATGCGGCAGACGTTCGGCAGCGTGGGCGATCTCGCCTCGTTCGCGGGGCAGGCGGTCACCCGGCTGGGACGCGAGCGTGGCCAGGTGGACGAGCGGGTCGAGACCGCGAGTCCACTCCGCATCTACAGCCGCACCTCGACCTTCGATGGCTCGCGTCACAAGATGCTGCTGGAATGGACCATGGCGGAAGACGGTGAGGTCACCGGCCTGGTGCTCCGCCCTGCACTCGACGGCGAGTCGGGAGGCGACTAATACACCCGCCCGCCGAGCGGCACCTCCCGCTCGACGGCGAGCAGGACGACCTCCCCCGAGTGGTCCGGCAGCCCCAGCACCAGCACCTCCGACGTGAAGCCCGCGATGTTGCGGCTGCCCAGGTTCACCGCGGCCACCACCAGCCTCCCCACCAGGTCCTCCGCTCGATAGAGCGCGCGCAGCTGGGCGCTCGAGGCCCTCTCGCCCAGGGGGCCGAAGTCGATCCACAGCTTGTACGACGGCTTGCGCGCCCGCTCGTTGGGCTCGGCGCGCAGGATGCGGCCCACCCGCATGTCCAGCGTCGTGAACGCTTCGACCGGATTCATGCGATCACCGCCTCGGCCTCGATCTCGATCAGCATCTCGGGTGCGATGAGACGCCGCACCTCCACCATGGTGGTCGCCGGCCGAATGGCGCCGAAGACCTCCCCGTGCGCCCGGGCGAATTCCTGCCAGCGTCCGATGTCGGTCACATACATCCGGGTTCGCACCACGTGCTCCAGCGACGCCCCCGCCCGCTGGAGCGCGGTCTCGATGTTCCGGAGCGTCTGCGCCGCCTGCGCGTAGGCGTCCCCCACACCCACGATCGTACCGTCAGGTCCGGTCGCCGTCGTGCCGGAGACGTGCACGCTGTTGCCGACCCGCACGGCGCGTGAGTAGCCGACGACCGGCTCCCATGGCGCGCCGCTGGAGATGAGCTGTCGTTCCATGCCGGGCTCGCTGCTGAAGGACGGGTGGGATCCGGACCATTCCGGAGATGCCGGAGGCAAGCCGAAGCGGTGGCACCGCTTGGAAGATAGGACCCGGGTGCCGACCCGGTAGACCGCACGGGCCATCGAACCCACGGATAACGAACCTCAAAACTAGAGGCTATTATCTCCTGGCCCGTTGGTCTGCGGTCCTTCCTCCCCTGAGCCGCCGAGGGCGTCGTGACGGGATTCATTCTTTGCATCGACGACGAGCCCTCCGGCGGCGCGATCCTGGAGCACATCCTCACCCGTGCCGGCCACCGCACCGTCCTCGTCTCGACGGCGGAAGAGGCTCTGCTGGTGGTGGCGCGACTTCCGGTGGATCTGATTCTCGCCGCGTATCGGGCGGCCGGATTCGCCGGCCTCGACCTGCTCGCCCGGCTGAAGGAGGAGGGCCACCGGATCCCGGTCATCCTCCTCACGGAGGACTCGAGGCTGGAGCATGTCGCTCGGTGCATCGAAGCGGGGGCCATCGACCATCTCACCAAGCCGATTCGGGCGGAGAGCCTGGAGATCGCGGTGCATCGGGCGCTGGAGCTGGTTCGGCTCCGGCGTGAGAATGGAGCCCTGCGCCGCCAGCTAGCGAGGGCTCGCAGTCGGGATGAGCTGGTGGGCGACAGCGAAGCCTTCCGCCGCACCATGGACCTGGTGGCCGCCGTCGCCGCTTCGCGAGCGCCAGTGCTTCTCCAGGGAGAGCCGGGTACCGGCAAGAAGCTCCTCGCCCGCGCCATCCATGACCAGGGCCAGCGGGCGGAGGCGCCGTTCATCATCGTGAACTGCGGCGTCCTGCCCGACGGGCTCGTGGAGAGCGCGATGTTCGGCCACGGCGGCACGCTCCTCCTGGAAGAGATCGCGGAGATGCGTGCCGGCCTACAGGACAGGCTGGTAGCGCTGATCCAGGGGCACCAGCTGGAGTGGATCGGGGAACCTGAATCGGCTCGGGTAGACGTGCGCCTGATCTCGACGAGCAGCCGCGATCTCAGGGCGGAGGTGGAGGCCGGCCGCTTCCGCGGCGACCTCTACGAGCGATTGAGTGTCCTGCCGATCCGCGCTCCCACCCTGCGTGAGCGGATCGAGGACATTCCACGGCTGGCCCGACACTTCGCTCGGCGCGCGGCGGAGCTGGGGGGAAGACCCGTCCCCGCGATCGCCCCCGAGACTCTGGAGCTGTTGCAGCGCTATCCCTGGCCGGGAAACGTGCGCGAGCTGGCCAACGCGGTCGAGCGCGCCGTTCTCCTCTGCCGCGGCAACGTGCTCCAGCCGGGTGATTTCGATCGGCCGATCCAGGAGGCCGCGACGCCGGATTACAACCTCGATGCCATCGAGCGGCTGGCGATCGAGCGCGCGCTCGCGGCCACCGGCGGCAACCGCACACGGGCGGCGCGGCTGCTCGGCATCAGCGAGCGCACCCTGCGCAACAAACTCAACGCCCCACGCGCTGCATCGGAAGAGTGATCGGTTTCACCCCCGACGCCAGAGCGGGAGACTGATGAGGAAGCACGGCCCCGGCCCCTCATCCGGTGAATAGCTCAGCTTCCCGCCGGAGAGCTGAATCACCTCCTGTGCGACCGGGAGGCCGATGGCGAGGGGTTGATCCAGCACCGAGACCTCGGCGGGCAGCTCGAACAGACGCGCTTCGTCCTCGGGCGGGACGGGTGGGCCACCCCAGCCGAGGACGATCCGAACCCGATCGCTCTCGAGCCGGGTCCCGATCCGGATCACCGCCGCATCCCGGGAGCGAAGCCGCTCCGTCACGTGGAGGACGAGATTGAGGAGCGCGTGCTCCAGATCCCGAGCACTGGCGGCCGCCGCCGGCAGCGCAGGGTCCACCGCGAGCTCGACGCGGGGGTGCGTCCGTCCGGCGCGCTGCAGGTCGGCGATGAAGGCGATCGGGTCCGCGACCGAGATCGCGCCGAGCTCGCCGCTGGATGGCGGGTGCATGATCCGTGCGAGCAGCTCCAGCGAGCGGGCCAGGTTCGCGCAGGCCTCGCGCAGGATGTCCTCCAGCTCCTCGCTCGGCTCGGCGATGAGATCCGCCATCAGCGTCAGGGATTGCGCCGGGCTCCGGAGGTCGTGCAGCACCCAGCGGGCCGCCACGTTGAACGCGGCGGCCCGGTTGACGGCGACCAGCAGCGACTGGTGCCGGCTGGACGGAGGGATGGTCGTGATGCCCCAAGGTACACCCGGCACCCGAATTCGCCAGCAGGAAACGCTCGAAGGGCCCCGAGTAACTCCCGGAGCCCTTCGCGTGCTGGACGTCGTGGTTCGGGTCAGGCGTCGTCGACGCCCGGGTTGGGATCGGCGTCCTGTTTCATCTTGCCGATCTTCTGCTTCGCCTTGCCCCTGAGCTCCTTTGCCTTGCCCTTGAGCTGTTCCTTCGTATTTCCTGTGGCGCCACCCACGGCATTCCGGACGCGACCTTCGATCACGTCGCCGGTCCCCTCGAGGCGGTCCTCCGCTCCCTCGGTCGCCAGGTCCTTGCGATCGCTCATGTCAACCTCGTGGTTGAGTCCAAGCCCATGATGCATCGCCAGGACTCGATCGACCGTGATTGTGCTCACCCCTCTGGCGCCGCCCGGGACACGGTCGCTGCGGCCGCCTCGGGAGACGGGGTGCTCTCGGCGTAGTGGCACGCGGCGAGCGTGCCTTCCACCGGCCTGAGCGGCGGCTCCTCGGTGCGGCAGCGTTCGCCGCGCAGCGGATGGAAGCAGCGGGGATGGAAGGGGCAACCGGCGGCCGGCTGGCTGGGACTGGGAAGGTCGCCGCCCAGCACGATCCGCACGCGCTGCCGGGCGGGATCCGGCTCCGGCACCGCGGACAGCAGCGCGACGGTGTAGGGGTGGCGCGGGGCGCGCAACAGGGCCTCGGTGGAGCCCTCCTCCACGATCCTGCCGAGGTACATCACCGCGACGCGGTGCGCGATCTGCCGGACCACGGCGAGGTCGTGAGCGATGAAGAGGTACGCCAGCCCGCGCTCGCGCTGGAGATCGGCGAGCAGATTGAGCACCTGCGCCTGGACCGACACGTCCAGCGCGGAGACCGGCTCGTCGCACACGATGAACGACGGCTGCACCGCGAGCGCCCGCGCGATGCCGATACGCTGGCGCTGTCCGCCGGAGAACTCGTGCGGATAGCGGGTCGCGGACCCGGGGTCGAGGCCCACTTCCTCCAGCAGCGCCCCGACTCGCCGGGCGACCTCCTGGCCGCTGGCGAGTCGATGGATCTCGATGCCTTCCGCGATCGCCGCGCCCACCGTCATTCGTGGGTTGAGCGACGAGTACGGGTCCTGGAAGATGATCTGCATCCGCCGGCGCATCTTCCGGAGCGCCACCCGGTCCAGCGAGAAGAGATCCGCCCCCTCGAAGGTCGCGCTGCCCGAGGTCGGCTCCTGCAGCCGGAGCACCGTCCGCCCGACCGACGACTTCCCGCAGCCGGACTCGCCGACGAGCGCCAGCGTCTCGCCCGGCGCGATGTCGAAGGAGACTCCCTGGACCGCGCGCACCGGCGGTGCGGCGCGAAAGAGCCCGCCCGCCTGATAGTGCTTCACCAGGTCCCGCACCTGGAGCAGCGTCACGTGTCGCCCCGCTCGGCGAGCCAGCAACGCATCCGGTGGTCCGGGCCCACCGGGAGGAGCGGCGGCATCGTCTCGCTCTTCGCGAAGGCCTTCGGGCAACGCGGACGGAAGCGGCAGCCGCTGGGCCACGCTCCGGGCGCTGGTACGCTGCCGCCGATGGGCGAAAGCCGGTCGACCGGCCCGGTGATGCGCGGAATCGAGGCGAACAACCCCTGGGTGTACGGGTGCGAGGGCTGCGTGAACAGGCTCGCGGTCGGTGCCTCCTCCACGATCTGGCCCGCGTACATCACTGCCACCCGGTCCGCCCGTCCCGCGACGATGCCGAGGTCGTGGGTGATCAGCAGCACGGCCATGCCGTGGCTGTCGCGCAGCCGATCGAGCACCTCCAGGATCTGCGCCTGCACGGTGACGTCCAGCGCGGTGGTCGGCTCGTCCGCCACCAGGATCTCGGGCTCGGCCGAGAGCGCGATCGCGATCATCACCCGCTGCCGCATGCCGCCGCTGAGCTGATGGGGATAGGCGTCCAGCCTCGCCGCGGGGTCGGGTATGCCCACCTCCTGCAACAGCCGCAGGGCGCGCCGTCGCGCCTCGGCGCGGGAGACGTCGAAGTGCGCGCGCACGCCTTCGGCGATCTGGTCGCCCACGGTGAACACCGGGTTGAGACTCGTCATCGGGTCCTGGAACACCATCCCGATCCGGCGGCCGCGGATCCGGCGGAGCGCCTCCCCCTGAAGGGCGAGCACGTCGGTGTCTCCCAGGCGGATCGTGCTGCTGTCCTCTACCCGGCCGGGTGAGGGGATCAGCCGCAGGAGGGCCAGACTCGTCAGGCTCTTCCCGCATCCCGACTCGCCGACCAGCGCGAGCGTCTGCCCCCGGTCCAGCGTGAAGCCGACCCCGTCGACGGGATACACTCGGCCGCCATCGCGGGCGGGAAAGGAGACGCGGAGGTTTTCGACCTGGAGGACTCGAGTCATGCGCCCCGTGGATCCACGGCGTCGCGCAGCGCGTCGCCGAAGAGGTTGACGGCCAGCACGGTGATGACGATGGCGAGGCCGGGGAAGAGCCCGGCCCAAGGCGCGGCCACGAGCACCGATTTGGCGTCGAGGATCATGCCGCCCCACGAGGGCGTCGGCGGCTGGACACCGAGGCCGAGAAAGGACAGCCCCGCCTCGAGCAGGATCACGTCGCCTACGCCGAGCGTGGCGGCGACCAGCAGCGGCCCGGCCGTGTTCGGCAGCAGATGGCGGAAGATAATCCGCCGCCGGCTGCCGCCGAGCGCCTCCGCGGCGCGCACGTAGGACTCCTCGCGAAGGCGCAGCACCTCGCCGCGCACGAGACGTCCGGTACCGAACCATCCGGTTGCGCCGATCAGCAGCACGAGGACCGGGACCGGCACCTGCTCCCACACCGCGAGCACGAGGAGGAGCAGGAAGAGCCGCGGAATCGCGAGGGCCGCGTCCACCAGCCGCATCAGCACCGTGTCCACCGCACCGCCGAGGTAGCCCGCCACCAGCCCGGTCACGGCGCCGAGCGTGACCGAGAGCGCCACCGCGAGCAAGGCCACCGACAGGGAGATCCGGCCGCCGGTCGCCACCCGCGCGAGGATGTCGCGGCTCAGATCGTCGGTGCCGAGCGGGTGGTCGAAGCTGGGCGGGAGATTGCGGCAGGTGAGGACGCAGGGCTGGGCCAGGGGGTCCGGCAGAACCAGCGGACCCACCGCCGCACCCACCGCCACGGCGGCGAGGATGAGCGCGCCTGTGCGGCCGCGGGTATCGCCCCACGCACGCGCGAACGCGCCCCGCACCGGACTCACGAGTAGCGCACCCGGGGGTCGAGCAGGGCGTAGGCCAGATCGGTGAGGAGACTCGCGGTCACCACGAGTCCCGCGGCGAGCAATGCCGCGCCCATCACCAACGGATAGTCGCGGCTCGAGGCGGCGGTCGCCGCGAGCGAGCCCAGCCCCGGCCAGGCGAACACCATTTCCACGAACACCGAGCCCGTCACCAGCAGCGGGAGCCAGAGCCCGAACAGCGTGATCACCGGGAAGAGCGCGTTGCGCCAGGCGTGCCGCCACACCACCGCCACCTCCGGAATCCCCTTCGCTCTCGCGGTCCCTATATATGGAAGGCGCAGGACCTCGAGCAGCGCGTTGCGCTGGTAACGCATGGTGCCTGCGATGGTGACGATGCTCAGGGTGAGCGCCGGCAGCACCAGGTGCGCCGCTATGTCCAGCGCGCGGGTGAGCCAGGGCGAGTCGGGCGCCAGCAGCGGATCCCGCATGCCGGCGACGGGAAGCCACCCGAGCCGGATCCCGACCAGCCAGGCCAGCACCAGGGCCAGCCAGAAGGAGGGAGTCGCATACCCCGCGAGGGACAGCACCGTGAGGGTGCGGTCCTCACGACTGCCGCGACGCACCGCCTGTCGCACGCCGAGCCAGAGACCGAGGGTGAAATTGAGCAGGATCGCGGCGCCGCCGAGGAGGAGCGTGGCGGGAAGCCGGGAAGCGAGGAGAGTGGTGACCGGGAGACCGTGCTCGATCGAGGTGCCGAGGTCACCGGTGACGACGCCATGGACGAACTCGACGAACTGCGAGGCTATCGGCTGGTCGAGCCGGTAGAGCTTGCGGAGGTGCGTCACCTCCGCGGGGCTCATCGGGCGGCCCTCCTGGATCCGGGAGAGGGGGTCGCCCGGCGCCAGGCGCATCAGGACGAACATCAGCACGACGGCGATCGCGAAGCTGACCACCGCCTGGACGATCCTGCGGAGGAGCCAGCGGGTCAAATCAGGAGCGGGGTGCGGGCCACCGCCAGAGCGAGCTCCAGGCGGACACCGGCCGGATGGTCACCTCGGGGAAGCGCCGATCGACGCTGAACACGTAGATCTGGCTGTACAGGAACGCGGCCGGCGCCGCCTCCTCGACGCGACGGAGGAACTCGTGCCACAGTCGGCGGTCCGCCGTCGGGCTGGCGATGGCGCGGAAGAGCAGGGAGTCCGCACCCCGGTCACAATAGCGCCCGACGTTTCCCGGACCGTCGCAGGTCCAGCTGAAGGCGAGCCCGCTCGGAGAGGGGTCCTGCGTCGAGGCGGAGAAATCGATGTCGAAGTTGCCCGCGTCGCGTCGCTCCGTCCATACGGCGGGCTCGAGCCGGACGACGTCGAGTTTGACGCCGACCTGGCGGAGCTGCTCCTGGATGATGACCGCCATCTGCATCCGCTGCTGGCTCGACGCGGGGACGGTGAGGTTCAGCACCAGCGGCTCGCCGCGCCGGTTCTCCCGCACGCCGTCGTGGTCGCGGTCCACCCAGCCGCGACCCGCGAGCAGCCGCCGGGCGGTAGACTGGTCCTGGGTCGCGGCGCTCGGCGCGCCGTGGCGGATCCAGAGCTGCGAGGAGACCGGACCGTAGGGCACCTCCCCGTATCGCCCCAGCACCGCGCGGACCAGGAGCTGGCGGTCGAGCGCGAGGATCAGCGCCCTGCGGACGTCGCGATCGGCGAGGATCGGATGCGGCCGGTCGAGGTGCGCCGGGTCGCGGTGGTTGAACAGGAGGTAGCCGAGGTTGCTCGACGGGACCGTTACCAGCCTCAGGTGTCCTGCCGATTCGACCCGCTCGATGTTGGTGAGCGGCGGCGGGATGTTCTCCGTCGCATCCGCGTCGCCCGCGAGGAGGAGATTGATACGGGCGTCCGCGTTGACCGCGACCCGGACGATGACCCGCTTGATCGCGGGAGCGCCGAGGAAGAAGTCCTTGTTCGCGGCCAGCTCGATGAACTCGCCTTCCTCCCGCCGCACCCAGCGATACGGGCCGCTGCCGACCGGTCGCACCACGAACGGTGCCCATGCTTCCGCGGTGGCCGGGAGTCCCTCGAGCAGGTGGGCCGGCAGGATCGCCGTATGGAAGCTCGCGTCGTAGACCTGCTCGGCGTACACCTGGCGAAAGCGGAAGACCACTCGATGATCGCCCTCCGCTTCTACGGAGGCGATGCGTCGCGTCGCGTTGGCCAGGCGTGGCGCGATGGTGGAGTCGCGGGCGCGTCGCATGGTGAACACCACGTCCCGGGACGTGACTGGCGCGCCGTCGTGCCACCGCGCACGAGGATCGAGATCGAAGGCGAGGGTCACCGAGTCGCGCCGGGTCCAGCTCTCCGCGAGCAGCGGCACGAACCCTTGATCGCCCGCGGTCACCATGCCCGGGCCGATGCCCACCAGGCGGAGGAACAACTGGTCGGCAACGTCCTGGTTCGCGAGCGTGTTCTGGCTGCCCTCGATCAGTGTGGGCACCGGGGTCGTGGCCTGCTGCCCGGTCACGATGACGATGCTGGCGGCCTCGTGCTGGGCCGACGCCAGTGGTGGTCGGACCGCGGACACACTGGCAAGGGCCGCGGCGAGGACGAGATGCGTCGTCCTGGGCATCACGGAGCTCCAGAGCGGGCGATGGGGGAGGAACCTGTTCAATAGTACATGGTGGGCGGTCCCGAGGGCACCGCTGGACTCAGGCTCTCCAGGTCCAATCCGGCGAGCGGAACCTCACCTCGTGGGAGGAGGCTTCGGCGAGGAGCGCGGGCTCCGGGGATGTACGCTCCCAGGCGCCCCCCCACCGTTCGGCAGCCGCGCTGGCAACCGCCTCCGCCACCGCCTTCGGATCCGGGGTCCCGCCAGTGGCGTCGGCCAGCGGCATGGCGAGGTCGATGGGAGCACCGCCACGGGTCACCTCCCGGACGGCGGTCTGTCGGCCTGCGAGGAGCAGGGAGCCGTGCTGCAGGAGCCCCGCTCCCTCCCTGAGCTGGGCGCTGCCCACCAGCTTGCCGCCTTGGACCGTGATCTCCCCTCCGGCCGGCGAGGCGAAGCACGACCCGGCGTCCACCGGCACGGCACCGCGCGACGGCGCGATCTCCGCGATCACGTCGAGCCGACGCAGGGCGGCGAGCAGCATGCGGTGGATCTCCTCGTAGGCCTGACGCAGTCCGCCGAATGGCCCCGCGGGAGCCGCCAGGGCGTAGGTCAGCTCCTCCGCGTGCCACACGGCCCGGCCTCCGGTGGGCCGCCGCACCACGTCGAGGCCCTGCGCCTCGATCAGGTGCCGGTCGTAGCGCCGCAGCGCCGGCTCGTGCCGACCGAAGGAGAGGCAATGCGGGGCCCAGCGATAGAGCCGCAACCAGCCCTCGCCGCGCCCGGCCCGGGCCAGCAGAGCCTGGTCGAGCGCCATGTTCTGCCAGCCGGGACGCCCGTCGAGGTCGAGCAGCAGGCGCCAGCTAGGCGCCATACGCCTCCATCGGCGGGCAGACACAGACCAGGTTGCGGTCGCCGAAGGCCGCGTCGATCCGGCCGACCGTCGGCCACACCTTGTGCTCCCGCACGGCCTGGCTGGGATAGGCCGCGCGCTCGCGCGGGTAGGGTCGGTCCCAGGCGTCGGAGATCACTCGCTCCAGGGTGTGCGGCGCCATGGTGAGCAGGTTGGTCTGCCGGTCGGCCCGGCCCTCCTCGACCTCACGGATCTCCTCGCGGATCGCGATCATCGCGTCGCAGAAGCGGTCGAGCTCCTCCTTCGACTCGCTCTCGGTCGGCTCGATCATCAGGGTGCCGGCCACCGGGAACGAGACCGTCGGCGGGTGGAAGCCGTAATCGATGATGCGCTTGGCGATGTCCTCCACGTCCACGCCGGCGGAGGCCTTGAAGGGACGAGTGTCGATGATGCACTCGTGCGCCACCATGCCGTTGGGTGCGGCGTAGAGCACCTCGTAGTGCCCCTTGAGCCGGCGCGCGATGTAGTTCGCGTTGAGGATCGCGATCTTGGTGGCTTCCGTGAGCCCATCGTAGCCCATGAGCGCGATGTAAGCCCACGAGATCGGCAGGATGGCGGCGCTGCCCCAGGGCGCCGCGGACACGGTCCCGCAGGCCCGTGGGTGCGTCAGCTCCACGATGGGATGGCCCGGAAGGAACGGGGCGAGGTGCTTTGCCACGCCGATGGGTCCCATCCCCGGCCCGCCGCCGCCGTGCGGAATGCAGAACGTCTTGTGCAGGTTCAGGTGACAGACGTCGGCCCCGATGTCGCCCGGCCGGCAGAGTCCGACCTGGGCGTTCATGTTGGCGCCGTCCATGTACACCTGCCCGCCGTGCTCGTGCACCACCCGGCAGATCTCCTTGATCGAGCCCTCGAAGACGCCGTGGGTGCTGGGGTAGGTCACCATCAGCGCGGCGAGCGTGTCCCGGTGCGCCGCGGCCTTGGCGCGAAGGTCCGCGAGATCGATGTTGCCGTGCGCATCGCTCTTCACCGGCACCACCTGCATGCCCGCCATCACCGCGCTCGCGGGATTGGTGCCGTGGGCCGACTGCGGAATGAGGCAGGTGGTGCGATGCTCCTCCCCGCGGGAGCGGTGATAGGCGCGGATCACCAGCAGCCCCGCGAACTCGCCCTGCGACCCCGCATTGGGCTGGAGCGAAACCGCGGAGAAGCCGGTGATCTCCGCCAGCTGATACTCGAGCTGGCTGAAGAGCAGCTCGTAACCGGCCGCCTGGTCGCGAGGGGCGAACGGATGCAGCCGGTTGAACTCCCGCCAGCTCACCGGCATCATCTCCGTCGTCGCGTTCAGCTTCATCGTGCAGGAGCCGAGTGGGATCATCGCCGAGGTAAGCGAGAGGTCCCGGGCCTCCAGCCGCTTGATGTAGCGCAGCATGTCGGTCTCGGAGTGGTGCCGGTGGAACACCGGGTGCTCGAGATACGCGCTCTTCCGCTCCAGCGCGGCCGGAATGGCGCGCTCCGACTTCACGCCGATGTCGTCCAGCATGAAGGGCAGCGCTTCGTTCAGCGAGAACACCGCGATGAGGTCGGCGAGATCGCCCAGGGTGACGGTCTCGTCCAGCGCGACGCAGAGCCTGGTGGGGGGCAGGGGACGCAGGTTGATCTGGCGGACCCGGGCGGCGTCCAGCAGGCGCGGCAGGGCCCACTCGGGCACTTCGACGCACAGGGTGTCGAAGTACGCCTCGTGCACGATCCGGTACCGGAGCCGTCGCAGCGCGTTCGCCAGCAGCACGGCGCGGGTGTGTACCCTCTCGGCGATCCGGCGCAGGCCGCCGGGGCCGTGGTAGACGGCGTACATGCCCGCCATCACCGCCAGCAGCACCTGCGCGGTGCAGACGTTGCTCGTCGCCTTGTCGCGCCGGATGTGCTGCTCGCGGGTCTGGAGCGCCATCCGGAGCGCGGCCTTGCCGTCCATGTCGCGGGAGACGCCGATGATGCGGCCCGGCATGAACCGCTTGTACGTCTCCCTGGTGGCGAAGAAGGCGGCGTGCGGGCCGCCGTAGCCCATCGGCACCCCGAAGCGCTGGCTGTTGCCGACCGCGATGTCGGCGCCCCACTCGCCGGGCGGAACCAGTATCGTCAACGCGAGGAGGTCGGTGGCCGCGGTAACCAGGGCGCCGGCGGCGTGGGCCCGCTCGCAGAGCGAGCGGAAGTCGCGGACCGCGCCGTCGGTGGCGGGATACTGCACCAGCGCGCCGATGACGCCGGGCTCGAAGGTGAACGTCTCCGGCTCGCCCACCACCACCCGCACGCCCCGGGCCTCGGCCCGGGTCTGCACCACGGCGATGGTCTGGGGGTGACAGTACTCGTCCACCAGGTACACCGGCGTGCCCGAGTGCCTGCTCACCGCGAGGGTGAGATTCATCGCCTCTGCGGCCGCGGTCGCCTCGTCCAGCAGCGAAGCGTTCGCCACCTCCAGGCCCGTCAGGTCGGACACCACGGTCTGGTAGTTGAGCAGCGCCTCGAGGCGGCCCTGGGAGATCTCGGCCTGGTAGGGTGTGTAGGCCGTGTACCAGCCGGGGTTCTCCAGCACGTTCCGCTGCACTACCTGGGGCGTGAAAGTGCCGGCGTAGCCCATGCCGATGTAGGAGCGGAACACCCGGTTCATGCCGGCGAGTCCGCGCAACGCCTGGAGCACCTCGCGCTCGGTCCGGCCGGGCGGCAGCGCGAGCGGGCGGCGGAGCCGGATCTCCTCCGGCACCACGGCATCGATGAAGGCCTCGATCGAGTCGTAGCCCAGCACTGCCAGCATCTCGCCCACGTCGGGCCGGCGCGGCCCGATGTGGCGGTACGCGAAATGGCTGGGGTGCAGGACGTGGAGTTCCGGGGTAGCGGACGCGGCGCGATGGATGGTGGTCATGACCTGATGGTCCTTGAAAGAAAACGCCCCGAGGACAC
This sequence comes from Gemmatimonadota bacterium, assembly GCA_046729675.1. Classification (GTDB taxonomy): domain Bacteria; phylum Gemmatimonadota; class Gemmatimonadetes; order Gemmatimonadales; family GWC2-71-9; genus CAVVWJ01. The sequence continues at coordinate 2,423 of JBKPGZ010000330.1, read as the reverse complement.
GACCCCGGGGCATCGCTGCGGCAAGACGGTAGTGGCAAGGCGATTCGAGCGGACGACCGGCCTCACGGCTATCACTCTCCGATGTGGCTCCGGTAGTCCGCAGACGAGAGCAGCCCGTCGAGATCGGACGGGTTTTTCACCCGGAGCGCGATCATCCAGCCTTCGGCGTAGGGATCGCGATTGACGGCGGCCGGGTCGCTCTCCAGGGCAGCGTTCACCTCGACCACCTCGCCCGCCACCGGCGCGTACAGCTCGGAGACCGCCTTCACCGCCTCGATGGTGCCGAAGGACTGATGGGCGTCCACCTTGTCGCCGATCTTGGGAAGGTTCACGAATACGACGTCGCCCAGCTCGCCCTGCGCGTAGTCGGTGATCCCGATGCGGACGACTGCGGGGTCGCCGGTGCGCGCGAGGTACTCGTGCTCCTTGGTGTAGAGGAGGTCGTCCGGAACATTGGACAAGGTGGGCTCCGTCATGGGGTGGCGGGAGGGAGGATAGGTGGACGCGCCGTCGAGGTCAAGCGCGCGCAAGGAGCGCGCGCCACACCTCTGACGCGTCGCGCTCCAGCGCCGCAAGATCGCCGTTGTTCTCGATGAGGAAATCGCTTCGCGCCCGCTTCGCCGCGGCCGGGAGCTGCGCGCGGATCATCTCCCGCGCCTCCGACTCGCTCAGACCGCGGTGCTCCACCAGCCGGCGCTGCCGCAGTTCCTCGGGCGCATCCACCAGCACGACCGCATCGAACGCCCCGGGATCTCCGGACTCGAAGAGCAGAGGAATGTCGCTCACTACGATCCGGTCGCCGCGCGCCTCCGCTTCCGCCGCGAGCTCGGTCCGGCGGGCATAGACCGCCGGATGCACGATCCGCTCGAGCGCCTCGCGTGCCTCGGCGTCCGCCATCACCATCCGCCGGAGGGCGGGCCGGTCCAGCGAGCCGTCGGGCCGCACCACCGCCGGGCCGAATCGCTCCGCGATCCGCCTGATCACCGGACCGCCCGGTGCCTGCACCTCGCGCACGATCGCGTCGGCGTCGAGCACCGTGGCCCCCCACCGGCGGAAGAGCTCCGCCACCGCCGACTTCCCGGCCGCGATGTTGCCGGTGAGCGCGACGTTCAGCATGTCACAGCAGCCGGGTCTGGTCCTCGTCCCTGCGCGGCACCTTGTGGCAGTGGCGGCAGCGCGCCTCGTAGCTCTCCCGGCCCCCGACCATGATCGTGGGCGAGTCGTAGCGCGCCGGCCGCCCGTCGATCAGCCGCTGGTTGCGGCAGGCGGGATCGCCGCACACCACGCAGATGGCCTGCAGCTTGTCTACCATCTCGGCGATCGCCATCAGCTCGCCCATCGGGCCGAACGGCTCGCCGCGGAAATCGGTGTCGGTGCCGGCCAGGATCACCCGAACCCCTCGGGTCGCCAGCGCGGTGGCCACGCCCACGATGTCGTGATCGAGGAATTGCGCCTCGTCGATCGCGACCAGCTGCACCCCGGGCCGGACCAGGCGGAAGATCTCCGCCGCGGAGTCCACCGGCGTCGCCTCCAGCTCGGTGCCGTCGTGGCTGGAGACGCTATACAGTCCGGCGTAGCGCGCGTCGAGGTGAGACTTGAAGACCTGCACCCGGCGGCGCGCGATGATCGCCCGCCGGACCCGGCGGATCAGCTCTTCGCTCTTGCCGCTGAACATGACGCCGCAGATCACTTCGATCCAGCCGGGGTGCTGGCCGTAGTTCATGGAGACTCCGTTGGGGCCGGGAGAGATCGCCGAAAATGCACGGTCGTCGCCGCAATCTCCAGCCACCTTGCGTCGCCCTCGCCGGGCTTACGATATTCGGGCCCCTCGATGCTCCAAGGAGCCCCCGTGAACAAGCAGGAGATCGTGAATGCGGTCGCCAAGCGGCTCGGCGTCACGCGAGCGCGTGCCGTGGAGATCACCGATCTCTTCTTCTCACAGGGCGGGATCATCGCCTCGGAGCTGAAACGGGGCGGGAAGATTGCGATCTCGGGCTTCGGCCACTTCGAGCTTCGCCGGCGTGCGGCACGCGCGGTCAAGAACCCGAGGACCGGCGCCTCGCTCACGCTCAAGGCCTCGATCGTCCCGGCGTTCCGGGCGGCCAAGGCCTTGAAGGAGATGGTCAACCGGAAGCGCTGAAATGCCGGGAGCCGCTCAGGTGCGGCGTTGCGGCCGTGCGGCTCGCGCGGGCTTCGCGGACCCCCGATCGACCCTCGCGGTCACCCGCTTCCGCCGGATGGTCGCTCCGGACAGCGCCCGGGCGATTCCCTCTGCCTCCTGGGCCGGCAGCTCCACCAGCGCATAGGCGTCCCGCAGCTCCACCCGCCCGATCTTCCCTCGATCCACCCGCACTTCCTTGGTAAGCACGGCCACGAGGTCGTTCACCGTGGCGCCGTCCTTCTTGCCGACACCGACGTATATC
>JBKPGZ010000329.1:0-4495 GCA_046729675.1 Gemmatimonadota bacterium | reverse complement strand
GGGCGGCACCTTTCGTCTCCAGACGGGCCGACGCCAGGTGGACGAACGGCTCGCCGAGCAGCACCCGGCGCTCCGGCCGGGGGCCTACGTCACCCTCCATATCGGGATCAACGGGCCGGAGCTCGACTCGACCGCCCTGGTCCAGGTGCTCGAAGGGTCGGGGGACCGGCCGCCCGGCGACCGGTCGTCGCTTCCCCCGATCGTGCGTCAGAGCGGCGGCTATCTGACGGTGGACAGCTCCTCCGGGTCGGGAACCGTCTTCTCGGTCTACATCCCCCGGTTCGACCCGCCGCGCGTGGCCACCGGCCCGGCGGAAGAGTTCGCCGGGAACGAGACCATCCTGCTGGCGGAGGACGACGCGCACGTGCGGGAGGTGACCCGCCGCGCGCTGGAGCGCGCCGGCTACGTGGTGCTGCCGGTGAGTGACGCGGAGGCGGCGGTCGCCGCGGCCGACCGCCAACCGGGACACATCCACCTCCTCATCACCGACGTGGTGCTGCCCAGGATGAGCGGCCGGGAGCTCGCCGCTCGGCTGGCGATCCACCGGCCGGCGATCAAGGTCCTGTACGTATCGGGCACCAGCGACGGCGCCATCGCCCGCCACCGAATGCTGGAGCCGGGTACCGAGTTCCTCGAGAAGCCGTTTTCCCTCGAAGGCCTGCTGCGCAAGGTGCGCCAGGTATTGGGCGCCAAGCCATCGGAGGATCAGAGCACGTGGGCCCCACGCTCGCTGGTCTGATCGAGGGCATTCCGCCCGAGACGCTGGCCGCCGCCGCGGCCGGCTTGGGCGCACTGGCCCTGCTCCTGCTCGTCATGCTGCTGGTGGTATGGCTCCGGCGGCGCCGCGCCGAGCGCACCGCCGCGGAGGCGCGGGGCCACCTCCGCACGGTCACCGCGACGATGCGGGAGGGCGTGGTCGCGTACGACATGCGACTGCAGCTCAGCTTCGCGAACCGTGCCTTCGAGCGGCTCACCGGCTACCCCGAGGAGGACCTGCGGGACCAGGAGTTCCTCCAATATGTCCACCCCGACGACCGCCCCGCCTTGGCGGCCGAGTGGGAGCGGTTGGCCCAGGGCGACTCCCTGCGCGACCAGGAGTACCGGGTCGTGGCAAGGGGCGGCCAGGTGCGCTGGTCGTCCAGCAGCTGGGAGCCCCTGCTCGACGAGTCGGGCCGGCAGATCGGCTACCTCGGCACCGAGTTTGACATCACCGAGCGCAAGCTGGCCGAGGAAGCCATGCGGCTCGACGCCGAGCTGTTTCAGGCGATGATCGAGGTGCAGCAGTCGGTGGCGGCGGCGGGACTGGACTCGCGGACGGTGATGCGGGTGATCGCCGATCGCGGACTTCGTCTCACCGCGGCGACCGGCGCCGTGATCGAGTCCATCGAGGGTGAGGAGCTGGTTCCCCAGGTCCACATCGGCACCGAGGCGCCACGCCTCCGGCTGGCCGACAGTCTGTCCGGCGTCTGCGTCCGCACCGGCGAGCTGCAACGCTCCGACGACGTGCTCGATGATCCCCGCATCGGCCACGACGCCTACCGGTCCATCGGCGTTCGCTCCCTGCTCGCCGTGCCGCTCACCGACGAACAGCGCACCCTGGGCGTACTCAAGGTGGTGTCCACCCGGCCGGCCGCCTTCAGCGATCGCGACGCCAAGGCGCTTCGTCTCCTCGGCGGCCTCATGGGCGCGGCGCTGGGCCACGCCGCCGCGTACGAGAGCCGCCAGCTCCGGCTGGAGGAGCGGACCCGCGCCCTGCAGGAGAGCGAGCAGCGCTTCAAGCAGCTGGTGGACGTGGCGCAGGAGGGCATCTGGCTGGCGGACGACCACGGCGTCATCACCTACGTCAACCAGCGCATGGCCGAGCTGCTCGGCTACCAGAACGGGGCGATGCTCGGCCGGCGGGTGTACGACTTCATCGACGCGAACTCGCGCGCCAGTGCCCAGCGCACCCTGGCGCGGCCGGCGGCGGCGGCCGGGGAGAGCCGCGACCTCCGCTTCCTCCGCCGCGATGGCGGTGAGCTCTGGGGGCTGGTGTCGGCCAGTCCGATCGTCGGTCGCGACGGCGGGCTCGTCGGCACGGTGGGCATGGTCACCGACATCACGGAGCGCAAGCGGGCCGAGGAGCGGCTGCGCCGATCGGCGGAGCGGCTCGCCATCCTCCACGACATGGGGCAGGCCGTCCTCGCCGCGCGCTCGCCGGCGGAAATCGGCCGCGCCGCGCTGGGGCGGATCCGCCGTCTGGTGCCCTGCCAGCGCTGTTCCATCGTCCTCTTCGACTTCACCCGCGGACAGGCCCAGCCGGTGGCGGGCTTCACCGGCGGCCAGGCGATCTCCAGCACGCCGATTCCCCTCGATACCTTGTCGCCCGCCGAGGTGCTCCGCCGCGGCACGGTCCGCTACGTCGAGGACATCGCCACCATGGAATCGCCGCCGGCAATCTTCCGGCAGCTCTGCGAAGGCGGGCTCCGCAGCGTGCTCACGGTCCCGCTCCTGGTGGACGGCGAGGCCATCGGTGAGGTGAACCTCGCGTCGGACCGGCCCGGGGCCTTCGACTCGGAGCACCGCGACATCGCCCTCGAGGTTGCCGCGCCGATCGCGATCGCGATCCAGCACGCGCGCCTGCGGGAGGATTCCGCCCAGAAGAGCACCGAGCTCGAGCGGAGGATGGCGGAGCGGGGTGCGGCGCTGCGGGCCGCGACGGCGGAGCTGGAGACCCTCCTGTACTCCGTCTCCCACGACCTCCGCACACCGGTGCGCCACATCGGCGGGTTCGCCGAGCTGCTGCTCCAGGACGGCGGTGCGAGCCTCGACCCGGGCGCGCGGCACTACGCCGACCGGATCGCCCAGGGCGCCGGCCGGCTGGGCGGCATGCTGGACGACCTGGTGCTCCTCAGCCGACTGAGCCGTCAGGACATGCTGCGGCGGCCGATGGACTTCAACCTCCTGGTGGACGACGCCATGGGCGTGCTCCAGGCGGAAGCGGGAGACCGCGTCATCGACTGGGTGGTCGAGCCGCTGCCGGTGCTGGAGTGCGACCCGTCGCTCGCCCGCATCGCCGTTCTGAACCTGCTCGAGAACGCGGTGAAGTTCACTCGCACCCGCGCCCGGGCGAGCATCCGGGTGCGGCAGGTACAGGTCGAAGGCCAGGACGGGATCGCGGTCCAGGACAACGGGGTCGGCTTCAAGATGGCCCACGCCGGCAAGCTGTTCGGTCTGTTCCAGCGGCTCCATCGCGCCGACGAGTTCGAGGGCGAAGGCGCGGGGCTCGCCTTCGTCCAGCGGATCGCACAGCGCCACGGCGGCCGGGTGTGGGCCGAGTCGGAGGTGGACGAGGGCGCGACCTTCTACATCACCTTCGGCGGCCCCGACGTCCGGCATGCTTCCTGACGAGGCCGATCTCCTCCTGGTCCAGGACAACCCGCTCGAAGTCGAGCTCACGCTGCGTCCGCTGCGCGACCTCGACCGCGAGTGCCGGATCGCGGTCGCCAGAGACGGCGAGGAGGCGCTCGACTACCTCCTTGGCCGCGGCGCCTTCCGCCACCGTCTGGGCGCGCCCTTGCCCCGACTGGTGCTGCTCGAGTTTCGGCTGCCGCGGGTGGACGGTGTCGAAGTCCTGCGCGCCCTCCGCGCGAGTCCGCGGGCCAGTACGGCTCCGGTGGTGATGCTCCTGCCGGCGAGCGATGCCCGCGAGGTGGCCCAATGCTACCAGGTGGGTGCCAACAGCTGCGTGCTCAAGCCGGTGGAGTTCGCCCGTTTCTACGACACCATTCAGGCGGTCGGCCGCTACTGGCTGGGGACCAATCTGAGCGCCGGTGCTCCGGGCGGGGCGCCCGCGACCGCCGGTGACCGCGGGGCATCGGGACGAGGAGGGTGACACTTTCGGCTGGCGCCGCCCGTCCTACCTTTCCGATCGCGACCGCATCCCGTCCACCATCACAGGATCTCCCCAGTGCGGCTTCGACTTCCACGAACCGTGCCGCTCGCCCTCGCGCTCGCCGCGGCCCTGCCGGCGACGCGCGCGGCCCAGGCGCAGACGAGCGCCGGCGCAGCCATCGACATTCCGTTCACCCGCTACGTGCTGCCCAACGGCCTCACCCTCATCGTCCACGAGGACCACAAGGCGCCGATCGTCGCGGTGAACGTCTGGTACCACGTCGGATCGAAGAACGAGCGGCCCGGGCGCACCGGCTTCGCCCACCTGTTCGAGCACCTGATGTTCAACGGGAGCGAGAACTACAACCAGGACTACTTCGGCCCGCTGCAGCAGGTGGGGGCGACCGATCTCAACGGCACCACCAACGAGGACCGCACCAACTACTTCCAGAACGTCCCCGTGAACGCGCTCGACCTGGTGCTCTTCCTCGAGTCCGACCGCATGGGCCACCTGCTCGGCGCGATCACCCAGGAGCGGCTGGACGAGCAGCGCGGCGTAGTTCAGAACGAGAAGCGGCAGGACGAGAACGAGCCCTATGGGCGGGTATGGGAATTCCTCAAC
>JBKPGZ010000328.1:0-8616 GCA_046729675.1 Gemmatimonadota bacterium | reverse complement strand
GGCAAAGCACGGGTCTAGTGCTCGTGGGCCGGTGTGCCGGGTGGATGGGAGTGATCTTCGGCCTTCTCGGGCTCGTGGCTGTGCGGCGGCGTGCCCGGAGGATCCACATGGCGTCCCGCGCCTTCCCCTTCGGTGGTGCCTGCCGGCACGGGCGCGGCGTCGTGGGAGTCGCCGTCGTCGCCGTGTTCCTCGCCCGTGGCGTGCTCGTGGCCTTCGGCGCGAGAGCGAATCTCGTCGGTGAGCACGTCCGTCGGGATCCCCCCGGCGTGGTCGAACACCAGCCGCCCGCCGTAGACCGCGGTCGCGATCAGCACGCCGGCTCCGGCCAGCGTGGCCGCGAGCGCCAGAGCCCGCTCCCCCGCGCCCATCCGCCGCTCACGGAGGAGGCGCCACAACGCCAGCACGCCGAAGATCCCTAGGGTAACGAAGGCCAGTAACTCGTGCGTCTCCATCACCCGGTGCACGGCGTCGCCGTGGGCGAGGTGCTCCTCTGCCTGCAGACCTGAGATGACCGCGGCGGCCCCACCCAGCGCGCCGACGATCAAGGTCCAGAACGAGACCTGGCGGAGCGCCTCCCGCCGCGTGGCCAGCGCCAGCAGCTCGAACAGCGCCGCGGTCACCAGCAGGGCGGTGGGCAGATCGTTGAGCGCGGCATGGAGGCGCGGCCAGTCGTAACCGAACATCGGGTCTCCTCGAGGCCTGGGTCGGACTGCGGTATGGCTCGGGCAGTATTATAGCCGCTCAGCTGCTGAGGGCTTTGCGGACTTCGTTGGCGAGCAGATCGATGAGCCGGGGAGATGGCGGCAGGCCGCGGGGCGAGTGTCGGCCGTGCTCCAGCTGGTCCAGCACCCGCTCGAGGCCCTGCTGGATCCGCTCCACGACCGGCCCGTACTGGCGCACCACGAAGTAGCCGAGGGCGAGCCCCAGCGGCAGGGGGACCAGCACTACCGGCAGGAGGGCCCCCACCGCCGCCAGGAGGCCGGTGCCCGCCGCACCGGCGCCGGCCAGGGCGGCGCTGCCGGCGAGCGACTCGTTCCTTCGCTTCTTCGCGGTGGCGGTGAGCGTCACGTTGCAGTAGCCCGGCTCCAGCGCCAGCACGGTCGCGGAGACGGTATCCGCCTTCGCCAGCATGATCGGCCGCTTGCTGCCGCCGGACGCGCCCACCGCCCGCCGGTAGGCGGCCTGGAATCCGCCGGTGGGCTCCCAGGTGATGCGGCCCGGCTGGTGCCGCTGCACCGAGAACAGCTCCTGCTTCTCCATCCAGTCGACCAGGGTGGTCTCGATGTTCTCGATCTCCCCCTGCACGACGCGCTGCGCGCTGATCGCCGCGGGACCGACCGTCCTGCCGAGCAGACCCTCGGGCCCGGCTTGCACGACGCGGGTCCGCTCCTCCAGCAATGCCTGCTGGAGGTAGCGGCCGGGGATCCCCACTTCCCGGCCGAGCTCCATCACCTGGTCGGTGGTCAGGCCCTCGCCGATCTCCCGATCGGCTGTCTGGAGCTCGGCGGCGCGCTGGATGATGCGCTCGAGGGCGGCCCGGTCGATGCGAGCCGGGAGACCGTCCACCATGCTACTCCTGCGGCGTGCCGCGAGCGGCGCCGATCCTCAACTGTGACATCAGGGTGGAGAGCTCACCGGCGCTCAGGGCCGGCGTGGAAGGCTCGCCGGGCTGGAGCGGGGCGGTCGACTCGTGCTGCTCGGCCGCCTTGGGGGTCTGGGCGGCGGCGGTCGCTTGGAGGAACGGCCGGAACAGCTCGATCGGCACCGGGAAGATCGTCGTGGAGTTGATCTCGGCTGCGATCTCGATGACGGTCTGGAGATAGCGGAGCTGAAACGCCGTAGGCTCGGTGGCGAGGGTGCGCGCCGCCTGGGCCAGCGTTTCGGAGGCCTGCAGCTCACCCTGTGCCGCGATCACCTTCGCCCGACGCTCCCGTTCGGCCTCGGCCTGGCGCGCCATGGCCCGCTTCATCTGGTCCGGGAGGTCCACGTCCTTCACCTCGACCGCGGAGACCTCGATCCCCCACTGGTCGGTGCGCTCATCGATGATCTTCTTGAGGACCGCGTTGATCTTCTCCCGATCGGAGAGCAGCTCGTCGAGCTCCACCTCGCCGAGCACCGAGCGCAGCGTGGTCTGGGCCAGCTGACTGGTGGCGTACAGGTAGTCCTCGATCTCGATCACGGCCTTGGCGGGGTCGCCGACCCGCATGTACAGGACCGCGTTCACCTTTACCGAGACGTTGTCGCGGGTGATGACATCCTGCGGTGGGATGTCCATCGCGACGATGCGCAGCGAGACCCGCTTCTGGCCGGCGAAGCCGGCGGGGAGGAAGATGAGGCCGGGGCCCTTGGTTCCCCAGTACCGCCCCAGGAAGAAGGTGACGCCGCGCTCGTATTGCCGGAGTACCCGCAGGCTCATGAAGGAATAGAGCACCGCAACCGCGAGACCGCCGAGCAGAATTTCCATCAGGTCGCCTCCACGATTACAGCGATGCCCTGGCCGCCGCCGATGCATGCCGCGCCGAGCCCGTAGCGGCCCCCACGGCGCCGGAGGGCGTGCAGCAGGTGCAGGGTGATCCGGGCGCCGCTCGCCCCCAACGGGTGCCCGAGGGCCACGGCTCCGCCATCCACGTTGGTCCGCTCCCGGTCGAGGCCCAGCTCCCGCTCCACCGCCAGGTACTGTACGGCGAAGGCCTCGTTGATCTCCACCAGGTCCATGTCGTCGAGGGCGAGTCCCGCGCCCTCCAGCGCACGCCGCGCCGCTGGCACCGGGCCGATCCCCATGGTGCGCGGATCCACGCCGGCCGCGGCCCAGCCGATCAGCCGCCCGAGCGGCGACAGGCCATGCGCCTCCGCGTAGCGGCCGCTCGCCAGCACCAGCGCGCCCGCGCCATCGGCGATGCCCGAGGCATTGCCCGCGGTCACCACCCCGTCCTTCCGGAAGTAGGGCGGCAGCTTCGCCAGCCCTTCTGGAGTGGTGTCCGGCCGCATGTGCTCATCGGCGGCCCAGGGCCGGGTCTGGCGAGTCTTCCGGTCCTTGAGCGGGATCGGCACCACTTCGTCGGCGTAGTCTCCGCGGGCCCAGGCCTCGCGGGCGCGCGCCTGGCTCAGCGCCGCGAAGCAGTCCACCGCCTCGCGGCCGATCCGATACTGCTGGCCCAGGTTCTCCGCCGTCTCGGCCATGGAGAGCCCGCAGTGCGCATCGCGGACCGCCTCCCAGAGGCTGTCCTCCATAGGCGGAGGCGGACCGAGACGAAGTCCCCAGCGCGCGCCGCGAACCACGTGGGGCGCCTGGCTCATGCTCTCCGTTCCCCCGGCCAGCACCACCTCGGACTCGCCGAGCAGGATTTGCTGCGCCCCCTGGACGACCGCCTCGAACCCGGATCCGCAAAGCCGGTTGACCGTGACCGCGGGGGTCTCGGTCGGTAGCCCGATCCGGAGGCCGACGTGTCGCGCGAGGTAGGGGGCGTCGGCGGAAGTCTGAAGCACGTTGCCGAAGACGACGTGGTCCACCTCGGCCGCCGGTACGCGGGAGCGCGCCAGCGCCTCGCCCGCGGCGATGGCGCCGAGGTCGGTGGCGGACAGGTCCTTGAGGGCGCCGCCGAAGCTGCCGAAGCCGGTGCGGACACCGGACAGGAGCACCACGTCGGTGGGGAGTGGGCGAGGAACGGGGGGCATTTATGAAATATATCGCCCCCGGCCGAGGTCACTTCCTGGAAACGGCTAGATCTCGGTTCCGCTCATGATGACGGCGTTCTTGGGGACCACTACGATGCCGTCGCGCACATAGAAGTTGGGGCCGTCGAAGTTGGCCGGTTTGCCCTCGGGGGTGATGCGCACCGCGTCGCCGATCCGGGCGTTCTTGTCCACGATGGCGCTCTCGATCCATGCCCCCTGGCCGATCCCCATCGGCGGCGCCCCGGGCCGCGGCGTGCGGTCGGGGGTCTCGTAGTAATCCGCGCCCATGACGAGCGAGTCGCGGATCGTGGCGCCCGCCTCGATCCGGGCCCGTACGCCCACAAGGGAGTGCTCGATCACCGCGTCGTTGATGATGCAGCCGTCGGCGATCACGGAGCGCTCGATCCGGCTCTTGATGATCTTGGTGCCGGGCAGGTACCGCGCGTGGGTGAAGATCGGCGCGGTGGCGTCGTAAAAGTTGAACTTGGGCAGCGGCTCGCAGAGGTCGAGGTTGGCCTCGTAGAAGGAGCGGATGGTGCCGATATCCTCCCAGTAGCCCTGATACTGGAAGGCGTGAACCCGGTGGGTCGCGATGATGCGCGGGATGACGTGCTTGCCGAAGTCCGCCTCGCGGCCCTGCAGCGCCCCCGCCAGCACGGCGCGATCGAAGACGTAGATGCCCATCGAGGCGGGGAGCGCGTCGGGATCCACGGGGGTCTCCAGGCTTTCGACCCGCGACCAGTCCACCCTGAGCGAGCGCTGCACCTCCGGGTCGCGCGGTTTCTCCTCGAAGCGGACCACCCTTCCGGTGGGGTCCATGCCCATGATGCCGAACGCGTGCGCGGCCTCAGGCCGGACCGGGGTGGTGGCGACGGTCACCTGGGCGCCGCTCGCCGCATGCCGCTCGAGCATGACGCGGAAGTTCATCCGGTAGAGCTGGTCCCCCGACAGGATGAGCACCAGCCGGTGGGGGTAATCGCCGAGGTGAACCAGGTTCTGGCGCACGGCGTCGGCGGTGCCCTGGTACCAGCTCTCGCTCTCGGTCCGCTGCTGCGCCGCAAGGATCTCGACGAACCCGTGGGAGAAGCTGTCGAAGCGATAGCTTTCCTGGATGTGGCGGTGCAGCGAGCTGCTGTTGAACTGGGTCAGCAGGCAGATGCGCCGGAGGTCGGCGTTGAGGCAGTTGCTGATCGGGATGTCCACGATCCGATACTTCCCACCCAGCGGGACCGCGGGCTTGGCCCGATCCTTGGTGAGGGGGAAGAGCCGGGTGCCGGCGCCGCCGCCCAGGATGACCGAGAGGACGTCCTTGGGGCTGAGAGTGCTCCAGGCCGTCACCGGCTAGGCCTCCCCGACCGCGGCGCCGCAGTTGACGCAGTGCCGCCAGCCAGGCTCGACCTCGCTGCGGCACTCGGGACAGAGGATCCGGGTCTGACTCTGCCCGCAGTGAGGGCAGAAGTTCACGGTACGGCCGGTGGGGAGCGATCCGCCGCAGTACAGGCACGTCGGACGAGGGGGCTCGACGGTCTCCGCGACCTCCTCAACATCCGGCTCCTCGAGAGGGGGCGGGATCTCTGGCCGGGCGGCGCCGAGCACAAGGACAGGCTCGTCCGGCGCGGCGTCAACAGGCGCCGGCTCAGGCTCCGGCACCGGGGGACGGGGTTCGGGCGCCGCGGGCGGCGCGTAGTCGGCGCGGGGGTCAGGCGCGAGCGCCCAGAGGAGCGGCTCGGGACGGAAGCTCACATACACGTTCTCGAAGGCATAGAGCGCGGTGAGATCGGGATTGTTGCTCCGGCTCTCCTCGACGAACCGTTTGCGGGCCTCCTCCGGCTCGGTCCAGACCAGGTCCCCCTCGCCGGCGCAGAGGCGCAGGAGCACGGCCTCGTAGTCTTCGACCGTGTCGAGCTCGAGGGCCCGCCGGTGGGTCCGATAGGGCAGGATCGAGCCGGTGATGTCGTCGAGAAGCAGCTGGCCCTGGAGCCGGGTGGGACTGCTCGCGGCCAGGGTGCTGACCAGGCGGCGGAAGAATCTCTCGACCTCGGTCACTGGCGCCCCTTGGGAAGCGTCGCGGTATGGCAGGTTACGGAAGGTTACCCGGTAGTGTCAACCGTCCGCGGGATCACTCGACGAGTACCAGCGGAAATCCCTCGCCATTGACCACTCTCGCCTCGAGCGCGGCGAACGCGGCGTCCGGATCGTACTCGGTGTAGAGTCCCTTCTCCCGCTCGGCCGCCAGCCACTCGCCGAATCCCGAAGGGACCGCACCCTCGCTGCTCTGCTGCTCCCGCGCCGCCCGCACCGCGAGGCGGTCGGCGTACTCGTTCTTCGGATGCCGGGCATGACCCCGGAGCCAGGTCCACTGCACGTCGTGTTTCGTGCGCATGGTGTACAGGCCCTTCCAGAGCTCCAGGTTCTCGATCGGGCCACCCTTCCGGGTCCAGCCCCGCGCCTGCCACGCGCCCATCCATTCGCGGACGCCCCGCACCAGGTACTGCGAATCGGAGACCATCAGCACCTCGAGCCGCGTTCCCTTCCCGGCCAGAATCTCGAGCGCTTTGGTCGCTCCCTTGAGCGCCATCCGGTTGTTGGTGGTGGCCGGCTCGTGCAGGTAGAAGTCGCGCCGCTCGATCCTTCCGCCTCGCGAGCGCACTTCGATCAGCCCGGCGCCGCCTCCCGGATTCTCCCCCTCCCGACCGTTGCCCAGACAGCTTTCGTCCAGGTGCACCACGGCGACGGGCCGGCTCAATCGATCACCTGGAAGTGGTCGATGTCATCCAGGATGAACGGCAGCTCCTCACCGGTCATCGGCAGGTGCCCGATCAGCGCCTCTTGCCGTCCCACCATCGCGAGGCGCCGGGCGACCACGATGTACTCGGTCCCCCGCCGCTTGAGCGCGACGCGCAGGCCGCGGCGCACCGCGTTCTCCAGTTGATCCATCCGTTGCGTGGTCCAGCGGAGCGGCATGCCGGGGCGCTAGAGCCGGCGAGTGACGCGGATGTGCCCTGTGGGGCCGGCGACGAGCCGGCCGATCACCGCCGCGGCGGGCGTCCGGGCCTCGCGGAGCGCCTCGAGCAGTGCCGTCTCGTTCTCCCGCGGGACGGCGAGCAGGAGCCCGCCGGAGGTCTGGGCATCGACACAGAGGAGCCGCTCGTGCGGGGCCAGGTCCTCCGCCCAGTCGACGTCGCCGGCGGCCTCCAGGTTGCGCTGCGTGCCGCCCGGTACCACGCCCCGCGCCGCGAGGCTCAAGGCGTGGGGCAGCACCGGCAGCGCCTCGAACGCCAGCTCCGCCGCGATCCGACTGGCCGCCAGCATGTTCCCCAGGTGCCGCAGCAGTCCGAAGCCCGTAACGTCGGTGGCGGCGCTGACACCGATCCGGAGTGCGGCCCGCGCCGCCCCCGCGTTCAGCGTGGTCATCGAGTGCACCGCGTCGCGGATCCCGCTCTCGATCAGGGCGTCACGCTTGAGCGCGGTGGTCAGGATCCCGGTGCCGAGCGGCTTGGTCAGCACCAGCACGTCGCCGGCACAGGCGCCTGCATTGGTGAGCATACGATCGGGATGGACGTCGCCCAGGACGACCATGCCGAAGATCGGCTCCAGCGAATCGATCGAATGCCCCCCTACCATCGGGCAGCCGGCCTCGGCGACGACGCCCGAGGCCCCAGCCAGCACCTCGCCCAGCAGCTCGAAGGGGAGCTTGCCCCGGGGCCAGCCCACGAGATTGAGCGCGAAGAGGGGCGTTCCACCCATCGCGTAGACGTCGCTCAGCGCGTTGGCGGCCGCGATGGCGCCCCAGTGGCCGGGGTCGTCCACGATCGGGGTAAAGAAGTCGACGGTGGCGACCAGGGCCCGGTCATCGGAGAGACGGAAGATCGCGGCGTCGTCACGGGTGGCCGCGTCCACCAGTACCCGCGGGTCGAACACCTGAGGCAAGTGAGCGAGGACCTCGGACAGCTCGCCCGGGCCGAGCTTGCAGGCGCAGCCGGCGCCGTGGGAGAACGCGGTGAGTCTAACGCGGGGGTGCTGCTCCAGGACCTGTTCCGCCATCTATCGCGCGGCGGCCTCCACGAACCCGGCCACCAGCCGGTGCATGCGGGGATCCCGCTCGGTGAGGGACTCGGGGTGCCACTGGACGCCGAGGACGAACGGGCTCTCGGGGGACTCGGCGGCCTCGATCAAGCCGTCGGGCGCGACCGCGGTGGCGACGAGTCCCGGCGCGAGCTCCTTCACGGCCTGGTGGTGCATGCTGTTCACCCGGAGCGGGGCGGTGCCCACCAGGGCGTCCAGCCGGGAGCCGGAGGCCACGGTGACCGGATGCGCCAGGTGATCGCGGGAGAAGCCGGCCGTGGGGAGGTAGTCGTGCTTGATCGCGTCGCTGCGCTGGGCGGCGATGTCCTGATAGAGGGTCCCGCCGAGCGCCACGTTGACGATCTGCAGCCCGCGGCAGAGGCCGAAGAGCGGCTTGCCTTCCTCGATGGCCCAGCGGGCGAAGGCGAGCTCGACCCGGTCCCGCGCGGGGTCCAGCCGGCCGCAGGTGGGCAGCGGCGCCTCGCCGTAGGTGGTTGGGTCGAGGTCCACTCCGCCCGGGATGAGCACGCCATCGAACCGGTCGTAGATGGCGCGGAGGATGTCCTCCTCCTCCAGGAGCGGAATCATCATCGGCAGCCCGCCCGCCGTCGCGACGACGCGGGAGTAGCGCTGGTTCATGACCCACGACTCCGGCAACACCTCGGGGATGCCCTCGATGGAGTGTAGCGTCTGGGTCGGGATGCCGATGACGGGTCTGCGGCGCACTCGTGCTCCTTTCTCAGTGTGTCATCCCGAGCGCAGCGAGGGATCTGGCCGGCGTTCATGCAGTCCCCGGGCAAGATACCACCCAGCGCACCGGATTACGGCAATATAAAACAAACCCCCCACCGCCATCGGGGGTACACCCACCCCCAC
>JBKPGZ010000327.1:0-20213 GCA_046729675.1 Gemmatimonadota bacterium | reverse complement strand
CCGTTGCCGGACTCACTCCAGCTTCTCATAGGCCCCGAGCGTGAGGAATTCCGGGAGCTCCCGTGCGCTCACCAGCGCGTCGAGCAAGGCAGCGGCTTCGGCCAGCCGGTGCTCCGGTCCTGCGCCCGACTCCAGCCGGCGCCTTTCCTCCTCCAATAGCGTCCGCACGCGCTCCAGGGTCACGGGCTGCCCGTCCTCGGTCCGGACGCCGTGCCGCACCCACTGCCACAGCTGCGTTCGCGCGATCTCGGCGGTCGCCGTGTCCTCCATCATGTTGTTGATCGCGACGGCGCCCGAGCCGCGGAGCCAGGCCTCGAGGTACTGAAGCGCGACCGACACGTCGCTCAGCAAGCCCGCGGCGGTGATCCGCGCACCCGGCACGCCGACGTCGAGCAGCTCGCGGCGCCCGACCCGCACCTCGTCGCGGCGTCGCTCCTTCTGGTGCGAGCGCTCGCCGAGGGTACGGTCGAACACTTCCTGCACGACGGGCACCAGATCGGGATGCGCCACCCATGCGCCGTCGTAGCCGGCGTCCGCCTCCCGTCCCTTGTCCTCGCGGACCTTCGCGAAGGCGGTCGCATTGACCTCGGCGTCGCGGCGGCTGGGGATGAACGCGGCCATGCCGCCGATCGCGTGGGCGTGGCGGCGGTGGCAGGTGCTCACCAGCAGCTCGGTGTAGGCCCGCATGAACGGCACGGACATGGTAAGCTGCGCCCGGTCGGGAAGAACGAACTCGGGGCGGTCGCGGAAATTCTTGATGACGCTGAACAGGTAGTCCCACCGGCCCGCGTTGAGCCCGGCCGCGTGGTCCCGCAGCTCGTACAGGATCTCGTCCATCTCGAAGGCTGCCAGGATCGTCTCGATCAGGACCGTGGCGCGAATGGTGCCCCGGGGCAGGGCCAGCGCGTCCTGGGCGGCGTTGAACACGTCGTTCCACAGCCGCGCCTCGAGATGGCTCTCCAGCTTGGGCAGATAGAAATACGGCCCGCTCCCGCGGGCCAGCAGCTCGCGCGCGTTGTGGAAGAAGTAGAGGCCGAAGTCCACCAGGCTCGCCGGCACCGGGCGGCCGCCAAGCAGGATGTGCTTCTCTTCCAGGTGCCACCCCCGTGGCCGCACGACCAGCGTGGCCAGACGCTCGCCCAGGGCGTAACGCTTCCCTTCGGGGCTCACGAACTCGAGCGTGCGCCGGACGGCGTCCATGCAGTTGAGCTGCCCGGTGATGACGTTGGTCCACGGCGGCGAGAGCGCGTCCTCGAAGTCCGCCATGAAGACCCGCGCACCGGAGTTGAGCGCGTTGATCATCATCTTGCGCTCCACCGGCCCGGTGATCTCCACCCTGCGGTCGGTCAGGTCGGGCGCGGAGGGCGCGACCGTCCAGTCGGACTCGCGGACCCACGCGGTCTCCGGCGAAAAATCGGGCAGGTCGCCTTCGCGGAGGCGGCGCTGCACCTCGCGCCGGCGGGCGAGGAGCTGATCGCGCAGGGGGGCGAACCGCCCGATGAGCGGCTCCAGGAAGCCGAGCGAGTCCGGTGTGAGGACGCGGTCCTGCCCGGGCACATACGGCCCACGAATGTCGAATGCCGTCATGCTCCTGACCGATCGGGTGTCAGATTGAAGCGACGTGCAGAACGATGAACGTGAAATGGCAGGCGCTGCCGGCCAGCACCAGCAGATGCCAGAGCCCGTGGTGTCCGAACCGACCGGGCAGCGGATTCGGCCGTTCCACTGCGTAGATGACCGCGCCCACCGTGTACGCGATACCACCGGCGACCAGCCACCCCATTCCCGGTCCGACCTCCCTCGCCAGCGGGACCACCGCCACCAGCGCCAGGTACCCCATGCCGAGGTAGGTGCCCGTCGATATCCAGACCGGGGCGTCCAGCCAGCGGATCTTGAACGGGATCCCCGCGGCGGCGATGGTCCAGCTCGCGGCCAGGAGGGCGGGGCCCCCGGACTCGCGCAAGGTGATCGCGGCGACCGGCGTATAGGTCCCGGCGATCAGGAAGTAGATCGCGATGTGGTCCAGGGTCCGGAGGCGGCGCAGCCCGATGGCGCCGAGAGGCAGGCCGTGATAGCAGGTGCTGGCGCCGTACAGCAGGAGCAGTGTCGCGCCGTAGACGCCGAAGGCGAGGAGCTGGGCCCGGCCGCTCGCCAGCTGCAGCAGATACCAGGTGCCCAGCGCCGCGAGGAGGAACCCGACGAAGTGGGAGCCGGCGTTGAACGGTTCGCGGACGCGCATGGGTCCAATCTATCTCCGTCGCCGCCGGGTCTGCGTGATGGCCGTTTCACGCGCTCCCGGATGGGGGTCACCCTTGTACGGGACGGCGGTTGGAAATACGGTACAGGACGGGGTCCGCCCTGCGACGGCTGGCCGCGATCGTGACCTGGTGCAAGCGCGAAGGTGACCCGGTGAAGGGATCTTACAGAACGTGCGCGTAGCCCTCTTCTCCGAAGTCTATTGGCCGATGGTGAGCGGGGTCGGCGTGACCCTACTGCGCCTCACCGAGGCGCTCCAGGCGCTGGGTCACCAGGTGCGGGTGTACTCGGCGAGCTATGGTCTGTCCGCCGGTCAGCCCGACCGACCCGAGGTGCATCGATCGCCCAGCGTCCCTTTTTTCCTCTATCCCGACGTCCAGTGGGCCTTCCCACGGATGCGCGACGTCGTGGACGACCTGGCGCGGTTCCGCCCGGACGTTGTTCATGTCGTCACGGAGTTCTCGCTCGGGATCGCGGGGGTGAAGGCCGCCAAGCAGCTCGGGTTACCGCTGATCGCCTCGGCCCATACCGACTACGAGCGCTACGCGCAGCGCTACGGCGTCCCCTGGGCGATCCGCGCCGGCTGGCACTATCTCCGCTGGTTCTACGGCCAGGCCCACAAGGTCCTCTGCCCGTCGCGGATCTACGAGCAGCACCTGCACAGCCGCGGCGTCCTGCACACCGGGCTCTGGAGCCGCGGGGTGGACCCCGAGTGGTTCCACCCCCGCTTCCGGAGCCAGGAATACCGGGCGCGCTTCGGCGTCGGGCCCGGCGACCTCCTGATCACCTACATCGGCCGCATCGCGCGGGAGAAGAACCTCGAGCTGCTGCTCCGCGCCTGGGAGCGGCTGGCGCCGGTGCGCGGTTCGGCCCAGCTCGTCCTGGTGGGGAGGGGTCCCCTCGAGGAGGAGATTCGCCGCCGCGAGATCGCCGGCGTGCACGTGCCCGGCTTGCTCCAGGGGCGCGATCTCTCGGCCGCCTACGCCTCGGCGGACGTGTTCACATTTCCCTCGCCCACGGAGACGTTCGGGAACTCGCTGCTCGAGGCGATGGGGTCGGGCCTGCCGCCCCTGGTCGCGGCGTCGGGTGGTGTCCTGGAGTTCTCCGAGCATGGCGACAACGCCTGGCTGGTCGCGCCCGACAGCGTCAAGGCGATCGAGGAGGGATTGGCGAGGCTGCTGACCGACGCCGCGCTCCGGCGCCATCTGTCGGTCGGCGCGCTCCGGACCGCGAGGGAACGCGACTGGAACCAGGTGTACGAGCGGCTGCTGGCGGACTATGCCGAGGCGGTTGAAGGGAAGCGGTTCACCCGGGCGGCGTAGACGACGTTGTCAGCCCGAGCAACGCGAGGGATCCTGCCAGGGCGAGCAGGATCCCTCGCTTTGCTCGGGATGACAGCGGTGTCAGAGCTGACGCACCGCCAGGTACGTCACCGCCGCGATCGCCGCACTCATCGGGATTGTCAGGATCCAGGCCCAGACGATTCTCCCCGCAACTCCCCATCGCACCGCCGACACCCGCTGGGCCGCGCCCACGCCCACGATCGCACCGGTGATGGTGTGCGTGGTGCTGACCGGCACGCCCAGGTGGGTCGCGATCATGATGGCGATCCCGCCGCCGGTCTCGGCGCAGAATCCGCCGAACGGGCGCAGCTTGGTGATGCGCGAGCCCATGGTTTTCACGATGCGCCAGCCGCCCATCGCGGTGCCAAGCGCGATGGCCATGTGGGCGGAGAGCACGATCCAGAGGGGCACATGGTCGGCCGTGGAAAGGTGGAAGTGGCTCAACAGCCCGGTCGCGCCCACGAAGTGCGCCTGGGTGGCCACCAGCAGGCTCACGATGATGCCCATCGTCTTCTGGGCGTCGTTGGCGCCATGTGACAGGGAGTAGAGCGCGGCCGAGATCAGTTGGAGCCGTCGAAAGATCCGATCGAGTGGGCCCGGCGGTGCGTTGCGGAGGCCCCAGGACAGGCCCACCGTGAGGAGGAGGGAGACCGTCATGCCCAGGAGCGGTGAGATCAGGATGAACAGGAGCGGCAGGGTCCACCCGCCCGGGATGAGGGCGCCGAAGCCGGCCTTGGCGATCGCCGCGCCGGCATAGCCGCCGAGCAGCGCGTGGGAGGAGGAGCTGGGGAGGCCGCCCCACCAGGTGATCAGATCCCACACGATCGCGCCGATCAGCCCGCCGAGGATGACGCCGGGATCCACCACGGCGACGTCGATCAGCCCCTTGCCGATGGTCTTGGCTACAGCGGTGCCGACGATGAACGCCGCGATGAAGTTGAAGAAGGCCGCCCAGAACACCGCCACGCCGGGCGTGAGCACCCGGGTGGACACCACGGTCGCGATCGAGTTGGCACTGTCGTGAAAGCCGTTGATGAAGTCGAAGGTGAGCGCGATGAAGACGATCACCAGGACGTAGACAACGGTGCCGTCCATGCTCAGGCGTGCTTGATGGAGATGGACTCCAGCACGTTGGCGGCATCCTCGATGGTGTCGAGCGTCTTCTCCAGGTTGTCGTAGAGCTCCTTCCACTTGATCACGTCGAGGGGATCAGGCTGGCCCTCGAACAGCCGGCCGAGCCATTCGTGGTAGAGCGAGTCGCCCTCCTCCTCCATCCGCTTCACCTGCACGCACGCGGCCAGTACCGTGCCGCCCCTGTTCTTCTCCAGCGCCCGGACCCCCTCCTGCAACTGGGCCACCGCCTTGCCGATCACATCGGAGATGAGCACCGCCCCCTCCGGGGACTTGCCGGCGTGGAACATCAGCAGCCGCCGGGCGGTGCCGTCGATCAGATCGATGACGTCGTCCAGCCGGGAGGCCAGGAGGTGGATGTCCTCCCGGTCGAGCGGGGTGATGAACACGCGGTCGAGGCGGGTCACCACGTCGTGGGTCACCTGGTCCGCTTGGTGCTCCAGCCGCTTGATCTGATCCACGATCGCGGTCCGCCGCTGGGCGTCGGCCCGGAGCAACTCCTGGAGGAGATTCGCCGCCTCGACCGTGAAGGTGGCGACGGCGCTGAAGAAGTCGAAGAATTTCTCGTCGCGAGGCAGGAGCCGCATGTGTCACATCCTGGTAACGGAAGCAAACGGTCGGGAAGATAGCACCGGCCCAGCCGCCGAGCTATCAGCGTTCCGATTTCCTCACTAAGTTGTGTGGCCCCTATGGCATCGCCCACCGCCGCCAGCGCCCGGCTCGCCGCCGTCGCCCGGACAGCCCTCCTCGACACCCCGCGCGAGGAGGCTTTCGACCGTCTCACCCGGATGGCGGCCCGGCTCCTCGGGGCCCCGGTTTCCCTTATCACCCTCGTCACCGACGATCGCCAGTTCTTCAAGAGCGCCATGGGGTTGCCCGAGCCCTGGGCGAGTCGCCGGAGCGCCCCGCTCAGCCACTCGTTCTGCCGCCAGGTGGCGATCTCGGGCGAGCCACTGATCGTGGAAGACGCCCGGCGCCACCCGCTGCTCCGCGCCAATCCTGCGGTGCGGGAGTTCGGCTGGATCGCCTACGCCGGCGTACCCCTGGTTACCCGGGACGGCGGGCTGGTGGGCTCGTTCAGCGTTGTGGACGGGATGCCGCGGCTCTGGTCGGAGCGGGACCTGACCCTGCTGCGCGACCTGGCCGCCTGTGCCGCTTCCGAGATCGAGCTCCGGTTGCGGGAGTCGCGAGACCCGGGGGCCGCGCCGGGAGGGAACGGCGGTCCCCACCCGCCCGAGGTTTTCGAGGATACCGGGATCCCGATGGGCGTCGCCTCCCCGGAAGGGCGCTGGGTCAGGGTCAACCGGGCCCTCGCCGAGCTGCTCGGGTACCGGGAGGACGAGCTGCTCGGCGCGCTGGCGGAAGGCATAGTCCACCCGGACGACCGCCCGGTGCAGCGCGAGGCACTGCGGCTGCTGCTCGCCGGCGAATGCCCCAGCTATACCTCGGAGCACCGGTGTGTCCCGCGGACCGGCGAGGCGGTATGGGGGCTCGTCACGGTCACCCTGGTGTCGGACGCCGCGGGCCGGCCGCGCCATCTGGTCTACGCCGTCCAGGACATCGGCGACCGCAAGCGAGTCGAGGCCGAGCTCCGCGAGAGCGAGGAGCGCTACCGGCTGGTGGTGCAGTCCACCCGGCACGTCGCCTGGGACTGGAATCTGGTCAGCAATCGCGTCGTTTGGGGCGAGGCCCTGGAGAGCCTGCTCGGCCATTCCCCCGCGGGCTCGGTCACCACCGCCGACTGGTGGTACGAGCACATCCACGCGGAAGACCGCGAGCGAGTGGTGGGCGGCATCAGGGGCGCGCTGGACCGCGGGGAGCGCACCTGGAATCAGGAATATCGGTTCCGCCGGGGCGACGGCACCTACGCTCGGGTCACGGCCCGCGGCCACGTGGTGACCGACCGGTCGGGCGAGCCGGTCCGGGTGGTCGGTGCGCTGGCCGACGTGAGCCGCGAGCGGGAGGTCGAGGCGGAGCTTCGGGCCGACATAGCGGAACGCCGGCGAGCCGAATCGTTGGCGGCGGGCCAGAGCCGGCTGCTCGAGCGGATCGCCACCGGTGAGGAGCTGGGCAGCGTGCTGGAGGCCATCGTGCGGTTCGCGGAGGAGCACGGTGACGGCACGGTCTCGCTGATGACCTTGGAGCAGGGCGGCGAGCAGCTCTGGCTGGCGGCGGCTCCCTCCCTGCCGCGGGAGGTCGCGATCGGCGTGCGACAGGTGCCGGTGGGACCGGCGCACGGGAGCTGCGGCACGGCGGCGTACCGGGGGACGCCGGTGATCGTCCGGGACATCGCGACCGATCCGCTCTGGGACCATCCCGGCCGCGACGTCGTCCTGGCGGGCGGGCTCCGCGCCTGCTGGTCGATCCCGGTGCTCTCCACCTCGGGGGCCGTCCTCGGGACGTTCGCGAACTACTACCGCGAGACCAGGGAGCCCTCTGCGGAGGAGCTCCGGACCATGGGGATCGCCAGCCATCTGGCGGGGATCGCCATCGAGCGCTCCCGGAACGTCGAGGCGGTGGCGCAATCCACCCGGCTGCTCCAGCAGGTACTGGAGACTCTGCCGGTCGGCGTGTGGGTCCTGGGTCCCAGCGGGCGCATCATCTACGGCAACGCCGCCGGCCAGCAGCTGTGGGGCGGCGTGCGCTACGTCGGGATCGACGGGTTCGACCAGTTCAAGGGCTGGTGGCTGGATAGCGGACGGGAGATCCGGCCGGACGAATGGGCGGGGGCTCGGGCGGTGCGCCACGGCGAGGTCTCGCTCAACGAGCTGATCCTGATCCGGGGGTTCGACGGCTCGGAGCACCTCATCCTCAACTCCGCGGTGCCGATTATGGGCGCGGGCGGCAGCATCGAGGGGGCGATTGTCTTGAATCAGGACGTGACCGAGCAGCGCGCGGCGGAGGAGGCGCTGCAGCGGAGTGAGGAGCAGCTGCGCCAGGCGCAGAAGATGGAGGCCGTGGGGCAGCTCGCCGGCGGGATCGCCCACGACTTCAACAACCTGCTCACGGCGATCCTGAGCTACTGCGAGCTGCTGCTGGAGGAGATCCGGCAGGGCGATCCCATCCGGGGGGACATCGAGCAGATCCGCCAGGCCGGCCAGCGCGCGGCCGGGCTCACCCGGCAGCTGCTGGCCTTCAGCCGCCGCCAGGTGCTCCAGCCCAAGGTCTTGTCGCTCAACGCGGTGGTCGAGAGCACCGAGGGCATGCTCCGCCGGCTCATCGGCGCCGACATCGTGCTCGAGATCCGGAGCGAGCCCGCGCTGTGGCATGTGCTCGCCGACCCGGGCCAGATCGAGCAGGTCCTGGTGAACCTGGTGGTGAACGCTCGCGACGCCATGCCGCGGGGCGGTCGGATCCTGGTCGCCACCAGCAACCTGGAGCTGAAGGCGGATTCGCTGATGCGCGCCAACGGCGTGCGGCCCGGCACCTACGTCTCACTCCTGGTGCGTGACACCGGCGTGGGCATCGACCCGGCCCATCACGCCCGCATCTTCGAGCCGTTCTTCACGACCAAGGAGCCGGGCAAGGGCACCGGTCTGGGACTCTCGACCGTATACGGGATCGTGCAGCAGAGCGGCGGACATGTCACCGTGGAGAGCGCGCCGGGCGAAGGCGCGACCTTCACCGTGCTCCTGCCGCGGCACCTCGGAGGTGAGCCGGCCACGGGCTCGAAGGTGGATCGACGCCGACTGCCCGGGGGCACGGAGACCCTCCTGCTGGTCGAAGACGAGGCCGCCGTGCGCAGCTCGGCGCGCCGCCTGCTCGAGCGGCAGGGCTACACCGTGCTGGAGGCGAGGCATGGGGGCGATGCCCTGAGGATCGTCGAGGAGACCGGGCGTCAGATCGACCTGGTGGTAACCGACCTGGTGATGCCCGAGATGGGTGGCAAGGAGCTCGCGGAGCGGCTGCGCGCCCACCGGCCGGGGCTCAAGGTGCTGTTCATGTCGGGCTACACCGAGAAGGCGATCGCCGCGGGCGGCGTCATGCCGCCGAACACCGGCTTCGTGGAGAAGCCGTTCACGGTGGAGCAGCTGATGCGGAGGCTGCGGGAGATCCTGGACGAGTAGGGCTTCGGAAGCAGTGTCACCCTGAACGAAATGAAGGGGACCATGCCTGCATGGCCCCCTTCGCTGCGCTCAGGGTGACATCTAGCTCTCGCGGACCAGCGTCAGCAGCTCTTCCGGCCGTTCCAGCCAGTAATCCGGCTGCGCCCCCTCGAGATGGCTCCGGCCGAACGGGCCCCACAACGCCGCCGCCGTTCGCACGCCCGCGGCGCGGCCGGCGAGCATGTCGTGAACGCTGTCGCCAACGTAGACCGTGGCTTGCGGATCGGCGCTCAGGAGGCGCACGGCTTTCTCCACCGGCTCGGGGTGGGGTTTGGGGTTCTCCACCTCGTCCGCGCACACCAGCACGTCCATCATCGCCTCGAGCTGCGCCAGGGTGAGACCGCGAACCGCCCCCGCGCGGTTCTTGCTCGTCACCAGTCCGGTCGAGATCCCGTCCTCCTTGAGCGCGCATACCACGTCCACCACCCCGGGATACACCGTCACCATCCGGTCGTGGTGGGTGAGGTTGTACTCGCGATAGGTGGCGATCAGCGCCTTCAGCGTCTCAGGGTCGTCCCGCCAGGCGGCGAACTGGGCCGTGAGCGGAGTCCCCACACCGGCGAGCCACTCCTCGTCGGTGCGTGGCGGCAGTCCGTGAGTGGCAAGGGTGTGATGGTAGCTGTCCAGGATCAGGCGGACCGAATCGATGAGGGTGCCGTCGAGGTCGAAGAGCACGGTGCGGATGGCTGACATGGCAGCAATCTACAGCGGCCGGTCAAGGCGGAACGAAGAGCAGCATGCCGACAAGCCGTGGCTCGATCGTGCTCCAACGACCTGGTGCGACCGGCAACCGAGCCGCTGCGCGCTCGAACCTTCCATCCGGCAGACCGGCAAGCCGCTCCAGCTCGAGCCTCTCCCCCGCCGTGTGTCCCCGTCCCACGAACGCGAGTGCTCTCTCGAGACCGGCCATCGCCTGGAGGTCCCGCCTTCGCGCCGCCTGCCGCACCGCGCCGTGCAGCCTCGACGAGAGCTGATGGGCGACCGGGTCGGCAGCGGGTGGCGACCAGCGACTTCCCCGCGCCGCGACGAGCTTGGAGCGGATCGGCATCGCGAGCAGCTCCAGCGCCGCCTTGAGCCGCTCCGGTTCCCTTGCGCCTGCCGGTAGCGACTCCGTGGCGACGGCGAGCCTCGCTGCCACTACCGACTCCTCCTCCGTCCACCCGCCATCCTGACCCACCCAGACCAGTGTCGCCGACAGCCGCTCGGCGCCGCTGGGGCGGAGTACGTAGAGCTCGAACAGGGCAAGGACACCGGCAGGCCCGCTCGGGACCACGGCGACGCCGGGGCTCGCCGCGCCGCCAACGTACATCTCCGCGAGCTCGGAACGCCATCTCCAGAGGCCGCGGCCCGCCGAGCCGAGCCCCGCCAACGAGGGGAGTCGTGCCTTCAACGCGAGTGCTCGGCTCATCCGCAGCGCGCGATCCACGGCCGTCGGCGGGCTGAACGTCACCACCTCCACGGTGGCATTCGGCGAGCCCAGCCGGACAGCCCGGCCCTCTCGCTGCTCCAGCCGCATCGGCGTCCACGGGAGGTCGTAGTGGACCACCCTCGCGGCCCGTTGGAGATCCAGGCCCTCGGCGGCGACATCGGTGGCGATCAGGTGACGCACCGGCAGGCCCTCCGCCGGTCGGCCCGCTTCGCGAAACCATCCCAGCACGGTCGCACGCGGCAGCGGACACGCGCCTAGTCCTGCCCGGACGCCCGTACACCAGGCGAGTGGGGGCGGCGCCAGCCGGTCGCGGAGGTACCGTACCGTCTCCCGCCGCGAGGTGAAGACCAGGGTAGGCTTGCCATCCGCTAGCAGCCTCCGCAGGCGCTCGACCTTGCCGTCCGGTCTCTCCTCGGCGCGCGCCGACTCGCGCAACACCTCGCCGATGACATCGAGATCCTCCAGGGAGAGATCGTTGGAATCGTCGCTGGCAGGCATCAGCTCCCACCACACCAGCTGATCCTCCAGCTCGCCCGCGAAGCGCCGGATAGCCGCTCGATCCAGCGGTCGCCCAGCACTCGCGGCGTCCCGGGCGTGCAGCAGCAGGTTGCGGTACCGCCGCAGAGCGGCGGAGAGCGCGGCCGGACTGGAGGCCGCCGCACGCCGCAGCACCGTTCGCACCAGCGCTTCGGTTCCCGGCAGCCGGGAGAGCCGGAGCCGGTCGAGCGAGGCGAAAGACGCCTCGGCGGCGCTCGATTCGGCAGGATCGGGGCGGCTACCCACGCATTTTCGCGCCGGCCGGTGACCCTCGGAAGGCGCCGATTCGATGACCAGCTCCCCAAGCGCGGGCGACGCCTGGCCCCTACCGAGCAGCGCCCGCAGCGAGACCACGCCCTCCGCCGCCAGCGCGTCGTCGCGAACGCCTAGCAGAAGCTGGTGGAGAAGATCGGAGAGGCGATTGACTACCGGCGTCGCCGTCACCAGCAGCACTCGCCGGCCGACGAGCCAGGGAGCAGTGTGTCGGTAGCGCCAGGTGGCAGGGTTCCGGAAATGGTGCGCCTCGTCCACGATCACCACACCCGGCCTGGAGGCCGGAAGCCTGCCCCGGCTCGCCGCTTCGTGCGAGGCAACCCCGATCGTGAGGCCGAGGGAGTCCGCGGTGGCTCTCCACTGCGCGAGGAGGGTTGCGGGGACGAGACACACGGCGGGCCGCTGAGGCTCCAGCACCGAAGCCACCGCCAGCGCCACGTACGTCTTGCCGCTTCCCACCGGGTCGGCGAGCATGGCGCCGCCGTGGCGCCGGATTGCATGCAGCGCGCGCCGAAAGCTTCGCTCCTGCTCGGGGCGCAGCCACCAGGGCGCGGCGTCCTCGTCTTCGTCCGGCGCCAATCTGCGGGCCATGGCCCGGGCCACTTCGGCCCCGCTCCGCCACTCGCCGGGGCGGAGCGCCGTGACGATGGGATCCGGAACCGGTGCCAGCGCTTCAGCCACGACCCTCGGCACACCCTGCCAAGGAAGCGAGAAGTGTGCGGCGATGGGTCTCGGCGAGTGAGAGGTGTCGGGCAGCGACGTCATCGAGGTCCGGTTGCACGGCGTTGCCGTCCGCGGCGAGACGTGCAATGGTGGAAAGATCGGGATCCGTGAGTGCGGTCTCAGGCAGCGGCAGGGCGCCGACGGTGGCCGCGGTGTAGCGAGAGCAGCCGCCTGCGGCGGGGACCGCACCCGCCCGGGCCGCGGCCCGGAGCCAGCTGCTGTTGAGCCAGGCCGCCAGGCGCTCCGCCTCCGGGTCGGTTCTCGCCAGCGCCACGTAACAGCTGTTGAGCGGCACCGTCTCCGGCATGGCGCTGAGGGAGACGGCCCGCAGGGCGCGGGCGAGATCGGCCCAGACGACTCGGTGGGGTGCGGTGGCGGCCTGCGCCCGGAACAAGGTCCACGGCGGACCACCGGCATAGTCGGCGCGTGTGCGCAGGGCACTCAGGTGTGGCGCCAGGTGGGCCGCGGCGAGCGGTGGGAGGCGGGGCAGGGGTGACCCGTCTCTGCCGTGTGTCCAGAGGAAGCGCGTGCGTCTGCGAACCGAGAACGGGGCGAGGTCACGTCCCCGGACGGCCCAGCGCAGCACCTCCGGCTCCACTTCCGGAGGGTTCAGGAACAAGCGGTTGGCGCCGGTCTTGAGTCCGAGGTGACAGGGCGCGACCGAGTCGAGCGTCGGATGTTGCCCGCGCAGCTCGGAGAGTGCGGCACGGAGCGGCTCGCGCCGCAGCACCCAGGGCCCACCGCCGCGAAGGCTCGCCTGCGTCACAGTCGAACCCTTCCGGAGTGCGATCCGGACCCGGTGTCGGGGAAGTGCACTGGAGTTGCGGATTACCAGCGCGAGCGGATACACGGTGGCTTCGAAGGTGGCGCGGGGATCGGTTGTGAGGTCGGCGACCGCGACGAGGGTGGTGCTCGCGGCCAGGGCATGGCGCATGGCGGCGCCGTACCCCGCCGTGGCGACCTTTGCGGGGACAAGCATCGCCACCATTCCGCCAGGCCTGGTGAGCTCGAGAGAGCGCTCGAGAAAGGCGACCGCCAGGTCCGGTCGGTTGGCGTACCCCTTCCCTCCGGGGCGCCACCAGCGATAGCGGCCCGCCAGCCGGTGCCGCAGCTCCGGCCGCAGCTCCTCCGCCCGAAGCCAAGGAGGATTCCCTACCACGAGATCAAATCCGCCGGCCGCGAAGACGTCCGCGAACTGAACCCGGTAGTCGAACCAGGGCACCTGCCGCTCCCGTGCGAGGGCCCGGCGGAGGGCACGCACCTGCCGTAGCTCGCGCCGCAGCTCGGCGAGCCGCGCCAGTCCCGAGCGATCCAGGCCTCGCCGTCGGCCGAACAGATCCGGTGATCGCGCCTCCTCCAGGCATTCGGCGATGGATGACTGCGCCGAGGCGTCGGCCTGCGCGAGCGTCATCTCCGCGATTCGCGCCTCGAGCTGGATGAGCTCCCGCAGCGCGGCGCGCTTGGCCGCTCCGGTGGCGACCACGGTCCGTCTCCTCAGCGCGGCAAGCTCCGCGGTAGGTGCGCCGCGAGCTCGGGCCGGCAGCGCGGAGCCGGTGGGATCGAAGAGGCTGTCGCCCTGGCGGATGAGGCAGTCGAGGTTGGGAAGCGGTTGCACCTGCTCCGGACGATCGCTGGGATCGGCGGCGACGACAGCGAGCCAGAGCCGGAGCTCGGTGAGCCGGACCGCTGCGCCGTTGAGGTCCACGCCGAAGAGATTGCGCCGGAGCACCTGGCGGCGGAGGGCGGCGCCATGACGTGCGTCTGGCAGCGGTGGGGTGAGTCGCTCGAGCGCCCCGAGCAGGAACGCACCCGAGCCGACCGCCGGGTCCAGCACCTTGAGCGCCCGCACCAGTCGCCAGGCTGAGCTTTCGCCGTCCGTCAACCGGCGCTCTGCCTCGGACTCGGGGCAGCCGAGCCGGTCGGCCACCAGTGGGACGAGGGCCTGGTCCAGCAACTCCCGCACCAGCGCAGCCGGCGTGTAGTAGGTGCCCGACGCCCGGCGCTCGTCCGGCGCCATCACCCCCTCGAACACCCGTCCCAGCATGTCGGGGGCGACGCCGGCATGCTCGTCGGCCTCGAGCGTGAAGTGGAAGCGCTCGAACAGCCCGTCGAACGCGTCTCTCCAGAGCTCGTTGGGGATGTCCCGGCGGAGACGCCGCTCGAGCGGATGGGGCTCGAAGAGGCCGCCGTTCAGGAAGGGGATGGATCCCAGCGCCCGCGCGCCCCGACTGCGCTCCGCCGCCGGCCGATTGAGCGTGCCGAAGAAGAGAGGTCGCAACAGGTCGCGGTGAACCTTTCGCCTCCGGGCGAGACAACCGTCCACCGCGTCGGCGAGGAATCGGGTGTTGCCGGCCAGCCATCCCCTGGCCTGTACGAAGTAGAGGAAGAGGATGCGGGTGAGCTGGAGCAGGGCGAGGGCGTGCCGGTCTTCGGCGGTGAGAGGACCGGGCAGGCCTGCCGCCATCTGTTCGAGCGTGTGTCGAAACTGGCGGAAGAAGCGGAGACCCACGCTTTCGCCGCCCAGTACCTCCACGGCGTGCGCCGCGAAGCCGGCCGCCCCGCAATGGGGCGAGAGAGCCAACCGGCGCAGCTTCGCGAGGGCGGCGTCCCCAGGGTGATCGAGGTCGAGCACCAGCCGCGGCGCGCCGCTGAGCGAGATGGTGACGGTGAGCCGGCGCAGGCCGGGGTCGAGACCGAGCGCGCCGCAGATCCGCCCTCGCGCGGCCATTCGCCCTGCGAACGCCCGGGCGGCCGCTTCCGCGCGAGGGCCCGCGAGCGCATACCAGGCAAAGGCTCCGCGGCAACCCACCACGACCGTGGACTCCCCCGGGCCCGGCACCGGATCCCACAGCGGCTCGTTGCCCAGGGCCGCGGCAAGGGCCGGAAGGTCTTCGAGCGAGCGGACACCGTGCAGCGTCTCCGCCAGGTCCACAGGGGCTCCGGGGTGGGCTTGGCACCTACCCTACCGGTCGGGCTCAGCCCTTGCGGAACCCATCCCCCGCGCGGAGGTACCGATTTGCGTCAGCCGAACCTGCGGGCTACCATCCTCCCGCGCCGTGGCGCCCGACTGACCTTCAATCCCTTTCTATCGCAATGGCATACGTGTACCGATCCACCCGTCTCGTTACGCTCCTGCTGCTGAGTGCGCCTGCACTCGCCGCCCAAACGGCAACGGACAGCGGCACCTTCGTGGTGCGTCACGCTGGGGACACTGTCGCCACCGAGACGTTCTCCCGCGGGGAGACTTCCATCCAGGGCACCCTCGCCCTCAACAACTTCAAGCACACCTTCCACCACTACACCGCCGTGATAGCGCCGGACGCCTCCGTACCGATGATCGACATCGCCGTGCGCGAGGATGCGGACAGCGGACGGATCAAGGCGAGACTGCTGCAGCGGGCCCGCGTGATCTTCAGGGAGGACAGCGCGGCGGTGGATGCGGTGATCGGACAGGCGATCTCGACGCAAGTCCTGGGTACCCAGCCGGGCGCGATTCCCTACCTCAACATGTCCTTCGCGCTGCTGGAGCAGGCGGTGCGGCGCTCCCGGGCCGGCGGCCGAAAGCAGGTCCCGTTCTTCAACATGGCCGGCGGTCAGACGGTGAGTGGGACGCTCACCCCGGTGGGGACTGACTCGCTTGCTCTGGCCATCGGCGACGTCGAGTTCCGACTCAAGGTGGATCCCGACGGCCGCGTGCTGGGTGGGTCCATTCCGACGCAGGACGTCCACGTGGACCGGCACTGACGCCCGACGGGGCATACACTCGACCTCTCCATTCCACCCTGCGCCCTCCTCGCCACGCCGAGCGAGCTCCGATGCCGAGCGCGGTGAGCGCGCCCAGCGGATAGAGCAGGCCGTACCACATCGGGATCCGCATTCCGAGACTGATCACCACCCAGAAGAGCGCGGAAAGCCCCGTCGCGGCGACCGCGGCGGCGCCGAGGCCGCCCCGCGCACCCGTGAGCGCCAAAACCGCCGGCGGAACCAGCCAGAAGGCGAACGACGCGACCAGCATGACCGGCACCAGCGCCTGGAGCAGCGGCTCACCCGGGAACGAGCGGCGGCCGCCCAGGTACATGTTCTTGGACCAGCCCTCCACGATCTCGGGCAAGCTCCGGTACATCCGGGTCTCCATGAGGCGCTCGGCGAAGGCGAAGTGGATCCGTCGTCCGCTGCGGTGAAAGGCCTGCGCCAGCGCGAGATCCTCCGCCACCTCCCCGCGGACGACTTCATGGGTCCCGACCGCCTCGTAGGTCGTCCTGGGCACCAGTATGAACTGGCCGTTCGCGATGACGTGGCGCTGGCGCCGCGCGCGGTTCACTCGAGCCGGATGATACCGGAGCGCGAGCAGGAGCCAGATCTGCG
Source organism: Gemmatimonadota bacterium (assembly GCA_046729675.1). Taxonomy (GTDB): domain Bacteria; phylum Gemmatimonadota; class Gemmatimonadetes; order Gemmatimonadales; family GWC2-71-9; genus CAVVWJ01. The sequence goes on along the minus strand of JBKPGZ010000327.1, from coordinate 4,050 downwards.
GCATCACGACGCGCTCCCAGAACGTGACGCAGAGCTGTCGGGGGGCGACGGTCAGAATGTCCGCACCCTCGGCCCGCAGCGCGCCGACCGACCTGGCGATCAGCTCCGGCTGGTGCCGGGTGTCGGCGTCGGTGAAGAGGAGCAGCTCGCCCTTCGCCGCGCGGTAGCCCTGGAGGCACGCCCACGGCTTGCCGTACCATCCCGCAGGCAGAGGCTCGCCTGGCACCAGACGCAGCCGCGGATCCTCCGTCGCGAGTCGCCCTACGATTGCGGCGGTGTCGTCGGTGCTGCCGTCATCCACCACCAGCAGCTCCAGCGGCTGATAGGTCGAGCCCAGCACCGACCGGACCACCGTCTCGATCGTGGCTGACTCGTTGCGTGCGGGGACGATCACCGAGACCAGCGTGCCCTCTGCCAGCGGCGCGTGGGAGAGGTTGGGACGGGTGTTCGCCAGACGGAACAGGCTCGCGTATGGCACGAGCCAGGGGAGAGCCGGCAGAAGCTCGGTCGCGGAGACCACGCAGAGAACGAGGTGTTACTGCTGCTGTGGCAGCCTGATCAGGGAGTTGAGCTCCAGCTCCAGGGCCTCCAGTTGCCGCTCGACCTCCGCGCGATCGTATTCGGCCCCGGCGGTGGGCACCCCATTCTGAGCGAACAGCGTGGCGACCAGCGCGTCGGTGTAGCCCACCACGGCCACGGCGATACCCTTGTCGATCACCCGGTTGAGTCGGAGCATGATGGCCATACCCTGCCGAGCGCGCATGGCTGCGAGCACCGGCGCGAGGTTGCGGGTGAGCAGCTCGCGGAGGAACTGGAGCTCCTCGACGACTTCGCCGGCGGCGAGCCCGCGCGCGGACGCGACCCTGCCGTAGTGCTCGCACACCTTGAACCAGATGGTGTTGACTTCGCGGCGGAGTGGCCCGACCATCTCGGAAACAACGTCGAGCAACAGGCGGAACTCCCGCTCTACCGTGAGGCGGGGTATCGTGGGAGCGGCGGTGATGCGGTCACCGAGCCAGTCGGCCCATTGGGTGACCATGGCGTCCCGCATTTCGACGATGACGCGGCCGGCGGCGAGCAACGCGGGCTGCGAAGCGCGCACTACCAGTCCCCCCTGTGAAGGTGTCGGCAATCTAAGGCGGAGCAAGAATGCGGTCAAAATCGCCGATTCGCCCACCCAGACTCGCGCGCGGGAGTCGCGTCGCGTTGGTCGCCCCGGCGGGGCCACTGCTGGAGCGTGATGATTTAACCCGGGCGGAGGCGCTCTGCCGTGCGCTGGGTTACGAGCCGCGGTTGGGCCCCAACACGGCCCAACACTACGGCTACTTCGCCGGGACCGACGATCAGCGTCTCGCCGACCTCAACGGGGCCCTGCGGGATCCCGACATCGATGCCATCTGGTGCATTCGCGGCGGTTACGGCGTGACCAGGATTCTGGACCAGGTGGACTTCGCCGCGCTCGCCGACCGGCCGCGGCCGCTGATCGGCTACTCCGACATCACCGCCGTGCTGGTCGCCGCCCTGCATCACGCCGGCGTGGTGACCTTCCATGCCCCGATGGCCCGGGTGGCGATGCCGCCGTTCTCACGCTGGCATTTCGAGCGGGTGCTCACCTCGGCCGAGCCTGCCGGACGCCTGGGGCGGCTCCCTTCGCCACCGGACGTGCTGCTGCCGAAGGAGAACCGCATCATGACCCTTCGCGGCGGCGTTGCCGAGGGACCCGTGCTGGGGGGGAATCTCTCCCTCATCCAGTGCCTGGTGGGCACGCCGCACCTTCCGGACGTCGACGGGGCCATCCTGTTTCTGGAGGATGTGGGGGAGGATCTCTACCGCGTGGACCGGATGCTGGCCCACCTCCGTATGGTCGGCGTGCTCGGGCGACTCGCCGGCGTCGCCGTGGGTCGGTTCACCGAGCTCAAGCGCGCCATGAGCGACGGCGCGCTCGGCTTCGACGAGGTGCTGGCGACCTACCTCCTGCCGCTCGGCATCCCGGTGGCCGCCGGGTTTCCGGTGGGCCACATCGATGACCAGTGGACGCTACCACTCGGCGTGCGCGCCCGGCTCGACGCCGATGCCGGCGAGCTGGAGCTGCTGGAGCCGGCGGTGGCATAGGACGCTATCGGTTATCCGCTATCCGCTATCGGGTTTCCGCGATCGGCTGTGTGGGGATTGCGGTCAGTGCCGGGCGGACGGACGGGCTGGAGTCTATTATGCAGGGAGGCAAGCATTGCGCGGAGGCTACTAGTTCGGGTGACGAGCTCGGAGGCAAGGCCTTCCTTCATATAGCCCAGCTCCTGCGACAGGAGGACTTGGTACTCCAGTTCGGTGCAGGAACCCAGCGCGATGCGGACGAATTGAGCGGTTTGCTGGCCCCGATTCCGCCCTACGCCTTCGGCGAGGTTACACGCGGTCCAGATTGCAGCGCGGCGCATCTGGCGTACCAGACCATACTTTTCGTCGGCAGGGTAGCCCTCAGTTGCCCGATAGACCGCCAGCGCCAGTTCGTGCGCCTGTTGCCACCAGCGAAGCTTCCGATAGTCTCCCAACCCGATACTCCACTGTGGCATCGTCATCTACGCTGCAACACAAGCCGATTCGTCCTGTATCGATCTACTGCTCCGATGACCGAAAAGAAGCTTACCGGATAGCCAATAACTGATAGCCGATAACGGATAGCCGATATCTGATAGCTGACACCCCACACCCCCTTTTCATGGCCACACCCACCATCTCATCCCACCAGCTCCCGGGCGCACTCGGCGAGATCCTGATCGACGTCCGCGCCGCCGGCCGCGAATCGCCCCGTCCCGCGATCGTCGTGGTCCACGGCTGGAAGGGGTTCAAGAACTGGGGGATGTTCCCGCCGCTGGGCGAGCGGTTGGCCCGCGCCGGCTTCGCGACAATCACGTTCAACTTGAGCGGGAGCGGCGTGGACGACCGGGGCGAGCTGGTGTGGCCCGACCGGTTCGGGCGCGACACCTTCACCGCCGAGCTAAGGGACGTCGCCACGGTCATCGATGCGCTCACCGGGGGAGCGCTCGGCGTCGCGCCGCCGTCGTCCATCGGGGTGGTCGGCCACTCGCGGGGCGGGGGCGTCGCCGTTCTGCAGGCTGCGGCCGATCCACGGGTACGTGCGCTGGTCACCTGGTCCGCCATCTCCAGCGTCGAGCGCTGGTCACCGCATGCAGTAGCCGAATGGCGCGGGAAGGGGACGATGGAGGTCGTGAATGCGCGCACCGGCCAGCGGCTCCAGCTCACGACCGACATCCTGGACGACGTGGAGGGCAACGCCGCCAGCTCGCTCGATATACTCGGCGCCGCCACGCGGGTGAAGGTACCATGGCTGATCATTCATGGCAGCGAGGACGAGACCGTCTCCCACAAGGAAGCCGAGGCGCTCCGTGCGGCGAGCCCGCTGGCAGCCACCCGGCTCCTGTCGGTAGAGGGGGCGGGACACACTTTTGGCGCGGGGCATCCCTGGAACCCGCAGGTGCACGACACCGCCGCGCTGCGCAGGGTGTTCGACATGACGCTCGCCTGGTTTGCTGCGCATCTGGGGTGAGATGGTCCGCCAAGGGGACCATCTCTCCTTGACCCAGCAGCTCGGAACGGCGAATCTCCCCCCATGCCCATCTACACCTATCGCTGCAATGCGTGCCACGCCGAGTTCGATCAGCTTGTCCGGGGCGAGACCAGGGTGGCCTGTCCCCACTGTCAGGGCCGCAAGCTCGAGCAGCTCATGTCCCTCACCGCGCGCCCCGCCACGGGCGGGAAGCAAACGGACCTGAGCCGACTCGGACCTCCGGCCGGCGGCGGATGCTGCGGCGGCAGTTGCCACAACCACAGCCACTGACCACCAGGCTCCACCGCCTTCGCGATCGGCTCGCCGTCCATCGGCCGCTGGTGGACGACCGGGGCGATCCTCTGATCTGGGCGGCGGTCGCCGTGATTCTCGCCCCCGATCCCGACGCCCTGCTGCTCATTCGCCGCGCGGAGCGCGTGGGAGATCCGTGGTCGGGTCACATGGCTCTCCCCGGCGGCCGGCAGGAT
>JBKPGZ010000326.1:0-5717 GCA_046729675.1 Gemmatimonadota bacterium | reverse complement strand
CTCCTCGCAGCCGGTGCAGTAGAGGCCCTCGTAGTCGCCGACGTAGAGGTCGTCGGGATTCCGCTGCCCGATGCGCCGCAGCAGCTCGGTCACCGCCTGGTGGTGTCGGGGCTCCGTGGTGCGGATCCAGTCGTCGTTGCTCACTTCCAGCCGCGCCCAGAAGTCCGCGAACCGCTCCGCCATCAGGTCCACCCACTCCTGCGGCGAGCGACCGTTCTGCTCCGCCGCCTGGATGACGGCCTGGGAGTGCTCGTCCATCCCCATCAGGAAGTGGACCTCGTCCCCCCGGAGCCGGCGGTAGCGGGCGATGCAGTCGGCGCCCACCTTCTCCAGCGCATGGCCGAGATGGGGGTCGCCGTTGGAGTAGTCGATGGCGGTGGTGAGGTAGAACTTGGGCATGCGGAAAGGTAATCGGGGACTTGTCACCCTGAACGGAGGTCTTGTCACCCTGAGCGCAGCGAAGGGGGCCATGCTCGATATGGCCCCCTTCACTTCGTTCAGGGTGACAGGTCAGCGTCACAAATCCCGCCCTCGCCTGATCCTCAAGACAACTGCCATCCCGAGACAAGGCGATGCCTACTCGTGCAGCGCTCGCGGCCGCTGTCCTGACCCTCCTACCGCCCCTGGCTTCGGCTCAGACGCACTTTGTACCGCTCGCGGCCGAGCCAACGAAGCAGTCGAGCCATCTCGTCTCCCAACGGGTCATCACCGTCGCCGGGCTCCTCTTCGCCGGCGCGCTCGTGGGCGATCAGGAGTTCCAGGAGGAGGTGCAGGAGGGCCGCGACGGCCTGACCAATTCGGCCGCGCGGATTGGCAACACGTTCGGCGACTTGCGCTTCATCGTGCCGGCGCTCACGGCCGCCTACGTGGCGGGGGACATCGCGGGAAGCAGCTCGGTGAAGGCCACGGCCGTACAGGCCGGCGCCGCCGCCGCGCTCGCGACCGCGGTCACCGGCGCGCTCAAGTACGCCGTCGGCCGCACGCGCCCCTACGCCGCGAGGAGCAGCTTCGACTTCCATCCCTTCAGCGGCGCGAGGTCGTTCCCCTCGGGCCACACCGCCGTGGCCTTCGCCCTCGCCACCGCCGTCGCCGACCAGACCCACGACGGCTGGTCCGACTACATCCTCTACGGTGCCGCGATGCTCACGGCTCTCTCCCGCATCAACGACAACAAGCACTGGACCTCCGACGTGCTGGTCGGAGCACTGGTCGGACATCTCAGCGCGCGCTGGGTGACCCGGCGGATGGGACCACTCCACGTCACGCCCGCCGGGCTATCGGTCTATCTGCGGTTCTGACTTCAGTCGGCCGGCTCGATCTCGGCCACCCCGCCGTTGGAGGCGAAGACCTCGACCTCCATGTCTCCATCGGGAGTCTTCACCTGCACTTCGTACAGCAGCTCCCCGTTCTCGGTCTCCTGGTCGACGCTGGTCGCGGTTCCCCCCGCGGCCTCCGCCGCGATGGCCATGGCCTCCTCGGCGGTGACCGGCGGCGGCGTCTCGATGCCGAGTTTGCTGGCGAACTCGGTGGTCGGGGGATCGTAGCTGGCGCCGGGGCCGGTGTTGCCGCAGCCGGGCAAGGCGAGGGCGGCGAGAAGGACCGCCGCGGGGACGGTGCTGGGCTTCATGGTTCACCTCCGGAGATGGTTCCAAGGATGGAACCGGTACGCCTGCCCTGTTGTGACAAAGCACCGCACTGGCGTCATGAGATCAGCCCGGCGATAGTCAGAGCCATGACCGACCCAATCGCCCCCTCGGAGGCCTTCGAGGACAAGGTCTTCCTCTGGTTCGTGCTCGGCGTGTCGCTGGCCTTCGTCTGGATCCTGCGACCCTACGCCGGCGCGATTCTCTGGGGCACCGTGCTCGCCATCGTGTTCGCCCCGCTGAACCGGCACCTGCGCGACCGCCTGCGCCATCGCCGCGCGCTCGCCGCTGCGGTGACGCTGCTCGTCATCGTGGTACTGGTGCTTTTCCCCGTCGCGCTCATCGTCCAGTCGCTGATCCAGGAGGGGACGACGGTCTACGGCCACATCCAGTCGGGTGAGCTGGACGTGGGGGCCTGGTTCCGGCAGATCTACGCCGCGCTGCCCGCCTGGGCAGTGGACTTGCTAGACCGGTTCGGCCTGACCGACCTGGACAAGCTCCAGGCGCGGCTCTCCGGTTTCCTCGCAGCGGGGGCCCAGCTGATCGCGAGCAAGGCGCTCGCCATCGGGCAGAACACCTTCCAGTTCGTGGTCGCCCTGTTCGTAATGCTCTATCTGCTCTTTTTCCTGCTCCGCGACGGCGACATCCTCTCCCGCCGGATCCGGGAGGCGACGCCGCTGCAGCCCGAGCGACAGCGCAGCCTCGCCGCCCGCTTCACTACCGTGATCCGGGCCACGATCAAGGGCAACGTCGTGGTGGCGCTGGTTCAGGGCGCGCTCGGCTGGCTGATCTTCCTGGTTCTGGGAGTGCGCGCGCCAGTGCTGCTCGGCGTGCTGATCGCGCTGCTGTCGCTGCTGCCGGCGGTCGGCGCGCCGGTCGTGTGGCTGCCGGTCGCGATCTACCTCTTCGCGATCGGGCAGGTGTGGCAGTCGATGGTGCTGGCGTTGTTCGGGGCGTTCGTGATCGGCTCGGCGGACAACATCCTGCGGCCGATTCTGGTGGGCAAGGATACGAAGCTGCCGGACTACGTGGTGCTGATCAGCACCCTGGGCGGCCTCGCCGTCTTCGGGGCCAACGGCTTCGTGATCGGTCCGGTGATTGCGGCGCTGTTCGTGACGGTGTGGGAGATCTTCGCGACTTCAAGGAAGGCGGTTGCTGCGACCCCGGTCATCCCGGGCGATCCCACTGTCATCCCGAGCGATCCCACTGTCATCCCGAGCGAAGCGAGGGACCTTGCCGGCGTTCCTACCATGCCCGGGCAAGATCCCTCGCTGCGCTCGGGATGACAGGTGGGGGTGACAGCGGTTACCTCGGCAGCGCAACCAGCCCCAGCGGCACGCTCCGCACCCCCGCCCAGGTCCGCGCCTCCCCACCTTCCTCCCGCACCATGAGCTGCCCCGAGATGCCTCCGTCCAGCAGAATCGCATCGCGGCAGCCGAGCGCGCGCATCACCCTCGCCATCTCCGCCGACGTGAACCCGAATGGCAGCCGGCCGAGCCGGGGGCCCAGCGCGTCGAACCGGGTCAGCGCCACGACCACGCGTCCGTCCGGCAGCGTGCCGAGGGCGAGCCGCGCGTCGCGGTGGTCCACCGCGACGCCCAGGCCGGGCCGCAGCAGCGCTTCGGGCGTCGCGCCGTTCTCCAGCAGCATCGGATAGCTCTGAAACGCCTCGCGCACCTCGCCCCGCCGCTGCTCCGCGGCCACGCTGTCGGGCGATACGATTCTCACGCTCCCGGACCGGTCCACCACGACCGCACCCGCGAGCGGCCCATACCCGGGCGAGATGAGCTGCCGACCCCCGGTCACGACCCAACCCCAGGGCAGCCTGCCGCGGAACTGGCCCGCGTTCACCGCGAGTGCGGCGGACGATCCGGCGTCTCCGACCGTCCAGAGCGCATCCTCGGTGAACGCCGCCTCGAGCGACAGCGCCACCCGGCGAGGGTCCAGCCGCGCCACCACCACGCGGGTACGCCATGCCTCGCCCGAACCGGAGAGCTGGAGCTCGCCGTACTCGGTGCCCGCCGTGCCCGCCCGCCAGGCGACCTCGCGGTCGAGCCGCGCCGGCAGATGGTCCACGGACAGACGCGGCGTCGGATCGGCCCCGGCGATCGCGCCCGCCGCCGCGGCGACGAGGATGGTCCGAAGGGCCAGGCTCACTGGTTGCACCCGGCGCTCTGGAGCCTGTTGATCGAGTCGGCGTACACCATCGCCTTCGCCATGTCGCCGGCATTGGCCGCCGCTGCGGCCGCCTCACCCAAACGCTTGAGCTCTTTCTCGTTCTTCTGGGCGTTGTTCGACATGCACTGGGCCGCGGCCTGCTGGCCGGGGTCTACCGGGGGAGCGGCCGACGGCGGCGGGGCCGCGGCAGCCGCCGCGGGGGCGGGCTTCGACGCACGCGTCTCGGGCGGTGGGTTGAGCCCCATCAGGTCCTTGAGCTCCTTCTCCCGCTTGTCCACCGCCTGCTGCTCCGAGGGCGACACGTCGGGCGGCGGCGCGTCCTGGATGATGGCGATGGCGCGGTCCTTGGCCTGCCCGCTCTCTCGCCCGTCGAACTCGGAGGCCTTGAGCTCCGCATCCGCGGCGCCAGCCTCCACCGCCTGTTGCTGATCATAGAAGTCGTTGGGCTGCGGCGGATCCTTCACGGTGCAGGCCGGGTCGAAGATCGACACCGACGAATCGCTCCACATCCGCTGCGCCGCCGTGTCCCCCTTCTGCTGGGCGGCGATCATCTTTTCGGTGTAGGCGGCACTCCTGTCGGCGTTCTTCTCGGCGAGCTTCGGGTCCGCGGAAACGCGGGTCGAGTACGACTGCATGGCCTCATCACACTTCGACTTGGCCTCGGCGTAGGCGGCCTTGGCCTGCATGTGGCGGCCGTACGGTGTGTTTGCCTGCGTCGCGTGCTCGCGGTACGCCTTCGCGGCGCGCATTCCCTTGATGATCCGTTCGATGACCTCGTCGTCGAGCACCAGCATTCCGCCACCACCGGTGGCCGCGGGCGCGGCTGCCGGTTTGGCCTTTTCCCCACCGGCTATCGATTTCACTTTCTTCTTGACGTCGAACTGCGCGGCCGCCGGCGTGGCGGCTGCGAGGGCCAGGAGTGCTACGGCGAGGATGCGGACGAGTCGTATCATGCTTCCTCCTGGCGGGAAGCCAGGCCTCGGGAACGATTGGAGTGAATGGGATTGTGAGCGAGAACATACGTTCCGGAGACGGCGGCGCAAGCTCGGCTCCCGCCTTCCTCTTCGACCTCGACGGCACTCTGGTGGACAGCGTCTACCAGCACGTCCTCGCCTGGCGCGAGGCCCTCGAGCGGGCCGGCATCGCGCTATCGGTCTGGCGGATCCACCGGCGGATCGGAATGAGCGGCGGGCTGCTGGTTAACGCCCTGCTGCGCGAGGTGGGGCAGCCGGTCACCTCCGCCGACAGCGACCGCCTTCGGGACTATCACGCGGAGGCGTACGCCCGGATGGTGGGCCAGGTGCGACCGCTGCCCGGCGCGCGCGAGCTGCTCGAGTATCTCACGGAAACGCGCGTGCCGTGGTCCATCGCGACCAGCGGATGGCGCAAGAGCGCGCAACCCGCGCTCGACATGCTGGGGGTCGGGCCCGACGTCCCCATCATCACCCGAGACCAGGTGCGCTACGCCAAGCCCGATCCCGACCTGTTCGTGGCGGCTGCCGAGGGGCTTGGCGTGTCGATCGAGCATTCGGTCGTGGTGGGAGACAGCGTGTGGGACCTGCTCGCAGCCCGCCGCGCGCGGGCGCTGGGCGTGGGGCTGCTCTCCGGTGGCTATGGCGAGGACGAGCTCGTGCAGGCGGGGGCGTATCGGGTCTACCAGGACCCCGACGATCTGCTTCATCACCTGGACGAGGTCGGCGTCCGCCTGCCCTAGTCCCCGTTGTCACCATGGTAGCCCCCGTTGTCACCATGCTAGCCCCCGTTGTCACCGTGAGCGCAGCGACGGGGCCCATGCCGACCTAACCGCAGCATCACCACACGAACTGGGCGGTGCCGTCTCTCAGAATCCGGCGGCGCCGCCGGCTCCACAGCACCGCGGTGCGATCTCGCTTGAAG
>JBKPGZ010000325.1:0-6696 GCA_046729675.1 Gemmatimonadota bacterium | reverse complement strand
GCGCTCTGCAGCACGGGCGGATAGCGCGGCGTCGGGATGGAGATCGGCTGGACCGGATCGTCCAGCTGCGCCTCCAGGAAGACCTCACCCGAGACCGGACCGGTTCCGCCGACGATGCCGGCCGCGATGCCGCCCTCCACGCCCTTCCCGGTGAAGTCCTTCGGATCGAAAGGCTTCTCGTCCAAGTCGATGGGCGGGATGTCTTTGGGGATGTCGGTCGGCGCCACGACCGTCTGGAACCCCTTCGGCGGGGGGTTGGCAGCGACCACTACATCGGGCGGGGGCTGATCGGGTGGAGGGGGAGGGGGCGGCGGCGGCTTGAGGAACACCATGGTCGTGTCGGCCACGATGTCCTTGATCGTCTCGGCCGCCCCGGTGGTGACCTTCACGGCCGCGAAGATCACGGCCGCGTGGACCAGGAGCGAGACGATCGTCTGCCCAACGGACTTCTTCGCCTTGGGCTTGGACTCGATAAGGTTCTCGAACACGCAACTACCTCCGATGGAGGGTCAACGTGGGCGAGAAGGTATCACCGGTCCGATAGCGCAGGCTTTGCCCGAAGATGACAATTCGGTGACAACGGGATTAACGGTCGAAAGTGCAGTTGTCATCCCGAGCGCAGCGAGGGATCTGGCCCGTGCCGATCAGATCCCTCGCTGCGCTCGGAATGACAACTTTCTGGTTCAGGATGAAACCGACACCTCCTCGGTGCGCACCGCGGCCCCGGCAGGCCGCGGCCCAGGCTCGCGCGGCAGCCGCACCGTGAAGACCGATCCGCGGCCGGGCCGGCTCTGCACCGTGATGGATCCGCCGTGCGCCTCGGCGATCCACTTGGTGATCGCGAGCCCCAGCCCGGTGCCGGGGCGGTCGCCCGTGCGCGAGCGCGCGGGGTCCGCCCGCCAGAACCGGTCGAAGATGTGCGGCAGGTCCCCGGGAGCGATTCCGATACCGCTGTCGGCCACGGTGAAGACCACCGCGCCCTCCTCCTGCGCCAGGCCCAGGGCGACCGTGCCCCCCGCGGGCGTGTATTTGATCGCGTTGGTGACCAGGTTGAGCAGCATCTCCCTGATCCGGTGCCGGTCCACCGCCATGGTCACCGGTTCGGCGGGGATGTCGCTCCGCACCGTGATCCCCGAGGACTCGCCCAGCATGCCGGCGGTCTCGGCCACGTCCCCGATCACGTCCCGGAGGTCTCCCTCCTCCACGGCGAGCGGCGCCCTGCCCTCGTCCGCCCGGGCCAGCGTGAGCAGGTTCTCCACCATCTCGGACATCTGATTGATCTGGGCCAGCGTCTCGTCCAGCGACTGGAGGATCTCCGCCGGCACTCCTGGGTGCACCAGCGCCCGCTCCACACCCGCGCGAAGCACCATCAGCGGCGTCTTCAGCTCGTGGCTCGCGTCGGCCGTGAAGCGGTGCAGGCTGCCGAAGCTCTGCTCCAGGCGGGCCAGCATGCCGTTCACGGTGAGCGCGAGTCGCGCCATCTCATCGCCGGAGATGGGAACCGCGAGCCGACGGTGCAGGCTCCGCCCGTCACTGATCGCCTCCACCTCGTCCATGATCCCCTCCACCGGCCGCAGGCTGGTGCCGGCGAGCCAGTAGCCGACGACCGCGGCCCCCGCGAGGATCACCGGAGCGATGAGCAGCATGGAGCGGAGCAGCGCGGTGGGGCCGAAGGCGACATCCTCGAGCGAGGTGGCCACCAGCACGCCCCCCACCTCGGGACCCGCGTCCAGGACTCGCATGGCGAGGTACCGCACCGTCCCCAACGGCGGGCCGAGGTTGAGGCTGCCCGAGCGCTTCGCCGTTCGCAACGTGTCCAGCTCTGCGGTGAGCGCCTGAAGGTCGCCCGCGTCCAGCCCGCGAGTCACGTCCGAGAGCGCCAGCACCTGACCCACGGTGTCCGCCACGACCAGGTAGTCGCGGGCCGCGTCCAGGTAGGCGCTGATCCCCGGATCCAGCGAGGGTCTCCCGCCGGCGGTGGTGACGATCCGTCCCAGCACGTTGTACGACTCGCTGAGCCACCGCTCCGCCAGATCCGCCTCCAGCAGCAGCCGTTGGTCCAGCTCCCGCAGGCTGGACGACCGACGCTCCAGGTACAGGAGGGTCCCGAACGCCAGCAGGGTGACCCCCAGCGCCACGGTGTACCAGAGGGTGAGCCGGCGCCGGATGGTGGTCATGTCGCGCGCACGACGTAGCCGACGCCCCGCACGGTGTGCACCAGCTTCTGCTGGTGGCCGGAGTCCACCTTCTTGCGGAGCCGGTTGATCACCACGTCCACGATGTTGGTGCCGGGGTCGAAGTGATAGTCCCAGGCGTACTCGGTGATGAGCGTGCGGGACATGACCCGTCCCGCATGCCGCATCAGGTACTCCAGCACCGTGTACTCCTTGGGCGTGAGCTCGATCTTCTCCCCCGCGCGGCGCACCTCGCGGGTGGCGATGTCGAGCTCCAGGTCACCCACGCGAAGCACCGGATCGCGGATCTCCTTCGGCCGGCGGCCCAGGGCCTCGACCCGGGCGAGAAGCTCCTCGAAGGCGAAGGGCTTGGTGACGTAGTCGTCGGCCCCCGAGCGGAGCGCCTGGACCTTGAAGTCCACCGAGTCCTGGGCGGTGAGCACCAGCACCGGTGTGGTATTGCCCCGGTCGCGCAGCGTGCGAAGCATCTCGAAGCCGTTCATCCCGGGCAGCCGGAGGTCAAGCACGATGATGTCGTACCTCCCGCCCGAGGCGAGGCGCAGCCCCTCCATCCCGTCGTCGACCAGGTCGGCCTGGTAGCGCTGCTCTTCGAGGCCGCGCTTCACATACTGGCCGACGGTGCGGTCGTCCTCCACCACCAGAATCTTCATCCGGCCACCGGCAGGTAGACCCGGAAGGTGGAGCCTCGCCCGGGCGTGCTGTCCACTTCGATCCGGCCGCGGTGATCCTCCACGATCCCGTAGCAGATCGACAGGCCGAGGCCGGTGCCGCGTCCCGGCTGCTTCGTGGTATAGAAGGGCTCGAAGATCTTGGCCTGGTGCTCGCGCGGGATGCCGACGCCGGTGTCCTCGATCGCGATCATGACCTCGTCGTTCCGGTCCCCCATGGCCGCGTGGACCGTGAGGCGCCCCGCCTGGTCCATCGCGTCCACCGCGTTGAGGAGCAGCGCCATGAGGGCCTGGATGAGCTGTTCCTTGTTCCCCAGGATGGGCGGGAGACCGGCCACGAGCACCCGCTCCACCGCCATCCGCTTGAAGCGCTGGTGGTGCTTGAGCAGAAACAGGGTCTCGTCCACCAGCGACGTCACCGGAAGCGGCGCCTTGCGCTGGCCCTTGGGCCGGCTGAAGTCAAGCAGCCCGTTCACGATCGTGCTGCAGCGCTCGACCTCGCGATCGATGATGTCGAGGTACTCTCCGAGGGCGGCCCCCGTCGCCCGCCCGTCCTCCAGCTTCCCCTGGATCGCCGCTACGCAGGCGCCGATCGTCGCCAGCGGGTTGTTGATCTCGTGCATGATCCCGGCGGCGAGCTGGCCGATCGCCGCCAGCTTCTCCGACTGCATGATTCGGCCCTGCACCGCGCGCGAGTCGGTGATGTCCTCGCCGATCGTGATCACATGCGTGATCGCGTCGCGGTCCAGCCGCATCGGGATCTTGCTCATCCGGAAGTAGTGCACCTCGTCCCCGAAGGTGACCTCCTGCTCGCTCTGCTGGATCTCGCCGGTGTCGAACACCCGGTCGAACTCCTCCTTCAGCTGATCGGGCGGCTGCCGAGTCAACACCTCGAACACCGGCCGCCCCACCACCTCGCCCCGCCGAAGGCCCTGGGTGCCGGTCTCGCGCTTGCGGTTCCAGGTCTGGATGCGGTAGTCGCGGTCCACCACGTAGAGTCCCAGCGGCAGGCTGTCGATGATGAGGCTGGTGAAGCGACGGTGCTCCTCGATCTCGCGGGCCTGGGCCACCACCTCCCCGGCCAGATCCTCGGAGAGCTCCAGCGAGGCGAGATAGGGGGCGAGGATGTGGCAGACGACCCGCAGCGTCTCGCGCTCGCGCTCGCCGACCGCCATCCTGGCCTCGAGCAGCCCGACCTCGATTCCGGCATGCTCCAGGATGACCCGCGCGTCCCCCGCGTCGCCCGGCACGGCCTCGAGGGAGGCGACCCGCGACGGCACCGGCGCCCCGGGCGAACAGACGGCGCCGAACGACTTGGCGCCGGTGCCCCGGACCCAGAGCCGCACCCGCTCCGCGCCAAGCCCGTTCCGAAGCGCGTCGGTGACCGCCGCCAGCGCCGTCTCCGCGTCGTCCGCCTCGCCGATCAGCTCGGCGACCGTGCCGGCCAGCGCCAGCGCGGATCGCTCATCCGGGATCACGAGGACTTCCTCTCGGCACGGAGGAGCCGGCCACGCTGAGGATCCGCCAGCCGGAGCCGATCCGCCGCAGCACCACGTGCTCCACCCAGTCCCGCTCCACCACGCCCGCACCCGCCAGCGGGGTGCGTCGCCGGAAGGTCACCCACGCGGCGGCGACGTCCCCCTCCTGCCTGATATCGGTTCGCAGGGAGCGCACCTGAAACGTACTCGCCTCGTGGCCGTCGAGCGTGCGCGCGAAGATCCCGAGGGCGGAGTCGATGGGGACCGGATTGCCGGCCGAGCGGGGGATGAGGGGCCCGGAGTAGGTGCCGTTGCGCCAGAAGAGGGAGCGGACCTGGTCCCAGTCGCGGCGGTCCAGGCCGCGGGTGTAGCGCGCGAGGAGGTCCTGGACCGCGACTTCGTCCCGGCGGGTGCCCGCCGGGGTATAATCCTCGATCCGGCACCCCGCGGCCGCGCCGACGCAGGCGGCCGCGAGCAGGAGACGGCGCATCGAGCTCCCTGGTGTGGTGGGACCGCTAGCCGAGCGCGCGGATCCGCTCGAGCAGCTCGGCGTTCTCCCGGCGGTTGCGGGTCGCCTCTTCCGCGAAGGTCCAGCGGACGATCCCGTCGCGGTCGATCAGGATGTAGGCGCGGTTGGAATGGAACCGGTCCTCGAGCAGCGTCCCGTACAGCCGGCTCACCTCCCGCTTGAAATCGCTCAGCAGGTCCACCGAGATCCGCTCCTTCGCCTTGAACTCCCGCAGGGTCGGAATGGAGTCCACGCTGATCGGCAGGACTTCCGTGTTCGCGTCGCGGAAGGCGCCGTAGTCCTCGGTAAAGGCACCGAGCTCGGTGGTGCAGGTGCTGGTGAACGCGAGGGGGAAGAACGCCAGCAGGACGTTCTTCCCCCGCAGGGCGGAAAGCGTCACGGCGGCACCGGACGTGGACGGGAGCGTGAAGTCGGGGGCGACGGAGCCGACCGACGGCATGCCGGCGGCGGTCCCCGCCATGCTCACTTCTTCACCGCCTTGTCGTAGCGGCGGCCCACGTCGGTCCAGTTGACCACGTTCCACCACGCCGTGACATAGTCCGGGCGGCGGTTCTGGTACTTCAGGTAGTATGCGTGCTCCCACACATCGCAGCCCAGGATCGGCTGCTTCCGCTGCATGAGGGGCGTGTCCTGGTTGGGCGTGCTGTCGATGGTGAGGCCGCCGCTCGCGTCCGCGATCAGCCAACCCCAGCCGCTGCCGAACCGTCCCGCGCACGCCTTGGCGAACTGCTCCTTGAACTTGTCGAATCCGCCGAAGGCCTTGTCGATCGCCGCCGCCAGCGCGCCGCTCGGCGCCTTCGCGCCGCCCGGCGCCATCAAATCCCAGAAGGCGGGGTGTTTAGCGTGGCCGCCGCCGTTGTTCCGCACCGGCGTCCGGATCGCCTCGGGGAGCGTGTCCACGCTCGCGAGCAGCTCCTCGATGGATTGCTTCTGGAGATCGGGATGCGGCTCCAGCGCGGCGTTGAGATTGTTAACGTAGGTGCCGTGGTGCTTGTCGTGATGGATCCGCATCGTCTGCTCGTCGATGTGCGGCTCCAGGGCGTTGTAGGCGTAGGGGAGTGGGGGAAGGGTGAACGCCATGACCGGCTCCTGATTTTGGAAGCTGCAATGCTCCGAATGACTTACCTCATCTCGATCGGCAAATATGGTCCCGGACGGGGGCGGAATCAACGCGCCCGTGACGCCGACGGCTCGGCGCTCGCGCGGCCCGCCGCGACGATCAGTGCCAGCACGACGACGCCGACCGTGCTGTAGACCACCTCGCCGCGAAGCACTGCCTCGAGCACACGCACGCCGCCCCACGTCACCAGCGCCCAGAGGCCCCCGCGTATCAGCAGCGCCGCGCGAGGCGAGAGCTCCGCCGCCTCCAGGAGCTCGAGCGCGAGACCCGCCGCGAGGAGGGCACCCCACGGTGCGATGGCCACCGGGGTGCCTCCCGCAACGGCGAGGATGGACGTGCCCGCCAGCACCAGTGGCCAGCGGCCCCAGGCCGCGGCATTCCACAGACCGAGGATCAGCAGGGGCACGGCGAGCGGCCGCCAGTACTCGAGACCACCTAGCAAGAGTGGATGTGCGACGCGAGCGAGGAGGAGCGCGCCGGCGGGTGCCAGCAGCGCGCCCGGCAGCTGCCGCTGAAGCGGCCAGAGGCCACTGGTGGCCCAGCCCGCGAGCAGCAGCACAGGCGCGACCAACAGCTCGGCGGCGGGACTGAGCGGGACCTGCGGGAGTTGAGTGATGCGCAGCCCCACGGGGCCGGCGATCGTGGCCAGCAGCCAGCAGGCCGGCAACAGCAGCAGGCTGAGAGTCGGCGCGACCGGCAGCGGCCG
>JBKPGZ010000324.1:0-2955 GCA_046729675.1 Gemmatimonadota bacterium | reverse complement strand
CTTCGGCTCCGGCCAAAGCCGCGCCGGCGCCCCCGCCGCCGGCGCCCGCCCCTTCCGCTCCGGCCCCCGCCGCCCGTCCGGCGGCCGAGAAGTCCCGTCCCGGCCAGGTCGCGGAGGGCAACGGCGAGATGGAGAGCGCCGAGGAGCGGCTGCGCCGGCGCTCCACGCCGCTGGTGCGCAAGATGGCCGCCGAGCACGGGCTCGATCTGAGCGAGATCCCGGGCAGCGGCCTCGCCGGCCGGGTCACCAAGAACGACGTGCTCGGCTACATCGACAGCGGCGCCGCCCGGCGGGGCGCGGATGCCCCGCCCCCGGCCGCGCCGTCACCTGAGCCGGTGGCCCCCACCGCGCCGCAGCCCCGCGCCCCGGCCCCCTCACCCACGGTCGAGCCCTGGGAGGGCGACCGGGTGGAGCCCTGGAGCCGGATCCGCAAGCTCACCGCCGAGCACATGGTGATGTCGCGGCGGGTGTCACCCCATGTGAACACGATCTTCGAGATCGACTACACCCGCGTGGCCCAGCTCCGCGCGCGGAAGAAGCAGGAGTACGCGGATCGGGGCGTGAACCTGACGTTCCTGGCCTTCATCGCGAAGGCCGCCGCCGACGCGCTGCGACGGCATCCGACGGTGAACGCGGGCGTCTCCGGCGAGAGCACCATTCTCCGCCGGGACATCAATCTCGGGATCGCGGTGGCGCTCGATTGGGGCCTGATCGTGCCGGTGATCCGCCACGCCGACGAGCTCTCGCTGCTCGGCCTCGCCCGCGCGATCAATGACCTGGGCGAGCGCGCCCGGAGCAAGAAGTTGAGCCCGGACGAGGTGCAGAAGGGCACCTTCACCATCACCAACCCGGGAGTGTTCGGCTCGGTCATCGGGACGCCGATCATCAACCAGCCGCAAGTCGCGATCCTCTGCGTCGGCGCCATCGAAAAGCAGCCGGCCGTCATCACGGTGGACGGGAGCGACACCATCGCGATCCGCACCAGGGGCATGCTCTCCCTCGCGTTCGACCACCGAATCGTGGACGGCGCGGACGCCGACCGCTTCATGGCCGACGTAAAGAAGACGCTGCAGGAGTTCCCCGAGGCGGCGATCTAGGATGGCGCGCGCTCTCTCCGTGTCACGCGTGAGGGTGCGGGCCGGGGCGGAAGCGGAGTACCTTGCGTCGGTGCGCGAGCTCGCGCGCCTGGCCGAAGCGCGCGGGTGGCACCTGTGGGTGTTCCGTCACCCGGACCAACCCGGCGCGTTCCTCGAGTTCAGCGAGAGCCGGAGCCGCGAGACCCACCCCGCCGTGGCCGAGCGGCCGGCGGACGAGCAGGCGCTGCAGGCGAGGATCCGCGCCGTGGCGGAGTACGAGACCGGTACGCGGGAGCTGTGGGAGGAGGTCAGGTAATGCCCAGAAGGATCATCGAGGTGGACGGGGAGCAGTGGCAGGTCGCCGTGAGCGGCCGCTTCACCCAGTACAACAAGGACGAATTCGGGCTCGTGTTCACCCGGGGCACCGGATCCGATCGCGAGCAGCGCGTCGTGCGCTACTCGCCGCTCGGCGCCAAGAGCCGGGAGCTGTCGCTGGCGGAGATGAGCGACCGCCAGCTGGCCGAGCTGCTGGCCGTGTCGCAGCCCGCCTGGACCGCACCCGAGCTGGGTTACCGCCGCTGACGGCCTCCGGTCAGGCACCGCCTGCCGGCCAGGCCATCGATCTCCACGTCCACTCGAGCGCCTCGGACGGGAGCCTGGCGCCGGAGGCGGTGGTGTCGCGGGCCCGGGCCGCGGGGCTGGCGGCCATCGCGCTCACCGATCACGATACCGTCGCGGGCGTGCCCGCGGCCGTCGCGGCGGGTGAGGACTTCGGCGTTCGCGTGGTCGCCGGCTGCGAGTTCTCCACCGCGGCGCCCTGGGGCGAGATGCACGTCCTGGGGTACTTCCTCCCCACCGACAGCCCCCGGCTCGAGGCCTTTCTCGAGCGCCGACGCGAGGATCGCATGCGGCGCGGCCGTGCCATGGTGGAGCGGCTGCGCGGCATGGGCGTGACCCTCGACTTCGACGACGTGCTCCGCCAGGCGCGAGGCGGAGCGGTCGGCCGGCCGCACGTGGCCCGGGCCATCGTGCTGAGCGGGGGCGCGGTCGGGATCTCGGAGGCCTTCGATCGCTACATCGGGCGCGGCCGGCCGGCGTTTGTCGAGAAAGTGCTCCCGACCTTCGTCGAGGTCGCCGACGTCGTGCATGCGGTGCGGGGCATCGTCTCGGTGGCGCATCTCAAGGACCGCGGAACCCGATCCTTCCTCGATCGGCTCAAGGGGCAGGGGCTCGATGCGGTAGAGACCCGCCACCCCAGCCACGACCCCGACACCCGCGCCCGGCTCACCGATATCGCGCTTGCCCTCGGCCTACTCCGCACCGGCGGCAGCGACTGGCATGGCGATCCCGAGCCGGGCGAGAGCCACGGCACGATCGGCTGCCAGGAGGTGCCCCTGGAGTGGCTCGAGCGACTCGACCAGCACCGCCTCTGCGAGGTTCCATGAGCTCCACAGGCTTCGATTTCAGCGGCAAGGTGGCGCTGGTGACCGGCGTCGGCCGGGCGGGGCAGATCGGCAACGCTGTCGCCCTCGCTTTCGGCCAGGCCGGCGCCAAGATCATCGCCTGCGACCTCAACGCCGTCGGTGTGGCGGAACGGGTGCGCGAGTTCGCAGCGCTCGGCGTGGACGCCCGGCCCTGCGCTGGCGATCTCACCCAGCCCGATATCGCTGCCCTCGCGGTCGAGATGGCGCTGCGCCACTTCGGGCGGCTCGACGTGGTGGTGAACGTGGCCGGCGGACTCACGACGTATGGTCCGCTGGAGAAGTTCACGGTGGCCGACTTCGACCGCGAGATCGCCATCAATCTCAAGACCACCGTACTGGTGTCCCAGGTCGCGGTGGACGCGCTGAGCCGCACCCGCGGCTGCATCGTCAACTTC
>JBKPGZ010000323.1:0-5458 GCA_046729675.1 Gemmatimonadota bacterium | reverse complement strand
CGCACGCCGGTCTACCTGCTGCTGAGCGAGGGGCCGACCGCCAAGTTCTCGCTCCGGCTGCGGTACAATGCCTCCGGCGGTGGCGACCGCTCCGGCTTGAACCTCAACGCTCTTCAGATCCGCGAGGGCAGCGAGCAGCTGTACGTCGGCGGCCGGAAGCTGGTTCGCGACGTGGACTACCGGATCTCGTACGACGTCGGCCAGGTCACGTTCATCGACCCCGACGTGCTGTTCGGGCAGGGGACCGCCCAGGTGACGGCGCGATTCGAGGAGCGCGGCATCTTCGCGGTGGCCCCGACGACCATCCTGGGCATGTCCACCCGCTACTCGCTGGGGGAACGAAGCTCCATCAACCTGATGGGGCTCTACCAGCGGGAGCAGAGCGCGTTCAATCGCCCCGCCCTGGGATTCGAGGCCACGGCGAACCTGATCGGCGGAGCGAACACCCAGCTGCAGTTCCGTCCTCAGGCGATCACCAGCTTCCTCAACAGCCTCACCTCGAGCCCCACGACCGCGCCCTCGGTGCTGGACGTCAACGCCGAGCTCGCCTTCAGCAAGCCGGATCCGAACCGCTCCGGCGAGGCGTATCTGGAGGAGTTCGAGTCCGAGTCGGGGCTACAGGTACCCATGCGGGAGGCGGAATGGGAGTTCGGCAGCGCGCCGCAGGAGGCCGGGGGCCTGGAAGACATCGGCTTCGCCGCCTTCGACCCGGCCGATGCGGTCCAGCTCATCTGGCAGAGCCTGGTGCCGATCTCCCCCTCCGATCCCCGGCCGATCGAGATCCGGCCGCAGGACATCGACCCGTTCATCCGGCTGGCGGGCCGAGGGGAGCAGCCCGAGGACGTGCTCTACCTGACCCTACACGCCGACACCGCGGGCGGAGTGGTCCAGCGCGACAACAGCTCGCGCTGGTCTCAGCCGCGTCGGGACAACGCCGTCCGATGGCGCTCCATGGTGACCGGGCTCAGCACCACCGGGCTCGACCTCACCCGCAACGAGTTCCTCGAGTTCTGGGCCCTCCAGCCGCCCGGCGACACGGCCAGTCTCGCCGGCCTCCGCCTGGTGTTCGATCTCGGCACGGTGAGCGAGGACGCGATCGCGGTCGCGCCGGACACGATGACCGTGACCGGCTCCGACACGCTCTTCACCGGGCGTCAGTACGTCGGCCTGGGTGAGCTCGACACCGAGCGCACCGACGTCGGCATCTTCAACGCGGCGGTGGACGACATCGGCATTCTGGGCGACCGGCCCCCCATCTTCGAGATCCCCGACGGGCCGATCGGCGAGCTGGAGCTCTGCGACCGCACGCTGAACGAGGGGCTGCTGATCTTTCCCTGGGGCGATCTCAGCGCCCGCTGTACCAACGGCAACGGTGTGCTCGACACCGAGGACCTCGATGGCGACCAGCTGCTGAACGCCGCCGGCGACCGCGAGGACGTCTTCCGCTACGTGGTGGACCTCGCCCGGGGCGACTTCCACGTGCGGGACGGGGTCACCCAGCGAGACGCGCTGGGCCGCACCGCGACCTGGCGGCTCTACCGCATCCCGCTCCGCGCCCCGACCGCTTCGTTCGGTAGCCCGAACATGCGGCTGGTGAAGCACCTGCGGATTACGCTGGCGACGCCGGCGGACGCGGGTGCCCCCGACCTCGTCGCCAAGCTGGCGATGGCGCGGATGCGGTTCCTGGGCTCGCCGTGGACTCGCCGCGCCGACACCCCGATCCTGGGGCTGAACGGCTCGACGGGCGAGGCGCACGGCGAGGTGTCGGTCAGCGTCGTCAGCACCGAGGATCGCGACCTGAAGTACTTCTCGCCCCCCGGCATCGCCGACCAGGTGCAGACGAAGGGCGGCGACCAGCAGTCCGGCGGCACCCAGATCAACGAGCGCAGCCTCCGCATCCTGGGGGAGGACCTCCGGCAGGGTGAGCGCGCCGAGGCCTACCTCCGCTTTCCGGCCGGACCGCAGAACCTGCTGACCTACCGGACGCTTCGAGTGTGGTTTCGGGGGCGCGGACCGGGATGGGCCGAACGTGATCTCCAGGCCTTCCTCAAGCTGGGCAGCGACGACGACAACTTCTACCTGTTTCGCGCGGCCGCCCAGACCGACTTCTGGGAGCCCGAGGCGATCATCGACCTCGAGACCTGGCGGAGGCTGCGCGCGGATCTGGAGAACCGCTGGCTCGCCGGCGACGCGCCGGCTGCCGAGGGAGACTGCGGCTTCCAGACCACGGCCGCATACGTTGCCTGCGAAGGCCCTTATCTCGTCTACCTCGCGGATCCCGGGATCAATCCTCCGAACCTCGCCGCGGTGCAGGAGGTCTCCGCCGGCATCTACCGCGTCGGCGCGACCGCGTCGGTGGACACGGCCGAGCTCTGGGTGGACGACATCCGCCTGAGCGATCCCGTGTCGCAGACCGGCACCGCCGTCTCTCTCGATACCAGACTGGCCGCGTCGGACGTGGGGAACGTGAGCGCCGCCTATACCCGGCAGAGCAGTCAGTTCCGCCAGATCAGCGAAGACCCGACCTATCGTGCCACCGACGCGCTCCTGGTGACGGGCAACCTTCGGCTCGACCGGTTCCTCCCCACCTCGTTCGGGGTGGCGATGCCGCTGACCGTGAGCCACGCCCGCCAGAACGTGAACCCGGAGCTGCTCACCGGAACCGATCTCCGCGGCGACGCGCTCACCGGTCTCCGCAAGCCGATCACCTGGAGCACGACCTTCGCCCTGACGCTCCGGAGAAGCCGTCAGGGGACCAACTGGCTCACGAAGGGGTTGCTCGACCCGCTCGCTTTTACCGGGGCGTACACCCGAGGCCGCGCCCAGACCGAGCTGTCCGACGCCAGCTCCAGCACCTACGCATTGGGCCTGACCTACCAGCTCAACCTGCGGAGACGCGGCTTCCGATTGCCGCTCGGCGGGCTGGGAGGGATCGTGCCGGGGGACGCCGGGAAATCGCTGCGACGTGCCGATTTCAGCCTGGTCCCCTCCCGCATCCGCTTCGCCAGCGGCCTCAACCGGGACGAGGCCAACGCGACGGCGTTTCGCTATCCGGTGGCGCGTAGCGACGACCGGTTGCTCACGCCGACGGTCGCGCTCAACCACCTGTGGCGCAACTCGGCCGGACTCACCTGGCAGCCGATCGGGATGCTGAACCTGAATGGAGACCTCACCAGCACCCGCGACCTGCGGATCTACCCCGACTCGACGACGATCGGGCGGGTGGCCTACAACAGTCGCCGCTTCTTCCTGGGGATTCCGGTCGGGGTGGAGCGCGATCGAAACGTGTCGACCGCACTGGCGCTCACGCCGGTGCTCGCTTCCTGGCTTCGGCCGCGGTTCATTACCAGCAGCGGCTTCATTCTGTCGCGAACCCTGAGCAGCCGTGACCCGGTGCGGACCGAGGGCGACAGCGGCGCGTTCATCTTGCCGAAGACTACCAACAACTCCCGGGCGAACGAGATCGGCATCGCGCTGGACCTGGGCCAGGCGTTCCGGGCGGCCTCGGGAGACAGCGGCGCCCTGACCAGGCTGCTCGGACGGGTGCGACCGGTGGACCTGAGCACCCGTATTACCCGCACGTCCACCTTCGATCTCACCGCCTTCGAGCCCAGCCTCAAGTACATGCTGGCGATCGGGAACCTGGAGAACTTCCTCCATCAGGAGGGTGTCCCAGCGCTGGGCGCGTCCGAGGCCCGCACCGCGAACCTGGCGACCGGTGCGGATCTCCCGCTCGGCTTCTCCTTCACCTTGTCCCACGCGCTCACTCGCACGACGCGGTTCCAGCGGGTCGGTGAGTCGTTCATTCCGACGGAGACCAGACAGCGCGAGTGGCCGGTGGGGAATGTCCGCTGGAGCCATACCTTCCGCGGTGGGCCGCTGAGCCTCCTCGCGATCGGGACGGGGTTCCGGCGCCGCGAAGGCAACTCGGTGCAGGGGAACCGGACGGGAACCGTGGGAGCCACCAGCGCGATCGAGTCGTCCAGCATCACGCCGGACGCGCAGCTCAGCTTCCGGAACGGCGTCTCGGTGACGCTGGGGTACAGCGAGCTCGACCAGAGCAGTCTCTCGAACGGCAACAACACCCAGCTCGACCAGAACGACCTGAGCGGGTCGCTCAACTACGCGTTCCGTCTGCCCCGCTCCATCAGCCGGCTCAGGAAGCAGGTCCGGACTTCGCTCAACTTCACCTCCACCGACGCGCTCACCTGCCTGGAACAGCGGGATCAAACGGACTGCATCGTGATCTCGGACGTGTCGCGCTACGAAGTGCGCGGGGGGCTCGACACCGATCTGCTCCAGACCGTCTCGGCCGGCCTCCAGGTGGGCTACTCCCTCAACGACGCGCGGCATTTGAGCCGGCGCACCAGCCAGATCTCGATCCTGGCCTCCTTCCAGCTCTCCCTCTTCGCCGGCGACTATCGTTGACAATGCGCCGGGGCGGGGGCTTTCGTCCATCGCCATGACAACCACCCCGAGACTTCTTTCGATCGCGGCGGCGCTCGCGCTCGTGCTCGCCGGCTGCGGAGAGAAGAAGCCCCCGCGCGAGTTCGACGGAGCGACGGCGTTCGGTTACATCCAGCGCCAGCTCGAGTTCGGATTCCGGATTCCCGGCTCCGAGGGCCACAGCCGCATGGCGGCATGGCTCGACAGCATGGCGCGCGCGCGGGCCGATACGGTTGTCGTGCAGCGCTGGACTCACGTCACCGCGAAGGGCGACTCGCTTCCGCTCCAGAACGTGATCGCCCGTTACAACCCCGCGGCGGAGCAGCGGATCCTGTTCCTGGCCCACTGGGACAGCCGTCCGAGGGCCGACGGCCCGCGCTCCACCGATTCATCGGTCGCGGTGACCGGCGCGAACGACGGCGCCTCGGGCGTGGCGCTCCTGCTCGGCGTGATGGACGTGCTGAAGCGCTCGCCACCGCCGCCATCGCTCGGCGTGGACATCCTCTTCACCGATGGTGAGGACTACGGGGACTTCGCCGAGCCGTACACCGACGTGCTGATCGGCGCCCGTCACTACGCCGCCAACCAGCTGCCCGGACCCAAGCCGCTGTACGCCGTGCTCTTCGATCTCATCGCGGACAAGGACCTGCAGATCTACCAGGAAGGAAACTCGGTGACCGGCGCGCCCGAGGTGGTCAACCTGGTCTGGGAGGCGGCCCGCGACCTGGGGTACGGCCGGATCTTCGTGGACACGCCGAAGCATGTCCTGACCGACGATCACATCGAGCTGCAGAAGGCCGGCATCCGCGCCATCGACGTGGTGGACTTCGACTACCCGGCCCATCACACACCGTTGGACACGATCGACAAGGTGAGTGGGGAGAGCCTTCAGATCGTGGGTGACGTGGCGGTCGCGCTGGTGCGACGGGAATCGCGCTGAGCGCGCGCCGGCCCCGGCTCGTCCTCGAGCCAGAGGTGCTGCGCCGCATAGGCCCGCCAGGGCCGCCAGCAC
>JBKPGZ010000322.1:0-7544 GCA_046729675.1 Gemmatimonadota bacterium | reverse complement strand
TGTCGCCGATGCGGGTGATGATGTCGTCACCCCGGAGTCCGGCCTGCTCGGCCGGGCTGCCGGCGCGCACGCCCAACAGCCGGACCCCGCCGGGGTTGTCGGTCATGTCCGGGATCGTGCCGAGATAGGTGCCGTAGGCGGGCGCGCTGGTCATGGTGCCCAGCGCGTGGGAAGGTGGAGGGACCTCGACCGGCGTGAGCCGGGTGGGCCGGTTGGCGATCGCGGTCACCAGTCCCACCGTGAAGTTGGTCACTCGGCGGAAGCCCTCGGGGTCGATCTTCTCCCAATCGTCCGTCGTACGATGGTAGTCGTCGTGCAGGTCGGTGAAGATGTGCAGCACCGGCCGGCCGGCCGCGTAGAACGATGACTGGTCGCTCGGGCCGTAGCCGTCCCCCTGTGCCTTGAGATCGAAGCCGGCGTGCCAGTTCAGGGAGTCGATCAGGGCGGGGAACTCTTTCGCCGTTCGCGTCCCGTACACGATCAGGCGGCCGTTCCGCAGTCTCCCCACCATGTCGAGGTTGATCATCGCCGAGGTGGTGGTGAGGGGATAGACCGGCTGCTTGACGTAGTAGGCTGAGCCAAGCAGGCCCAGCTCCTCGCCACTGAAGGCGATGAAGAGGACGGTGCGCGCCGCCGGCGCCTGGGCGAGCCGCGCCGCGATCTGAATCAGCATCGCGGCCCCCGAGGCGTTGTCATCCGCTCCGTTGTGCACCTTGCCCGTGCTGTCGGGGTCGAGGCTGCCGAACCCGCCGAGACCCAGGTGATCGTAGTGGGCGCCGACGATCACGGCCTCATTCCGAAGGTTGGGGTCGTGGCCCGGAAGCAGGCCGATCACATTCCGCCCCACCAGCCCTCCCACTCGCGCCGACTGCGCCACCGGCGCCTCCTTGGCGACGGTGAACGACTGGAACCAGCCGCCGGCCGCGGGTTGGAGCCCGACCTGCTCGAAGCGGCGAGCGAGGTAGGCGGCGGCGGTGTCCGCGCCGGGCGAGCCCGTCATGCGGCCCTGCAGCCGGTCGTCGCTGAGGTAGCGGATGTCGTCGATCGCAGTGATCGGGGGCGGGCTCGGCTTCTCCACCGGCTGTTGTCGGGTGCCGAACTGTGCCTGCAATCCCGCCGGCGCGGCCACGAGAAGAAGCGCCGCGAGGCGGGACCTGAATGTCTGGTGGGTCATACCGAAAGATAGCGCTGCTAGCGAGGCACGAAATCAGTGTTTGCGCTCAACCGGCGGGCGAAGGCGGCGAGCAGCCGGGCCGTCCGGTCCAGATCCTCCAACGCGATCATCTCGTTGGGGCTGTGCATGTAGCGATTTGGAACCGATACCAGGGCCGTCGCCACGCCTCGATGCGAATTGAAAATGGCTTCCGCATCGGTGCGGGTGTCGCGGGAGGCGGCCTCGATGGAATAAGGGATCCGTTCCGCCTCCGCCGCGGCGGCGAGCAGCTCGAAGACCACTTCGCTGACCGAGGCCCCGCGCGAGAGCACCGGCCCGCCGCCGAGACGGTAATCGCCGTGCCGCCGCTTGTCCACGCCGGGATAGTCGGTGGCATGGGTGACGTCCACCACGACGGCGACTTCGGGCTCCAGCGACGCGGCTGAGCTGCGCGCGCCACCGCCGGTCGCGGCAATCTCCTCCCGGGTGGTGGCCACCGCGGTCACGGCGGCCGCGGGCTTGCCCTCCCCCGCGAGGTGGCGAAGGGCCTCCAGCACGACGAAGGCCCCGATGCGGTTGTCGATGCTCCGGCTGACGAGCCGGCCATTGGGGAACTCGACCACGCCGGTCGCCAGCACCCCCGGGTCACCGATCCGGAGTTGCCGCTCGGCCTCGGCCCGGTCGGCCGCCCCGATGTCGATCCAGAGGCTCTCGACCTTGGACACCTTCTCCCGGTCGTCCTTGTCCATGATGTGAATCGCCTTTTTGCCGACTACGCCGGTGACGGGGCCACCCCGCCCCAGGAGCCTCACCCGCTGACCGACGAACACCTGCGGGTCCCACCCACCGATGGTATCGAAGCTGATGAACCCCTCGTCGTCGATGTGAGTGACCATGACGCCGATCTCGTCGATGTGGCCGGCCAGCATCACCCGCGGCCGCCCACCCGGATTGAGGGTCGCGTAGGAGTTGCCGGCCACGTCGGCGCGGACCTCGTCCGCCAGCGACTCGGCCTCCCGCCGCCAGGCCCTGGCCGGAGCCGTCTCGAATGAGGAGGGGCCCGGTGTGTCGAGCAGGGCCTTGAGGAACGCGAGGGATTCAGGCGTCATGGTGAGTGTGGGGGACGTAGGTCCGGTCGCAGATCGAGCTCGAGAAAGCGGGCACCCGGCACAGGGTTGTGGCGGTACGGAGCGATCTCCACGAAGCCCAGCGCCAGATAGAGACCTTGCGCCGAGCGCATCGCGGGCAGCGTATCGAGGCGCATGCGCCAGTACCCGGCGTCGCGCACGTCGCTCACCGCGCGCTCCGCCAGCCGGCGACCCCACCCGCCCCCGCGCGCTGCCGGCCGCACGTAGAGGCGTTTCATCTCCGCGACCCCGGGCTCCAGCGGACGGAACGCCACACAGCCCACCGGCTCCGCGTCATCAAACCCGAGCAGGAGGCCACCGGCGGGTCGGGTGTACTCGCCCGGTAGCCCGCCCAGCTCCTCCTCAAAGTGCTGAAACCCGAGGTCGACCTCGAGCGCGGCGGCGTATTCCTCGAACAGCCGCCTCACGATCGCGAGCGTTTCCGGGGTCTCTGCCTCGATGATCCTGGCCGACATTCCTGGATCGCTCAGACGCCGACCGACGGCCTGAAGCCGGAGCGCCAGCGAGCGATGTCCGGCCCTTCCTGTCCCAGGAGCGCCGCGGCGAGCCGTTCGGCGCCGTCCACTATCCGGGGACCCGAGCGCGAGGTGTAGGCATTACCATCGATGACCCAGGTCGGGACCGAGTCCAGCACCTCGAGCGCGACCCGGTCCGCGAGCGCCGACAGTTCGGCCTGCGAGCGGCTGAGCCCGAAGCCGCACAGCATCACGACGATCAGATCCGGGCACAGCCGGACTATATCCTGCCACTCCCGGCGGGCCGAGTGGCTGCCAGGGGCAGCGGCGACGTCGGTGCCGCCGGCTGCCTCCACCAGCTCGGGCACCCAGTGGCCGGCGAGGTACAGCGGCTCCAGCCACTCCACGCAGACCACCCGCGGCCGCCGCTGGAACGGCCGGCTGCGGAGCCGCCGCAGGCGATCCTCCAGTCCACTGACGAGGTCCCGGCCTTCGGCGGTCCGACCGAGCGCGCGGGCCACCGCGAGGATGTCGCCCATGACGCCGGCGACCGTGCGGCCCGATAGGGTGAGCACGGCGGGCTCGGGATGCAGGACCGACGCCAGCCGGTGGACCTCACCGTCCGCGACCGCGCAGACTTCGCAGAGGTCCTGGGTGACGATCAGCTCGGGGGCGAGCCGGCGGAGCTGCTCCGCGTCCACTCCGATAACCGGCCTGCCCACCGCATGGAGCCGCCTCACGTCGGCATCGATCACCGAGCCGGGGGCACCGGGGTCGATCGGTGTGGCCGTGACCCGGGGAAGGCCCAGGACCTGGGCCGGGTAGTCACACTCGTGGGAAATGCCCACCAAGCTGCCGGCCTCTCCGAGTGCCGCCACGATCTCGGTAGCCGCCGGCAGCAAAGTTACCACCCGCATTCAACGCTCGATCAAACGACTCGGACGATAGCTGCCGAAGAAGAGCAGTCCGATGAAGGTAGCGACCAGGGTCCGGAAGTCCCGGGTCAGGACGTAGGCGACCAGTCCCAGCAGCGAAGGCGCCTCCACCAGCGACCAGATGACGATGGCCTTCCCCAGGTTCTGGCGCCACCAGTCGTCCCGGGAGGTGCCCGAGCGAATGGGACCGAGCCGGCTCGCCGTGAACATGGCGCCTCCGAAGAGCGTCGCGCTCACGAGGGCCAGCGCCACGTAGAGCACCCGGCGGTCTGGCAGTGCTTCCGCGGGCACGGCGGACGACTGACCGATGTACCAGCCGACCAGCCAGAACATGAGCACACCGAGTACCAGCGCAGCGTGGATGATCCGGGCGCTGATCGCCGGTGAGACCTGGCTGTTCGGCGGCACCTCAGCGGCTCGCGACCCGATACAGCAGGTAGCCAAGTCCGGCGTAGATCACCAGGGCGACGATGTCGCTCTGGGCGACCGCGCCCAGCCGCTCCTGCAGACCGGCGGCATGAGCCAGGTATTCGGCTGCCGGAACCCCCGCCGCATCGGCCCGGCCCACCATCATCGCGGCGATGCCGGCGATGGTGATCCCCGCGATCGCGCCCCCGGCGATGAGCCCGCTGGAGAACAGCACGCCCGGGCCCGACTCCACCTCGGCCAGCGACTCGCCGCTGGTCCGCTTGCGCTCCACCAGCCAGCGGATGACCCCGCCGATGAACATCGAGGCGGAGGTCGAGATCGGCAGGTAGACCCCCACGGCGATCGGGAGCGACTGGAGACCCATGATCTCGATCGCGATCGTGAGGCACACACCGATCAGCACCAGGCCCCAGGGCAGCTTCTGGGTCAGGATCCCGTCGGTCACCAGCGCCATGATGGTGGCCTTGGGCGAATCGAGCTTGGTGATCGGCCGGCCGTCGATCTCACGGATGCGCCCGCCGATGCCGGGGTCCACCAGGTAGGCAACTTCCTTCGTCGCGGGGTCGAGGAGGTACTTGCCTGGCTGCACGCCCCCGACCGGCAGGTTCACCCGAACGACCTCCCACTCCCGCCCGTCGTGCCGCATGGTCTCGCCCAGGGTGGTCACGGAGCGCTGGCCGGCCCCAGGGGCGGCGGCCTCGATGGCGACACCCGGATGCCGCTCGGGGACGATGGTGGTGTAGGTGCTGTTGAGCAGGGCGAGGGTCCAGCCGATGGCGAGCGCGGAGGTGACCGCGCCGATGAGGATGCCGATCTGCTGGCGCTTCGGCGTGGCGCCGACGTAGAACCCGGTCTTCAGGTCCTGGCTGGTGGCGCCTGCGTTCCCCGCGGCTACCGCGATGACCGCGGCGATGGTGAGGGCGCCGACCCGGTGGTCCACCCCGGTCCAGCCGATGAGGAAGAAGATCGTCGCCGTCCCGATCAGCGCGGCGATGGTCATGCCCGAAATCGGATTTGCGCTCACCCCGATCTCGCCGGTGATCCGGGAGGAGACCACCACGAAGAAGAACCCGAAGATGATGATCAGCACCGCCCCCAGCAGGTTGACGGCGAGCTGCGGAAGCGTGGTGAGGATCAACGCCAGCAGCACGGCGCCAACCGGAGTCACCCAGATGGGGAGATCGACGTCCGTGCGGACCCGCGCGGCCACGTCTCCGACGCTGCGGCGCAGGTCCTCGAAGCCCGAGCGGAAGGCGGCCACGATGGTGGGGAGCGCGCGGACCAGCGCGATGATCCCGGCAGCCGCGACCGCGCCGGCGCCGATGTAGAACACGAAGTACGAGCGGACCTCGCTCGGGCTCATCTCGCCGATGAGCTTGGGCTCGGCGAAGATCGGCGTCGTGAGCCCGGAGCCGAACAGCTTGATGGCGGGGATGAGCACCATGTAGGCGAGGAAGCCGCCGGCGAACAGGTAGCCCGCGATCCGCGGCCCGATGATGTAGCCGACACCCATCAGCTCGGGGGACACCTCCGCCGAGATCGAGGCGCCCTGGTAGGTGCGCGAGGTCCAGCCCGGATACTCCTTCCAGCCGCGGAGACCGGCCATCAGGAACTTGTAGGCGAAGGCGATGCCGAACGCCTGAAACAGCCGCCGCGCCTCGAGCCCGCCCTTCTCACCCGCGATCAGCACTTCGGCGCAGGCAGTCCCCTCCGGGTAGGGCAGCCGGCCGTGCTCCTTCACGATCAGCGCCCGGCGAAGCGGAATCATGAGCAGCACGCCCAGGATGCCGCCGACCACGGCGACGACCGCCACCTTGCCGATCGTGAGGTCGTACCCCAGCAGGAGAATGGCCGGGAGAGTGAAGACGATGCCGGCGGCGATGGATTCGCCCGCGGAGCCCGTCGTCTGCACCATGTTGTTCTCCAGGATGGTGGACTTCCCCAGGGTCCTGAAGAAGGCCACCGCGAGCACGGCGATCGGGATGGAAGCCGATACCGTGAGGCCGATCTTGAGCGCCAGGTAAACGCTGGAGGCCGCGAAGACGATGCCGAGAATCGCCCCCAGCACCACGGCACGAACGGTCAGCTCGGCGGGTGACTGGGTGGGGGGAACGAAGGGCTTGAAGCTGTGAGTCTGGGACGTCGGGCGGGGTACGGATGCTGTAGCCATGCGTTCCGGTGGGTGGAAGGTGTCAGGATAGTACGGCTGCGGGCCGCCGGCCGGAAGGCGCGCCCCCGGGCCGGTCACCCGCCGCGCCCCACCCGCAACCCCCGCGGCGGGTGAGGGTCGTCACGGCGGTCAACTCCGCCTCCCGGTAGGATATCGGGGTTTGATGGACCGCCATGGATTCACACTGGGAGGCCGGTATGTTGTGGACGATCTTCGTGATCCTGCTGGTGCTGTGGCTGCTCGGAATGGTGTCTTCGTACACGCTGGGTGGGTTCATCCACATTCTGCTGGTCATCGCGCTGGCGATTCTCCTGATCCGCGTCATCCAGGGCCGCCGCCCGGTATGAAGCCCGGCACGATCATCGGCATCCTCCTGATCGTAGTCGGCGTGGTGGGATTCGCCCTGGGCGGATTCTCTTTCACGCACAAGGAGAAGGTGCTGGATGTGGGGCCGATCGAGGCCACCGCGGAGGACAAGGACACCGTGCCGATCCCGCCGATCCTCGCCGGCCTTGCGCTTGTAAGCGGCGTGGTACTGGTGGCTGCGAGCTCACGCAGGACGTAAAACGACGGCCGCGGGCAGATGGCCCCGGGCGGGGGGGGGTCGGCGGGGGGGGGGGGGGGGGCGCCAGCGGGCGCACGAGCGGCTGACCCAGCACGTGCGCGAGGTCATTGGTTCGTCCGAGGGCGTCTATCTGGCGGACGGCAGCGGGCTGTCCTACGAGGATCGGGTCGCGCCGTCGGCGTTCATCGCCTACCTGGCGAAGTTCCCCGGCACCGCGGCGGGGCAGAACTTCCCCCAGCTGCTGCCGGCCAACGGCACCGGCACCCTGCGCCGTCTCAACACCGGATTTCCGGGAGAGGGCGTGGTTCGCGCCAAGACGGGAACCCTGCAACAGGTCTCCACGGTCGTGGGCTACCTGGGCACCTCGGAGGGTGTGCTGCTCGTCAGCCTGATGTACAACGGGAACCGTCCTTGGGCCGCGCGGCAGGCGCAGTGGAAGCTATTCCGGGAGCTCGGAGCCGACGGGGTGGTGATCCCCACCGACAGCGTGGCGGCACCGCCGGTGCAGATGGGCAGCGACTCGGATACCTCCGGCACGGACGCGACGAGCGCCACGGACGCAGCGACGGAGTGATCCGGTACGGTGTGAGGAGTCAAGAAACGAAGACGGGCGCGGGCCCCAGCCCCCCGCCCGCGGTTTAAGTCCAGCGTGGGCGCGCCCCCACCACAACCCACCCCCCTACAAACGC
>JBKPGZ010000321.1:0-15067 GCA_046729675.1 Gemmatimonadota bacterium | reverse complement strand
CAGCTGGACGATCCGGTTCAGCCGATTTCGATCCCCACCCCGCGCTACCCGCCGGTACTCCAGAGCGCCGGCATCGCCGGATCCGTGGACCTGCAGTACATCGTGGATACCACCGGGCACGCCGAGCCCGGCTCGTTCAAGGTGATGAAGGCGACGCATCCGGCGTTCGCCGAGCCGGCGAAGGAAGCCATCTCCAAGGGCGTATTCAAGCCCGCCAAGTTCAAGGGTCAGCCGGTGCGCCAGCTGGTCCAGCAGCGGATTTCGTTCAAGGTCGGCCAATAACTCGACAGGAGAGAGTTCAAGATGAGCGTTGACCTGATTCACCTGTGGGGCACGATGGGCTGGTTCGCCAAGGGCGTGGTGATCGTCATGGCGTTCATGTCCATCTGGTCGCTCACGATCATGATCCAGAAGTTCTTCCAGTTCCAGCGGAGCCAGGCCGAGACCCGCAAGTTCGCGCCCCAGGTCTCCCGGGCCATCCAGGAGGAGAACCTCGACCAGGCCATCACCCTGGCGGAGAAGAACAAGAAGAGCCACGTCTCCCGCGTGCTCGGCGAGGCCCTCGCCGAAGTGAAGCCGCTGCTCCGCGACCGGGCCACCATCACCGCCGCCGACATCAACTCGGCCGAGCGCGCGGTAGAGCGCCAGATGCTCATCGTGCTCTCCGAGTTCAAGCGGGGCACCGGTATCCTCGCGACGGTGGGCTCGACGGCGCCGTTCGTCGGCCTCCTCGGCACCACGATGGGTATCGTGAACGCCTTCACCGGCATGGCCGCGCAGGGTGCGTCCGGCGGTCTGGCGGGCATCTCGGCCGGTATCGCCGAGGCGCTCATCACCACGGCGTTCGGCCTCATGGTCGCCATTCCGGCGGTGTGGGCGTACAACTATTTCACCACCAAGATCGAGAACCTCTCCGTGGAGATGACCTACACCTCCAAGGAGCTGATCGACTACCTCATCAAGAGCGTCGGCAGCGAGTTCGGCCGCTCGATCTTCACCAAGGAGTTCCAGGCCCAGAAGGCGGTTACGGGCAGCGGGCAGATCTCCGGCTGAGCCGGGTGCTCCAACCAGTAACCCCGAGCGGAGGCTAGGGCCATGGCAATGGCAGTCAGCAGGAGCGGTGAGACGTCGGTGAAGTCGTCACCCAATGTGGTGCCGATGATCGACATCATGCTGGTGCTCCTGATCATCTTCATGATCGTGACACCGCTCATCGCGGCGGGGTTCAAGGCCACCATGCCCAAGGGCAAGAACCTCGATCCCCGCCCGGAGGGCGACAACGAAGTCATCCTCGGCATCGACGACCACGGTCGGTACTTCCTCGACGGCCGGCCGCTTCCCGAGGGTAGCCTCGAGGACCAACTGCGCTCGATCTTCGCGGCGCGGACCGAGGACAAGATCCTCTACTTCAAGGCGGACAATCAGCTCAAGTACGGCAAGATCCAGGAAGCGGTGGAGACCGCCCGGCGGTCCGGCGTGCGGGTGATGGCGGCCATCACGGAGCCCACCACCCAGGCGGCCCTGTTCGGCGGCACCGAAGAAGAAAAGGAGAAGTGATATGGCCGGAGGAGGCGGAGGAAAACCAGGCGAAGTCACGTCCGAGCCGAATGTCGTTCCCATGATCGACATCCTGCTGGTACTGCTGATCATCTTCATGATCACGCAGCCGCTCTCCCGGATGGCGATGGACGTGCAGGTGCCGCCGCCGGAGCAGACGACGACGACCCAGCAGGCGAACAATCAGATCGTGCTGGAGCTGAACGACGACGGCAGCTATGCGATCAACGGCCAGCCGGTGCCCAAGACCCAGCTGGACACGCAGATCCACGCGATCTTCGATCCGCGGCCGGCCAAGCTCCTGTTCATCAAGGCGGGCGCCAACCGGATCTATCAGGACGTGATCGAGGCGATGGACGTGGCTCGCGGGGCGGGGGTCCAGATCATTGGATTCACGCCCGAGGAGGCGAACCGTAAGCAGCAGTAGGGCCAGTTCGAATTCCGGTCCCGGAAGGACACGGCGCGCGGGGGCCCTCGGGCTCCCGCGCGTGCGTTTGAGTCAGGCGGCGGCGTCACAGGAGAGCGGAGGGCTATCTTTCGCCTGCCCATGAGGAAGCACCCGGAGGATCCCACGCGCGAGCCCGAGCCCGCCCCCGTCACCCTGCCGCACCTGTCGCTGCCCTCGGGGCGCCGGCGGTACTTCGGCTTCGGGCTGTCGCTCGCCTTCCATGCCGCGCTGCTGGCGCTGATCGCCTTCCAGGGCGACCGGCTCTGGAAGCGCAGCCTCACCCCGGGCACGCCCGCACTCTTCCTCTTTCAGGGCGGCGGTGGCGGTGGCGGAGGCAACCGCATGGCATATATTACCCTGCCTTCGCCGCCCGAGCGGCAGCCTCGACCTCCAGCGCCAGCTCCGCCCCCGAAGGTGGAGGCCCCGACGGAGATTCCGCCGCCGGTCGAGGAAGCCGAAGTCGTCCCTCCGACACCCGCACCGGTGGATACTACGCCCGCCATCGCCGCGGTGGACAGCGGTACCCAAGCACCGGCGACGGGGACCGATCCCGGTGATGACAGCGGTGGCGGTGGCGGGACGGGGGGAGGACGTGGCCCCGGCGCGGGACCGGGCACCGGCGAGGGCTCCGGCCCCGGGGTCGGTGGAGGAGGCGGGGTGGTGCGGCCGCCGGAGCTGCGTGACCTCGCTTTTCCCTTCGAGACGCCACCCAAGGAGCTCCGGGGCGCCTCGCTCGACGTCACCTTCTGGGTCCGGGTGGACGGCCGCGTGGAGCGGTATGAGGTGCGACCCGCCATCAATGACCGCGACTACGCCCGCAAGTTCGACGAGGTGATCCGCGCCTTCCGATTCACTCCGGCCCGCGCGCCCGACGGCACCAAGGTCGCCGGTACTACCCGGGTGACTTTCACCTTGCCGGGTAAGCGCAGCTCCTGAGATTGTCATCCCGAGCGTAACGAGGGATCTAGCCGCGCCCTGGCCAGATCCCTCGCCACGCTCGGGATGACAGTTGACGACATTGCTTCCAGTCTCTAACCGAGGATCTCGATGAGCCGGCTCTTCCTCCGGAAGTCCGTGCAGGATTGCGAGAACGACATTCTGGAGCGGGGCGGCCTCCGGCGCACGCTCGGCAAGTGGCACCTGACCGCGCTCGGCGTGGGCGCCACGATCGGGGCGGGGATCTTCGCCACCACCGGGACGGCGATCGTGGGCGACCAGATTCGCCTCGGTGCGGGCCCGGCGATCGTGCTCTCGTTCCTGCTCACGGCGGTCACCTGCGGCTTCGCGGCGCTGTGCTACGCCGAGTTCGCCTCCATGGTGCCGATCAGCGGCTCGGCCTACACCTATGCCTATGCCTCGCTGGGCGAGCTGGTGGCCTGGATCATCGGGTGGGACCTGATCGTCGAGTACGCGGTGGGCAACATCGGCGTGGCGATCGGGTGGTCGGGCTACTTCCGCGAGCTGCTGACGCACTTCGGACTGGCGCTGCCGGCCTGGCTGGCGACCGACGCCAGGTCGGCGCACATGGCGGCGGAGGCGGTCGCGGCCGGGGCCACCGACGCCACCAACATGTACCTCGCCTCGGCCCTCACCACCGCGCCTACGCTTCTCGACTTCAAGTTCATCGCCAATCTCCCCGCGTTCGCCATCGTCGCATTGATCACCGCCATCCTGGTGATCGGCATCCGGGAGTCGGCCACCTCCAACAACACGATGGTGATCCTCAAGCTCGCCATCATCATGTTCTTCGTGGCGGTGGGCGTGACCCTGATCAAGCCGGAGCACTGGAACGATCCGGAGCTGGGCGGCTTCGCGCCCAACGGGTTCGCGGGCATCAGCGCGGGCGCGGCGATCATCTTCTTCAGCTACATCGGATTCGACGCCACCTCCACGGCGGCGGAAGAGGCGAAGGACCCCGGGCGCGACATGCCGTTCGGCATCATCATGAGCCTGGTGATCTGCACCGTCATCTACATCCTCGTGGCCGCCGTGATGACCGGAATGGCGCCCTGGCCCAAGCTGGGCACCGCCGAGCCGATGGTGACCGCGCTGGCCATGGCCGACGGCTCGCCGGGGTTGATCAAGGCCTCCCGCTTCATCGTCTCCCTCGGCGCCGTGTTCGCGATGACCAGCGTGCTGCTCGTCTTCCAGCTGGGACAGCCGCGCATCTTCATGTCCATGTCGCGTGACGGGCTGCTGCCGCCGTTCTTCTCGAGGGTACACCCGCGCTTCCGGACGCCGTACATCGGCACCCTGATCACCGGCACCTTCGTGGCGACGTTCGCGGCCTTCGCCAACATCGCCGAGGTGGTGGAGCTCACCAACATCGGCACGCTGTTCGCGTTCATCCTGGTGTCGGCAGGGGTCATTCTGCTGCGACGGGCAGAGCCCGACCGGCCCCGTCCGTTCCGGGTGCCGCTGGTGCCGCTGGTGCCGATGCTCTCCATCCTGAGCTGTCTCTACCTGATGTTCCAGCTGCCGTGGCTCACCTGGGCACGGTTCGGCCTGTGGCTGGTGCTGGGGCTGCTGATCTACTTCTTCTACGGGGTGCGAAACAGCCGGCTGGCGCGGGAGCGGGGGATCGCGCGGTAGCGCGGGACGCCCGACGAAAGAAGTGTCACCTACGCTCCGGCTGCCTTCGCCGCCAGCCGCAATGCCCCCACCACCGCATCCACCGGCCCGTCCATCGGCTTGAGCCCCGACTCTTCACCCAGCCGCGCCAGCACGGCCCGGCGAAGCGGCCGGTCCACGCTGAGCAGTCCGCCCGTGAGTGCCACCCCGACCGGCGGCTCAGCCTCGAGCTGCGGCAGCAGGCAGATGGCGAGCTGGGAGAGCTCGCGAGCGGCGTAGTCCGAGATCCCCTGCGCCAGCGGGTCGCCCTGCGCGGCCACCTCGAGCACATGCGGGGCGAGCGACGCCATCTCCGAGGGGGAGGCACTCGCCGCCCAGCGGACCAGCGCGTCGAAGTCGAGACTCCGGCTGGCGGCCAGCAGGCGGTCGGTGAGCAAGGTGCGCGGGCTTCGGCCGTCGTGGGCCCGGCTGACCGCGCCAAGCGCCGCCCGCCCGATCGCGTAGCCGCTTCCCTCGTCACCCATCTGCCACCCGTACCCGCCGATCCGCCGGCGCGCGCCCTTGGTATCTCTCCCGACCGCGATGCTGCCAGTGCCCGCGCTGACCACGATCCCGGGGCCGGTCTCGAACGCGCCCGCGAGGGCCAGCTCGATGTCCGTGGTGACTTCGACCCGCGCGGCCAGGTTCTCCGCGCGGAGCGCCTTCGCCAGCTCGCCGCGCTCCGGATCCCGGCCCGCGCCGGCCGCGCCGACGAGGAGGACATCGCCCGAGAGGCGGCCGACGCTCGCCAGCGCGCGCCGAACGACCTCCGCGATCATCCCGGCGGAGGCGAGCGCACGGGTTGGGCGCACGGCGGCGCCCGGACCATCCGCCCGGGCGAGGACGCTGCCGCCCTCGCTGACTCCGACTGCGGTCTTGCTGCCGCCGACGTCGGCACCGATCAGGATTGGCATCAGTCTCCGGAGCCCCCGCGCGAGGGAAGATAGCTGAGCAGGACTCCCGTCCCGAACGCGAGCGTCGTGCCCAGCGGCACGTACCAGGGCCAGGCCAGTCGGCCCACGGGCTCCAGCCATTCGAGGCCCGGCGCGGCGGCGAGCCGTCGCGCGAAGATGACCACCAGCATCACGCAGACGGTCACCGCCACCGCGCCGACCACGTCGCGCCCGCGCGCGCGGGGCCACTGCCCGGCGAGCAGGTAGGTGCCGAGCAGCGGCCCGTAGGTGATGGATGCGATCGAAAGCGCCAGGACTACGACGGGCGTGTCGTTGCCCTGGGCCGCGTAGTGGAAGTACAGGGCCCCGAAGATGAGTCCGGTCGCCCACACGGCCGAGAACAGGCGGCCCACGCGGAGCAGGTGGACCGGGTCGGTGCGACCGGTGTAGGACGAGTAGAGGTCGTGTGTCGCGGAGGACGCGAGCGAGTTGATCGCGGAGCTGTGGGTGCCCATGGCGGCGGCCAGGATGCCGGCGATCACCAGGCCCGCCAGGCCGGCGGGGAGGTGGTCCACCACGAAGCGGGGAAAGAGCTGGTCGCCGGGAAGATTCTCCGGCGCGAATCCCGCTGCCCAGATCGCGACACCGACCAGCAGGAACAGCGTGAACTGGAACATCACCATGAGCCCCGAGCCGATCAGGGCGACACGAGCGTCGGCGAGAGACCGGGTGGCGAGCAACCGCTGGACGATCAGGTGATCGGTCCCGTGTGACGCGGACGAGAGGAGGGCGCCGCCCACGATGCCGCCCAGGAGCGTGTAGGTCCGGGTGACGGAGATCGTCGGATCGACGACGTGCAGCTTGCCCTCGGCCGCGGCCAGACTCAGCGCCTCTACCGGGCCGCCGGCCAGATGCCAGGCGACGAACAAGGCGCCGATGCCGCCGGAGAGATACACGGAGAGCTGCAGCACGTCGGTCCACACCACGGCCTTGAAGCCCCCGAGCCAGGTGTAGACCATCGTGACCACGCCCATGACCACGATCGAGGTCGGGATGGACCAGTCGGTCACCAGGGCGAGCGGGATGGCGCTGGCGAAGACCCGGACTGCGTCACCGAGGAACCGGGAGAACAGGAAGATGGTGGATGTCAGACGCCGGGTGCCCACGCCGAAGCGGTGCTCCAGCCGGGCGTAGGCGGTCTCCTGGTCGCCGCGGAAGTATCCGGGCAGGAGCCACACGGCCACCGCGATCCGGCCGATGAGATAGCCCAGGGTGAGCTGGAGAAACGTCAGGTCGCCGCGAGCGCCGATGCCCGGAATGGAGATGACCGTGAGGGCGGAGGTCTCGGTGGCGACGATGGAGAGGAGGATCGCCCAGGCCGGGAGGTCCCGAGCGCCGAGGAAATAGTCGGTCGCGCTCCGCTGGTGTCGCGCTACCCACAGCCCGACGCCCAGCGTGAACACGAAGTACAGCGCGACGACGACGAGGTCGAGGGTGTGCAGACAGACGTCGGTTGTAGGCGACTATGAGATTCGGGAAAAGCGTGAAGGGGAACGTGAAAAGTAAAAGGGGCGGCCGAGCGAGCTGTCGTCGCCGGGCCACCCCTCTTCACTTTTTACGTTTCACCAGTCACGCGGTCACGCGGTGAAGCTGCTGCCGCACCCGCACCCGCCGGTGGCGTTCGGGTTGTTGAAGGTGAAGCCCGACCCCTGCATCGAGGTCACGTAGTCGATCGTGACGCCCGAGAGGTACTGCGCGCTGAAGCCGTCCACGAAAACCCGGACGCCGTTCACCTCGTTCACGAGGTCGTCGTCCAGCGGGCGCTCCTCGATGTTGAGGCTGTACTTGAATCCCGAGCACCCGCCCGGCAGCACGCTGACCCGGAGGCCGGCGGTGTCGGCCGGGACCTGCTCCTGGGCGATGAACTTCTGGACTTCCTCAGCCGCACGTCCTGTCAGATTGAAGAGGAACCCTCCCGCCGGGGCCTGCTGCTCGATACCGCTCATGAAACGCTCCTTGACAGACGTGAGGCCGGCCTAGGAGCCGGTCCGATCCGGCATCAAACCTAATGAGGCCGAATCGGCCCTGTCAACGCTCATGTCGAGCGTAGGATCAGCACGTAAGTTTCGGTATATCAATGAGAAAGCCACAAGCGAGACGATTCCGTAGAGCACCCCTCTCCAGGGCCAGCCGGTGAGCAGGGCCCCCACCGCGAACACCGCAGCGTACACCGCGATGACACCTGCCACCCAGTTCAGCCAGGACAGCGCCCCCCCTGGGATCGGCTCCGGACCGTAGCCCAGGCGCTCGCTGACCGGCCGCCATCCCGCGCCTCCCGGTCGCACCCGGCGGTAAAAGCGCTCCAAGGTCGCCTCGGACTCGGGCGGTGTCAGGAGGGTCACGGCCAGCCACACCACCGTGGTCACCCCCACGGTGATGACCATGGTCAGGGCGTAATCCACCGAGGCCGTGTCGCCCAGGTTGAGACCCGCCACCTGGAGCGCGACCGAGGTCACGAAGGACGCCGCCATCGCGCTGATCTCGGACCAAGCGTTCACCCGCCACCAGTACCAGCGGAGGATCAGCACCAGGCCGGTCCCCGCTCCAAGCGCGAGCAGCAGTTTCCAGCCCGCCTCCACGCTGCTGAGGAACGCCATCACCACCAGCGACAGCACCATGAGGATGCCCGTAGCGGCGCGCGAGGCCATGACCTGGGCGCGCGGCCCCGCGTCGGGGCGGATGAAGCGGAGATACACGTCGTTCACCAGGTAGGACGCGCCCCAGTTCAGGTGGGTGCTGATGGTGCTCATGTAGGCCGCCGCAAAGGCAGCGAGCATAAGACCCTTGAGGGGCGACGGCAGGACGTCCACCATCACCCGCACATAGCCTTCCTCGGGATTGGCGAGATGGGGATAGCGAAGTGCGCCCACGAACCCCACCAGGATCCAGGGCCAGGGCCGGAGCGCGTAGTGGGCGATGTTGAACCAGAGGGTGGCCAGGAGTCCGTGCCGCTCGTCCTTCGCGGACAGGATCCGTTGGACCACGTACCCGCCGCCGCCCGGCTCGGCGCCGGGGTACCACGCCGCCCACCACTGCACGCCGAGAAACACGAGGAGGGTCGAGAGTGGGAGCCAGGCCTGGCCGGTGGGCGGGATGACCCCGAACGCGTTCTCCGCTGAGCCGTAGTGCTGGGCTGATTGCTCCACTAGGGGGCCCAGCCCACCGATCCAGTCGACCGCGAGCACCGCCAGCAGGATCGAGCCCGCCATGGCGATCACGAACTGGAACGCATCCGTCACGATCACGCCCCAGAGCCCCGCGAGCACGCTGTAGAGCGCGGTGATGGCGAAGAGGCTGACCGCCGCCACCCACGGGTCGATGTCGAGCGTGATCCCCAGGATCGTCACCATCGCCCGGGTGACCCAGCCCATGATGATGAGATTGATCGGCAGCGCGAGGTACAGCCCTCGGAACCCGCGCAGCACCGCCGCCGGCCGTCCACCGTACCGCAGCTCGGCGAACTCGACGTCGGTCAGCACCCCGGCTCGGCGCCAGAGCCGGGAGAAGAAGAAGACGGTCAGGATCCCGGACAGCGCGCCGTTCCACCACAGCCAGTTGCCCGCCACCCCGTACTTCGCCACCAGCCCGGCGACCGCGAGCGGGGTGTCGGCCGCGAAGGTCGTCGCCACCATCGAGGTGCCCGCCAGCCACCACGGCAGGGAGCGGCCACTGACGAAGTAGTCCGCCAGCGATTTGCTCGCCCGCCGGGTGTAGGCCAGTCCGATCGCGGCGGAGACCACGAAGTAGAGGGCGACGACCAGCCAGTCCGAGAGGGAAAGTGTCATGGCGAGACCCGGCGCTCCACGCCCCAGCCGCGGGCGTACAGGGGTGGAATGGAGATCGGCAGGCGCCCGGTGATCGGCGCGGCGCCAGCGAGCGCGCGCGCCACCGCCTCTTCCGTCACCGGGTTCGAGCGCCAGCCGATCAGGTAGGACCCGACCTCCGGCAGACCGGA
This sequence comes from Gemmatimonadota bacterium, assembly GCA_046729675.1. Lineage (GTDB taxonomy): Bacteria > Gemmatimonadota > Gemmatimonadetes > Gemmatimonadales > GWC2-71-9 > CAVVWJ01. Next base: position 5,544 of record JBKPGZ010000321.1, on the reverse strand, counting down.
GATGAGATAGGGGTTGCCGAGCGACACGAGAATCGTGGGCATCGTCCGCGCCGCGGCGGAGACCAGTGACGAGAACCGCTCCGGGAGGCCGATAGTGCCGCGGGAGGCCGTGGGCTTGTCCGCGGCGACGAACAGCGCCACGCGCCGGCGTGCGAGTAACGTGACGACCGAGTCGTAGCTCGCGGGCCCGCTGCCGGGCCAGAGCCTTACGACCGTCAGCGGCATGCCCAGCCGCCGGAGCTCCGCCGCCAGCGCCAGGCCGACCGAGCGGTTGTCCTCCTCCCCGAAGGTCACCAGGGCGATGGGAGGCTTGCCTGAGCGGAGCCCGTGGACGGTGCCGTTCACGTCCTTCACCATCACGATCGAGCGCGCGGCGATCTCGCGGGCCTCCTCCAGGAACCGCTCACCGCCCACCACCGCCGGCACGCTGTCGAGCGACACCGTGCGCCGGATGAAGAGGCCGAGGTCGAGCTTGGCCTGAAGCACGCGACGGAGTGAGCGCTCGAGCCGCTCCTGGGTGATCTCGCCGCGGGCCACGGCGGCCTGCATGGCCGCGATGGTGGCGGCCGGGTCGGCCGGCTGCAGCAGCAGATCGGCGCCGGCGACGAAGGCACGCACGGCGGCCTCGGTACCGTAGGCGTCCGCCACCCCGGCCATGTTGAGCGCGTCGGTCACCACCAGCCCGTTGAAGTGGAGCGAGTCGCGCAGGATGCCCGTCAGCACGTTGGGCGCCACGGTGCCGGGCCGGAGCTGGCCCTGATCCACGCCGGGCAGCGCAATGTGGGCGGACATCACCACCTTCACCCCGGCCTGAATGGCGCTCCGGAACGGCACCAGCTCCACCGAGTCGAGCCGGCGCCAGTCCGCCGTGATCACGGGAAGCGCAAGGTGGGAATCGGTGCCGGTGTCGCCGTGACCGGGAAAGTGCTTCGCGGTGGCGAGCATCCCGTGCTCCTGGAGTCCGCGGATCTCCGCCGCCACCATGCGGGCCACCGTGGCGGGGTCCTCGCCGTAGGAGCGGGTGTTGATGATGGGATTGGCGGGGTTGTTGTTGACGTCGGCGACCGGGGCGAAGTTGAGATGGATGCCGACCGCTCGGCCCTCGAGCGCGGTGATGCGGCCCATCTCGTACGCGAGGCTGTCGCTCCCCGTCGCGGCCACGCCCATATTGGGAGGCAGCGGCGTCCCACCGTTGAACCGGATGCTGGTGCCGCCCTCGAGATCCGACGCGACCAGCAGCGGCAGCGCGGACCGCTCCTGGAGGCGGTTCAGCTTGGCGGCGATGTCGAGCGGCGATCCCACCGAGACGATCAAGCCGCCCACGTGGAGCGAGTCCACCCACATCTGCATCCGGGCGAAGGCCTCCGCGTCGTACGCCGCGTAGGTCCCGGGGATCCAGGGCACGACCAGCTGCGCGATCTGGTCCCGCACCGAGAGGCCGGCCACTAGGTCGTCCACCGTGGGAGCCGGGCGCACCTCGGGACGGAAGGGCTCGGGCTGCGGCGCCGCGGGCGCGAACGCTGGGCCACCACTGCAGGCGCAGAGCAGAACCATTACGACCGCGAGGAGCTTGGCGTGCACAGGTGTCATGTCCTGCTGCTGGGGGTGCTGTGCGGTCCGGTCGGGTGCACCGGCCGGGGATCGGCGGGGGAGCCGGAAGCCCGGGCGGTGCAAGAAGCGGTCCGGCCCGGCATCGAGGTGCTGCTCGGCGACAGCGCGCACCTGGTCCGCGACCGGCGGGTCGGTCTGGTGACCAACCAGTCGGGCATCGATGCGAGCGGTGTCAGCGACGTGGTGCGTCTGCGGGCGTCCGGCGTCCGGCTGGTGGCGCTCTTCAGCCCCGAGCACGGCTTTCGCGGCGCGGCCGATCCCGGTGCCGCCGTCGCGTCATCGGTGGATTCGGCCACTGGGCTCCCAATCTACAGCCTTTACGGTCGGACTTCCGCCCCGACCGACCAGATGCTCACCGGGATCGACGTGCTGCTGGTGGATCTGCAGGACGCAGGGGCGCGCTACTACACCTACATCACCACGACCGTGGACGTGATGAAGGCGGCCGAGGGCAAGGGCATTCCTGTGGTCGTGCTGGACCGGCCCGATCCGATCGGCGGAACTGTGCAGGGCAACGTGCTGGAAGAGGCGCACATCTCCGCCGTCGGCCGGCTGCGGGTGCCCATGCGGCATGGGCTCACCCTCGGCGAGATGGCCCGCCTCGCGCGGGCGGACCTCGGGATCGGCGGAGCGCTGGTCGTGGTGCCGGTCGCCGGCTGGAGTCGGACCATGTCGTTTGACCAGACCGGACTCCCGTTTGTGCCGCCCAGCCCGAACCTCAGGACGCTGGAAAGTCTCTACCACTATCCCGGTACCTGCCTCTTCGAGGGCACCAACCTGTCCGTCGGGAGAGGCTCGGACGCGCCGTTCGAGCAGATCGGCGCGCCGTGGCTTGACACCGCCGCCGTTCTCTCGGCGATTCGCAAGGCCGAGCTGCCAGGGGTGCGGGCCCGCTCGGTCACCTTTACGCCCAGCCGGCCGGGTGACGGGAAGTACGCGGATACCCTTCTGGCCGGGATCCGGCTGGAAGTCACCGACCGCCGGGTCTACGACCCGACCGTCACGGCGGTCCATCTTCTGACCTTCATCCGGCGCCGACACCCTACTGAATTCGGCTGGATTCCCAAGCACTTCGACCGCCTGGCGGGGACCGCCGGGTTGAGGGAGGCCATTGAGGCGGGCGTGGATCCGGGGGTCATCGTCCGGGGCTGGGAGGCGGAGCGGCGCCGGTATCTGGAGCGGAGACGGGCGGCATTGCTGTATCCGGAGTAACAGGGGAATCTGATTGCTCTAAGGGGTTCTGCCGGTTATCCTTTGCCCCGGCAAATCGGGTCGGGATGGCCAAGGGGAAACCTCCGGGCGAGAGCCGAGGGTCGAGACGAGCGTGAAGCTCTTGGGAGCACTGGAGAAGCCGTTCTACCGGGTCGTGGATCCCCTGGTCCAGCGGCTGATCCGGGCCGGCGTGCGGCCGAACACGATCACCACGCTCGGAACCGGTCTGGTCCTCGTCTCGGCGTTGGCCTACGGCCTGGGTCACATCCGTCTCGGCGGCGCGCTGCTGCTCCTGAGCGGGGTCGCGGATACCCTGGACGGGCAGGTAGCGCGCGGCGGGGCCATGGTCACCCGGTTCGGGGCGTTCTACGACTCCACGCTCGACCGGGTCGGCGACGGGGCCACCTTCATCGGCATCGGCGCCTTTCTACTGACCGCGCCTGATGTGGCGTACCGGGTCCCGGCCGTGATCGCCTGCATGGCAGCCATCCTCAGCTCGCTCCTGGTTTCCTATGCCAGGGCGCGCGCGGAGGGGCTGGGTCTCGACTGCAAGGTCGGAATCGCCCAGCGGGCCGAGCGGATCCTGGGCCTGGGCGTCGCCTCGCTCCTCGTGGGCGCCGGCCCCCGGGCCATGGTCCTGGAGGGCCTGGTCGCACTCCTCGCGGTGGCCTCGATCATCACGGTGATCCAGCGCTTCGCCTACGTGCATCGCGTCGCCAACGGCGCGGATGCCGCCAGCGGACTGGGCGAGCCCGTGCGGGCCCGCCCCCGCGAGCGCGCGGCGGCGCTGGATTCTCTCGCGAAAGGACGTTAGCAGTGGCTGAACAGCAGGCCCGGCGGATCGCGCCGGCGGAGGGGAAGCTCGGCGTGCTCTGCGTCGGACTCGGCGCGGTCGCGACCACGTTCATCGCCGGAGTCGAGAACGTGCGTCGTGGCGGCGCCCGGCCGATCGGATCTCTCACACAGATGGGCACCATCCGTCTGGGCAAGCGCACCGAGGGTCGCGCCCCGCTGATCCGCGACTTCGTGCCGCTCGCGTCGCTGGACGACCTCGTCTTCGGGGCCTGGGACCCGGTGCCCGACGACGCCTACACGGCGGCCGTCAAGGCCGGGGTGCTCGACCGGCACGAGCATCTGGAGCCGATCGGCGACTTCCTGCGCTCGCTGAAGCCGATGCCCGCCGTCTTCGACCAGAGCTACGTCAAGCGGCTCGAGGGCAAGAACGTCAAGAGCGGCAAGAGCAAGCGGGAGCTGGCCGAGGCCCTGCGGAAGGACATCCGCGACTTCAAGACGAAGCACGGCTGCAGCCGGCTGGTCATGGTCTGGTGCGCGTCCACCGAGATCTTCATCAGTCCCGGCCCCGCGCACTGGACCCTGGACGCCTTCGAGCGGGCCATGGACGCGGGCGATCCCACGATAGCCCCCACCAAGCTCAAAGCCAGGGGCGCGCGGATGGAGGGCGTGCCCTTCGCCAACGGAGCGCCCAACCTGACCTGCGACTTCCCGGCGATGGAGCAGCTCGCCAAGGAGCGCGGGATCGCCATCGGCGGCAAGGATTTCAAGACCGGCCAGACGATGATCAAGACGGTCCTCTCGCCCATGTTCAAGTCTCGGATGCTGGGCGTGTCGGGCTGGTACTCGACCAACATCCTGGGGAACCGGGACGGCGAGGTGCTGGACGACCCGGAGAGCTTCAAGACCAAGGAGGAGTCCAAGCTCGGCGTGCTGGAGTACATCCTTCAGCCGAACCTCTATCCCGAGCTCTACGGCAACCTCTTCCACAAGGTCCGGATCAACTACTATCCGCCCCGGGGCGACAACAAGGAAGGCTGGGACAACATCGACATCTTCGGGTGGCTCGGCTACCCGATGCAGATCAAGGTCGATTTTCTCTGCCGCGACTCGATCCTTGCCGCCCCGCTGGTGCTGGACCTGGCCCTCTTCTTCGACCTCGCGCAGCGGGCCGGCCTGAGCGGGATCCAGGAGTGGCTCTCGTTCTACTTCAAGAGCCCCCAGGTGGCGCCGGGCCTCTATCCCGAGCACGACCTCTTCATCCAGCAGACCAAGCTGAAGAACACGCTGCGGTATCTGATGGGCGAGGAGCAGATCACGCATCTCGGGATCGAGTACTACCAGGATGATTGAAGTTTCGACTGAGTGTCATCCTGAGCGACGCGAAGGAGGCCATGCCGGCATGGCCCCCTTCCCTTCGTTCAGGGTGACATCGTGCAGCAACCAGTGAAGTACTTTCACCGCACGCACGCTTCTCCCGACACGATGCTCGGCCTCGCGGCCGAGTTCTTCGGGTCCCGGCTTACGCCCTCGCAGGAGGAGCCGCACCGGCGGACCTTCGCCGGCGCGATCGGGAAGATCGGCGTGACCGTGCAGGCCGAAGGCGGCCACTACACGCTGGTGACCGTCCAGACCGACCAGGTCGGCGAGAGCGAGGCCGACAAGCTGGCGAAGCGCTTCCTCACGGTGGCGCACGCCGCGACGCACCCGAGCCACCGTCCCATCGGCGCCTACTAGGGCGCCGCCAGAGAAGCCCAGGAGAGAGACCACGATGAAGCACGTCCGCCCGGCGATCCGTTCCCTCGCGTTGCTGCTGCTGTTGATCGGGGTGTTGGCCCCGGTGGCCGCGCCGTTCGCGGCCGCGGTGGCCCAGGAGCCCGCGCAGGCGGGCGCCGAGCACCGCCCCGGGGGTGAGGTGAACATCCGCCT
>JBKPGZ010000320.1:0-13478 GCA_046729675.1 Gemmatimonadota bacterium | reverse complement strand
CCCCTTCGCTGCGCTCAGGGTGACAACGCGCTACTTCTTGAAGCTGAAGTAGGCGTGCGGCCCTTCCGTGTAGCTCACCCCGCCAGCCGCGAAGACCAACTCGATGCTCTTGCAGCTGCCGGCGTACGTGGTGGGCGTCTTCCAGTTGAACTGGTAGTTGCCCCCGCCGAGGTTCTGGAGCCCGGAGCTCCCGCTGGCGTATTCCTCCACCTGGTCAGCGGTGCCCCCAAGCGGGCACGTTATGCCCACCGCCTTGATCGTCACCGTCGCCAGATCCGTCACCGGCGCTCCGAGCGCGTTCCGTAGCGTCCACTTCAGCGGGATTGCCTGGCCGGCCTTCGAGACGTTCATCGTGGTGGGCCGGTCAACTGGAGCGTAGAAGCCGGCGAAGTCGTACTTCACCGTCAACGAGTGACTGCGGATGTCGTAGCCGCCGTCATCGTCCGCCACCTTGATCCGGATCGTTACCGGACCGATGGTGGGGAAGTCGCACGAACTCGTCGCCGGCGAGGTGGCCGAAGCCGCGGCCGCGAAACTGCCCGAGCCGCAATCCACCGCGATCGTGTGGGTGTCGTTGGTGCCGTCGTCGTCGAACGCCACCTTGAGCCCCAGGGTGCCGGCCACGATCAGGGTCGACGGCAGGTCCGTGCCGTCCGACTTGGTGAACGCCGTGACCACCGGATCGGCGTTGGCGATGGAGATGGTGGCCTGGCTCGCCACGCTGACACCGGCATCGTCGTCGGTGACCACGAGACTCACCTTCAGGCTGCCGTTGTCGTTGCAGGTTACCTCTGCATTGGCTGCGGTGTCGTCGTCGATGCTGCAGGACCCACCGCCGTCGATGCCGCTGTTGTCCAACGTCCACTTGAACGTACGGGTATCGTTGGTCCCCTGGTCCGTGGCGGAGCCATCGAGGTTGATCGCGGTTCCCTCGACGGCGCCGGTGTAGGGGCCGCCGGCGTTCGCGACCGGTGCCACGTTCGCCAGAGTCAGGATCGCGGTGTCGGTGTCCTCCCCACCATCGTCGTCCTCGACCTTCAGTGTCAGCGTGACTTCGCCGTCGTCGGTGCAGCTGATCGTCGGATCCAGCGCGTTCTCGTCGCTGAAGTGGCACGTCGCGCCCGCATCCACAGTGGCACCGGGGGCGTACGCCCAGGACCAGGTGAGGACATCGTTCTCGCCCACATCCGACACCGTGCCGTCGAGCTGGATCACTTCGCCTTCGTCGCCGTCGTAGTCCTGCCCGGCGTCGGCGACCGGAGCGGCGTTCGTGAACGTGACGGTGGCCGTGCTCGTGGCGCTGGTGCCGCCGTCGTCATCGCTCACGACCAGGCTGACGATCGCGGAGCCGTTGTCGTCGCAGGTGACCTTGGCGTTCTTGGACGCCGCGTTGTCGAAGTCGCAGCTGCCGCCGCTGGTGATGCCGGCGTCGTCGACCGTCCAGTGGTAGCCGAGGTGAGAATCGTCGTTATCGCCCGGATCGTCGCCGGACCCGCTCAGCTGGATCGGGGAGCCTTCGGCAACCGACGCATACGATCCACCCGCGTCGGCGACGGGATTCTCGTTCGTCACTTTGAGATCGGCGTTGTCGCTCACGGGCGGGGCCGTGCCGTCATCCACCGTCAGGGTCAGCGTGAACTTGTCGTCAGTCGCGTCCTCGCTGTCGTCGGTGCAGGTGACCTTGGCGTTCTTCGCCGAGGCGTTGTCGAACGTGCATTCGCCGTCGGTGTCGATGCCGTCGGTGTCGACGCTCCAGTGATACGTCAGTGGGTCGCCGTCGGGATCGGTCACCGTCGGAGTCAAGGTCAGCGGGGTCCCCTCTTTCACGATGTATGAGCCGGCGGTGACGCTCGGCGGCTCGTTGGTAGGCGTGATGTCGAAGGGGTCGCTGTCGGCAGCCGTGAGACCCCCGGAGGTGGCGCGTAGCCGGTAGTTGGTGCCGGCAAGATCGATCCGGCAGCCTGCGAAGGTCGCCAGGCCAGCACTCGCGGCCAGCGGGTTAGTCGTGCAGGTCAGGGCGGCGCCTGCGGTGCCGCTGCCGGGGACGATGGCCAGGGTGATCGAGGCTGCGCTGCCCCCGCCCGATGTCCTGCGGTTACCGCCGGCGTCCTGGACCTCGACTCGCGGCTGCGTCGCGAATCCGGTGTTGGGCGCGCCACCCGAGGGCTGGGTGAAGAACGCCAGCTTGGCGGCGGGTCCGAGCGTGATGTTGAAGGCGCTGCTGGTGGCCTGTGTCAGGCCGGTGCTGGTGGCGACCAGCGTGTACCCGTTCCCGATCTTGTCGATTGTCAGGTCGTCGAAGGTGGCCACCCCGTTGACGGTACTCTTCGTCAGGGTGCCGCTCAGCGTGCCGCCGGCGGGGTTGGTGCCGATGGCCAGCGTGATCGACGCGGAAACGCTGCCGGCCACGTTGTTGCTCGCGTCGAGGACACTGACCTGGACCGCGGGTGCGATCGGCGTGGCGGACTCTTCGTTCGTCGGCTGCTGGGCGAACGCGAGCTTGGTGGCCGGACCGTGGACGTTGACCGTGCCGTTGCCGGTCCTGTTCGTGGCAGTGCAGCCGGTTCCAGCCGCTGCCGTGACCGTGAACCCATCCGGTCCCAGTGGCGAGCCGGCCGTCGTGGTGATTCTGAGCGTGGACGTCTTCGTGTCACTGTTGACACCAGCGACCGAGGTCGGAGTCAACACCCCGGTCGTGCCGCCAGACAGACCCGACACGCTGAGAGCTGCCGTGCACGGCGTGTCATTGCCGCCGAAGGAGACGCTAATGGTCAGGTCGACAAAGTTCCCCCGCTGGACAAATGCTGGATTCGGGCTGATTCCGACGTCATTGGCGATGTTCGCATCGGTGAACTGCACCGCCAGGCTCCGCCCGCTCGCCCGACTCGTGGCGGTGAGGGTGAAGGTGACGTCGATGTCGCCGACATCCACGACATAGGTCGAATCGCTGAACGTTCCCTCCTCGCCCACCGGCACCCACCAGGTGTGCGGCTCGTGGGTGGCAGGCTCATCCTCCAGCACGATGTCCAGCGTATCGTTCGTGGGCCAACCCGATCCGCTGAAGTGCACCGTGTCACCTGGCTGGTAATCGTCCTTGTCGGTGGAGATTACCAGCCCGTCGTCCGAGGTCGCCGTCGCGTCGGCCATCATCCCGGGCCCACTCGCCATGCCGGCCCCAGGTGCCTCTTCCACGCTCACTTCGGTCGTCTGATCCCCACAGGCCACTCCCAGGACGGCCAGCACGAGGCTCATGCACCAGACGCGCGTACGCATTGCTCCTCCTGAGCGCAGGACGCCCCGACGGGCGAGCCCCGGGGCCGTGAGTCTAGAGCGGATTGGAGTGGTTCTGGATCAGCGGCAAGCGGGGCCAACCCGCGCAAGATTCCGGCCCCAGCGGGCGGTCATCAGGTCGGTAACTCGAATCATTTCAGCGACTTAAGAATTACTTCAGCGGGGGATCAGCCGCCGTCGGAAGGACTTAGATGGCACCGGCCTTGCCCTTCGACAGGATGGGCTCCGGCGGATCCTTAGAAGGCGCTTAAGCAGTACGGCGCTGGTGGGACTTGTCTCCAAACGAGCGCACGAACGGCGCTCCCGGAAGGATCGGATTCAGGCGACTGTGGGGTACCGACTTAGAGTGCTCGGCGGACTGGCCCTCGAAGCCGACTCCGATCCGATCGAAGGGGCGGCCGGCCGGCCGCGCTCCCTCGCCCTGCTGGCGATCCTGGCCGGCGGAGCCGATTCGGGGGTGCCGCGCGACAAACTCCTCCTGTACCTGTGGCCTGAGAGCAACACTCAGCGGGCTAGGAACTCCCTCCATCAAGCCCTCCACACCACCCGACGCCACCTGGGCGAGGACGTGGTCCAGGCCGACGCCCTCACTGTCCGGCTGAATCCCGCCGTTTTCAGCAGCGATCTCTGGGACTTCCTCGCCGCCCTCGACCGGGGCGACGTCGAGCAGGCGGTCGAGCTCTATGAGGGTGCCTTCCTCGATGGCTTCGCCCTTCCGGAGCTCCCGGAGTTCAGCCACTGGATCGAGGAGGAGCGGGCGCGGGTCGCTCGCCTCTACAGCGACGCCCTCGAGGCCGCGGCGGCGCGGGCGTCGCGTGAAGGGCGACATCGCGAGGCGATCGAGCGCTGGCAGACGCTGGCGCGGATCCATCCGCTGAGCTCCCGGCCGATTCTCGGCCTCATGCGCGCGTTCGCGGACGCCGGCAACCGTGCCGCCGCCCTTGAGCACGCCCGGGACTACGAGACTCGAGTCGGGCAGGAGCTGGGCACCGCTCCGGATCAGTCGGTTGCCGCCCTCGCCGCGGAGCTGCGCCAGCCGCCACCGGCCGGAGAGAGCGACGCGGTCACCCGATCGCCGGAGAACGCGGGGTCCGCTCCACGCAGGCGCGCAGTTCCGACCCGGATCTGGAAGGCCGCGGTCATCGGCCTGGCGCTCATGGATCTGATGGCCCTCACCGCTCTCTGGTTGACGAAAAGGCATCCGCCCCACCGGCGGGCGGACCCCGAGCTGGTCGCCGTCTTCCCCTTCACCGTCGAAGGCGGGCCTGAATCGCAGTACCTGGCCAGCGGCATGGTGGACCTGCTGACGAGCAACCTCGAGGGTGCCGGCGGTATCCGCGGCGTGGATCCCCAGGTGCTTCTCGAGTCGGTGGCGAACCGCAAGACGCCGCTGCGGACGCCCGCGCAGGCCCGTGAGGCGGCCGCTCGCCTGGGCGCCGGCCGCGCCGTGCTGGGGAGGGTCGTGGAAAGCGGCGGCCACCTCCACGTGCGCGCGGCGGTGTTCGACCACGACAGCGGCGACCGCCCGATGGCGCTCGCCACCGTGGAAGGCGAGAGTAAGGACCTGTTCGATCTGGTAGACCGGCTCACCGCGGAGCTGCTGGCGGAGGGTCCCGATGTCCGCGATCGCCTCGCGCGGGTCGCCGCCACCACCACCGACTCGCTCGACGCACTGAAGCGCTATCTCACCGGCGAGCGCGAGCTCCGCGCGGGGCGCTACGTCACCGCCCAGGAGGCGTTTCGTGGCGCGATCGAGCTGGATCCCGCCTTCGCCCTGGCGTACTACCGCCTGAGCATCGCCTCGGAGTGGGCGGGCCAGGACAGCCTGGCCCGCCTCGCCGCCGACTCGGCGGCCCACTTCGCCGACCGGCTCTCCGACCACGACCGCCTGCTGGTGAAGGCGCTCGCCGCGCGTCGCGCGGGCGCGTGGGCCGACGCCGAGCGCCTCTACCGCCGGGTGGTGGACAACCATCCCGATGACGTCGAGGCGCACCTGCAGCTGGGCCAGCTCCTCTTCCAGACCAACCCGTTGCGCGGTCGATCGGCCGCGGAGTCGCGTCCGGAATTCGAGCGGGTGGTGGCACTGGATTCGGAAAACGAAGAGGCGCTGGTACACCTGGCGCGGATCGCGTCCATCGAGGGCCGGCGCGAGGCGATGGATTCCCTGATGCGGCGTCTGCTGGCGCTCGGCTCGGCGGCCGAGGTGCTGGAGACTCGCGCGTTCCGCGCCTTCGCCCTGGGCGACCGGGAGGCGTGGAAGCGCGTCACCCGCGAGCTGATGGACAACCCGCCCGACGTCCCCGCCGTGACCGCGCTCCAGGTGGCGACCTATCTGGACGACGTGGACGGCGCCGAGCGCTTCGCGCATCTCCTCACCGGTCCCCGATACTCTGACGACGTCAGGGGGATGGCCCACCGGCTGCTGGCGCGGGTAGCCGTGGCGCGAGGAGGCTGGGGTGCGGCGCGGGTACAGCTCGACAGTGCCGGGCGCTTCGATCCGGTCGCGGAGCTGGAGCTGCGCTCGCTGCTGGCGGTGCTGCCGTTCCTCCAGGTGCCGCGCGCGGAGCGGCTCGAGATCCGCCGGCGGGTGGACGCGTGGCCCGCCCGGCTCGAGGCGGCGGGCGAGCCCTCCCACTCCGCCGGCCACGCCGGTCTCCACCCCGCGGTGAGGCTCTATCGGCTGGGGCTGCTCGACGCCAGCCTGGGCGATTCCACCGGGGCGCTGCGGTTTGCGGATGCGCTGCAGGTCGCGGGCGATTCGGCAGCGGGATTGAGGGCGGATGCGCTCCGCACCTTCGCGCGAAGCATCCGGGCAAGAGTAGCGGGGGAGGGCGGCCGGCCGGCTGAGGCGCTCGAGCAGCTGGAGCGATCGCGCTGGGACGTCGTGGAATCGATCTTCGAAGCCGAGGCCCTCGATCGCTACTACCGCGCCGAGCTGCTCTTCGCGCTCGGCCGACAGGCGGAGGCGCTCGAGTGGTACCGGACCATCGCCGAGCGCGCCACCTACGAGCTGGTCTATGTCGCCCCGGCCCGCTGGCGCCAGGGGTGGCTGTACGCGCGGGCCGGCGATCGGGAGCGGGCGGCCGATGCGTATCGCACCGTCGCCCGGCTCTGGGGGGAGGCGGACCCGCCGCTCCGTAAGACTGCGGCGGAGGCGGCACGGCGGGCTCGGACCTTCGACTAGAGCCGCCAGGCCATCGGGAGGCCCTCCGCTCACGTCTCGGTGACGGCTGGTAATCTGCCGGTCCGCTCGCGGATTTCATTCCAACCTGATGCTGAAGGATCTTGCGCGTCGCGCGCGCCCGTCGCGGCAGACGACGCGCGCAGCATGACTTGACCGCGGTGCAATTCTCGGTCGATCGCACGGCCTCACTCTTGCCGCATTCGCGCGCGTTCCTCCCGCAATTCCTTCGCACATGCAGCAACTCCGGCAAGCCATCCCCGAAGGAGGTAGCCCACCCATGCCCATCCGCACCAGAAACGCCGTCGGCCTGCTCGCGGCCGCCGCCCTGCTCGGCTGCGACGCCGAACGCACCACTGTACCCACGATGGAGGGATCGTCCGCCGTAGCGGAAGGCAACGGACTTCCCGACAACGGCCACGCCCGACTCTACAAGTTCAATCTCATCGGCGTGCCGAGGGACAAGAAGCCGGACATGACCGGCGACGCGGGCAAGCGGATGTTCGTGAAGCTCGAAGGGCAGTCGAAGATCTATCTCCAGAAGGGCGAGTTCGACATCATCGACGCCAATGCCACGGACGGGAACGGCGGCCGTTTCCAGCTTCCGGATCCCGATCCCGACGGCGACGGAGAAACGTGGTACGGGGTCTACGTCCGCCCAGTCGGAACACCGGGCGGGAGCGCCACGATCGGCTCGTGCATAGAAGGAGACCTCGACCCGACGTTGGAAGGAGACGAGACGCTCTGCTCCACCGAGACCAAGTTGCTGGTACGGGGCACCGGCAAACCCCAGGTAGAGAACGTGAGCAAGGAGCTGCTGAGCGTCTGCCTCGATACCGATCTGATCGTGGGCTGCGACACGCGGTCGTTCCTGTTCGACGACGAGACGGTGGAGTACCTCTGGAACTACGACAACAACGGTTTGCGTGTGGCGCAGGTGTACTTCCTGGAGATCTCGCAGGACATAGGCCTCGACCCTTGACGTCAACCGGCCCGTGGGGCTCCGACCTCCGCCAGAGCACGCTCCTGACTGGCCCGGAGGCCGGGGCTCACGGCGACCGGGTACTCGCCGTGACCTTGCAGTCGCTTGAGCTCCTCGGGCAGCGTCGCCAGCTGCCGGGCGCAGTGCCGGCGGATGTCCGCGATCGAAGGATGGGGACGCAGTAGCTGCCCCTCATTCACCACGACCTGGAGCAGGGAAACGCTGCCCGCCGGCGGCGTTTCCTCTTCCAGCGAGAGCATGTCCCCTTCAATCAATCCGTCGGGGCCGAAGGACCGGTACACCGCCTTCGCCCCGACCCAGGTCTCTTTCCCTGCACTCAGCTTGAGCACGTCGCGATCGCCGTAGCGCACCAGCTTGTACACCAGGTCCAGTGAGGGCGCGTCGGCCGAGACGTTGAGCCGGGTGCCTACGCCGAAGGAGTCCACCGCTGCTCCGGCGGCGACCAGATCGGCGATGTCGTGCTCATCCAGTCCCCCGCTCGCGACGATCCGCACGCCGGGAAACCCGGCTTCGTCCAGGATTCGCCGCACCTCGCGGCTCAGGGCCAGGAGATCTCCGCTGTCGAGCCGGACGCCGGCGAGTGCGTGATCCCGCGCGGCCAGCTCCCGCGCCACCATCACCGCCTTCCGCGCGCCCTCGAGCGTGTCGTAGCTGTCGATCAAGAGGATGGCGCTGTCGGGAAAGGCGCGGACGTAGGCCCGGAAGGCCTCCAGCTCGTCGCCGAACGCGGTCACGAAGGAGTGAGCCATCGTGCCCGACACGGGGATGCCGTAGGCTCGGCCGGCGAGGACGTCGCTGGTCGAGCCGAACCCGGCGATCCAGGCGCAGCGTGCCGCCTTGAGCGCGGCGTCGGTCCCGTGGCTCCGCCGCAGCCCGAACTCGGCCAGGTCTCGGCCTTGGGCCGCGATCATGACGCGGGCCGCCTTGCTGGCGAGCACGCTCTGGAGGTGGCAGGCGTTGAGCAGCGCCGACTCCAGCAGCTGGGCCTCGATCACGGGCGCCGACACCTCGAGCATCGGCTCGTCGGGGAAGATCACCGTTCCCTCGGGCACCGCCCGGATCTCGCCGGTGAAGCGGAGCGTCGCGAGGTACTCCAGGAACTCGGGCTCGAAGCGCCCCAGCGAGCGGAGATAGTCGATGGCGTCGCCGGAAAACCGGAGGTGGCACGCGTACTCCAGCGCGTCCTCCAGGCCGGCGGCGACGATGAACGCCCGGGTGGGCGGCAGCCGGCGGGCGAAGAGGCTGAACGTGGCGGTCTCCCGCATCCGCTCGCGGAAAAACGCCGCCGCCATGGTGAGCTCGTAGAGATCGGTGAAGAGCGCCGGGTCGCGCAGCGTCAGCGGGAGCATGCCGTCTCAGGAAATCGTCCCGGGAAAGTATATTGCTGGCCGACCCTGTTTGGAGGCAGCCGCGGTGCAGCAGATCAAGGGAGCGGTGCTCAAGTCGAGGCTCGCGTTCGTCGAGCGCCAGGCCGGCAAGCCCGCCGTCGAGCAGGTCCTGGCGATCCTTCCGCCGGACACCCAGCGGACGCTGCGGATGCTGTTCACCTCGAACTGGTATCCATTCGCCATCGGCAAGGCGCTGGACGACGCTATCGTGCAGGTGCTGGGCAAGGGCCGCCCGGAGTTCTTCGAGAAGCTGGGCGAGGCGTCGGCGGAGACCAACCTCTCGACCATCCACGCCAGTTATCTCACCAAGGGCGACGCCCATGGATTCCTGGCGAAGTCGCCTTCGATCTACAGCCTCTACTACGAGAGCGGCCGCCGCGAGTACCAGCCGACGGGGCCGTCGGAGGGCGTGCTCACCACCTACGACGCGGAGACCTTCAGTGCGCCGGACTGCCTGACCGTAATCGGGTGGTATCGGAAGGCGCTGGAGATGTGCGGGGTGAAGGGGGCGAGGATCACGGAGGAGGAGTGTCGGGCGCGGGGCGGCGCGGTGTGCCGGTACCGGGTGAAGTGGGGGTGATCTTGCGCCCCCGGCAAGATCCCTCGCTGTGCTCGGGATGACGGCTCTATGGCGAGAGCCGCTCGATCTTCCACCGTTCCCCTTCCCTGAGATATCGTACCCGGTCGTGCAACCGGCTCTCCCTCCCCTGCCAGAACTCGAACGACTGCGGGCTCACCCGGTAGCCGCCCCAGTGAGGCGGCAGCGGGACGTCGGGGACGCTGAATCGGCGCTCGACCTCGCGCAGGTCTGCCTCCAGGTCCTCTCGTGAGCCGATCGGCCGGCTCTGGTGCGACGCCCACGCGCCGAGCCGGCTGCCGATGGGACGCGTGCGATAGTAGGACTCCGATTCTTCGAGCGACGTCCGCGTCACCGTTCCCTCGATCCGGATCTGGCGCTCCAGCTCGGTCCAGTGGAACCCCAGCGCTGCCCGTGGGTTCGCCTCCAGCTCCTCGGCTTTCCGGCTCCGGTAGTCGGTGAAGAACACGAAGCCCCGCTCATCGAACCCCTTGAGCAGGACCACGCGCACCGATGGCCGACCGTCCAGCGTCGCGGTCGCCAGGACCATGGCGTTGACCTCGGCCGCCTCCGCGGCCTGCGCCTCGGAGAACCAGCGGGCGAACTCGGAGAAAGGATCGCGACTCACGTCCTTTTCATCCAGCCGGGCACGGGCGTACTCCCGGCGGAGATCGGCGATGGAGAGCGGCGGCGTCATACAAGCTCTTGGTCGGGTCCGGTGGTATGTATACTCGCGGCGGACGAAAAAGTCCCGCCGCGGCGGTTGTGGGCAGGCGGGGAGCGGGCTTAGTGTGGGGGGCGTCCGCCGTGTCATCCCGAGCGCAGCGAGGGATCTTGCCGGCGATGGCGAGATGCCCGGCCAGGATCTCTCGCTGCGCTCGGGATGACAGAGGGGACAGCGATGCTCTCACGACTCACCCTGATCGCCTGCGCCGTGGCCCTCGGCACCCCGACCACGCTCCCGGCCCAGTCCACCGTCGACGGCAAGCATACGATCGCGGTCGGAGGCCTCCCGCGCTCTTATCTCCTCCGTCTCCCGCCCTCCCCTGAGCCGGGCCGGTCGCTCCCCCTGTTGTTCGTCTTCCACGGTGCCGGCGGCGACGCGGCGAGCATGGAGCGGCACGCCGCACTCACGGAGGCGGCCACCGCGCGCGGCTACGCCGTGGTCTACCCGGAGGGCGTGAACCACCGCTGGAACGACGGCCGCGGGATCGTCACCACCGACGACCTCGGCTTCATCCGGACGCTGCTGGACTCGCTTCGCACAGCTCTCCCGGTGGACACCCAGCGGGTCTATGCCACCGGTATCTCCAACGGGGCCGGTATGTCGTTCCGGCTCGCGTGCGAGCTGCCGGGTACCTTCGCCGCGATCGCGCCGGTCGCCGGCGCACTGGCCGCCGCACTCGAGGACCGGTGTGCGGCGGCCACGCCGGTCTCCCTCATGATGTTCCAGGGCACCAGAGATCCCCTGGTGCCCTACGATGGTGGGGTCCTCGGCTTGAGGCGGGGTCGCGTGCTCGCTGCCCCTCGCACCGCCGAGCTCTTCGCCCGGGTGGACGGCTGCACCGAGAAGCCGCTGGTCACGGCTGAGCCGGACAGCATCACCGACGGCACCCGCGTCCGGCGCTCGACCTATCCCGGCTGTCGCGAGGGACGCGATGTGGTGCTCTTCACGATCGAGGGCGGCGGGCACACCTGGCCGGGCGGCCCCCCGGTGGGCCGCGCGGTCGGACGGGTCACCCGCGACCTCGACGCGACCAAGTCCATGCTCGATTTCTTCGACGGCCGTCAGCAGTGAACCCGCTGCTCGACCCCGATGCGCGACTCGTCATTGCGCACCGCGGCTCCTCCTCGGAAGCCCCGGAGAACACGCTGCCCGCGTTCGAGGCGGCGGTCCGGCGCGGCGCGGAGGCGATCGAGCTCGATGTCCGGCTCACCGCCGACGGCGCCCCCGTCGTGATCCATGACGCGACCCTCGACCGCACCACCGATCGGACCGGCGCGGTGTCAGACCTCACCCTCGCCGAGCTGCGCGCGGTGGACGCCGGATGGCACTTTTCCGCAGACCACGGCCGTAGCCATCCATTTCGCGGGGGCGAGGCGCGGGTTCCCACGCTGGGAGAGGTGCTCTGGGCCTTCCCCAGGCTGAACATTCTGGCGGAGATCAAGGAGCCGCCGGCTCAGGAGGCGGTGCGGCGGGTGCTGGTCCAGGAGGATGCGGCGGCGCGGTGCGTGGTCGCGTCGGAGCACCGCGAGGCGCTGCTCGCGTTCGATGAGCCGCCGTTCGCGCGCGGGGCCTCCGCTCCGGAGATCTCGGCCCTCTACTGGGCGACACTGCTCCGGCGCCGTATTCCGACTCCGGGCTATCGGATGCTCTCGGTCCCGCTGCGGCATCGCGGACTGCCGGTGCCGACGAGCGGGTTCGTCGCCGCCGCGCGGACCAACGGCTGCGCGGTGCACGTGTGGACGGTGGACTCCCCGGACACCGCGCGCCGGCTCTGGCGTCGCGGTGTCTCGGGGATCGTCACCAACGTTCCGGGAACGATGGTGGAGGCGAGACGGAAGGAGATGGGGGCGTAGCCCGCGCTGGGGTTACCGCTCGATCGGCAGCCGCACCGCGTTGCCCCACTCGGTCCAGGAGCCGTCGTAGTTCCGGACCTTGTCGAAGCCGAGCAGGTAGGTCAGCGCGAACCAGGTGTGCGACGACCGCTCGCCGATCCGGCAGTAGGCGATGGTCTCCTGGTCCTTCTTCAGGTTGTTGTCACCCTCGTAGAGCTTCCGCAGATCCTCGGCCGACTTGAAGGCGTGGGTCTCGGTATCCACCGCCTTGGCCCAGGGAATGCTCTTGGCGCCCGGGATGTGCCCGCCGCGGAGGCAGCCCTCCTGCGGGTACTCGGGCATGTGGGTCTTCTGGCCGCTGTACTCCTCGGGGCTCCGGACGTCCACCAGCTGGCCCTTCTTCTTCTGGTGCTCGAGCACCTCGTCGCGGAAGGCGCGGATCTTGGTGTCGTCGCGCTCCTCGATGGTGATGTTGCCCTCGGGATAGGAGGGCTTGTCGGTCGTGAGCGGCCGGCCCTCGTCCACCCAGCGAAGCCGTCCGCCGTCCATCACCTTCACGTTCTTGAGGCCGAAGAGCTGCAGCACCCAGAGCGCGTAGGTGGCCCACCAGTTGTTCTTGTCGCCGTAGAAGACGATGGTGGTGTCGTCGCTGATGCCTTTCGAGCGCAGCAGCTTCTGGAGTCGCTCGCGGTCGATGTAGTCCCGGGTGAGCGGGTCGTTGAGGTCGGAAGTCCAGTCGATCTTCACCGCGCCGGGGATGTGGCCGGTGTCGTAGAGCAGGATGTCCTCGTTCGATTCCACCAGCCTGACCTTCGGGTCCTTCAGGTGCTGCGCAACCCAGTCGGTCGAGACCAGCACCTCGGGGTGGGCGTACCCCCGCTTCTCGATGGGGGTGACGGGTGCCACCTGAGCGGTTGCCGCCATGTGTCTGCCTCCTTGTCCTGCGTTCGTTGGCTGTTCGCTCTCACCACTCCCGAAACGAACGCCGGCCGCGTCCCGATGGGGAAGCGGCCGGCCGGGTCTTCCAGGTTCCCGACGCCTAGGGCAGCACAGCTGCCCGCCGGCCGCAACTCGGGCAGGCGCAGCAACAGCACATCATGCGAGCGAACCCGCTCGCGAGGGACTTCGGCATCGTGCACTCAGGGTCGGGGTAGTCGTCTAACTTACGGCTGATTTCCGGAGGGTGTCAACCCGAACTAGGCTCCGTTTCGTCCCACCCCTTTCCGCCCCGATTCACCACAGAGGCACAGAGGCCACAGAGGGGCACGGAGCCCCACTCCACCCCCGGAAAGACACCACGAAGGCACGAAGGGTGCGAAGGGCACGAAGAAAAACAAAAGAATTGGTTGTGGATTCCGATGATTGCCGGATCGCCGGAGTCCTTCGTGTCCTTCGTGACGGCGCCCGTCATCGTTCGCCCCTCAGTCGCCGCCACTCGCCGCGGCAGCCCGGGACAAGGGGCAGCATCAGGAAGACGTA
>JBKPGZ010000319.1:0-21575 GCA_046729675.1 Gemmatimonadota bacterium | reverse complement strand
AGAGCGTCCCCGAGCCCGCGGCGTAGACCTCCATCGGGCCGCCGGAGTTGTTGGTGACGTTGAGCTGGACGGCGCCCCCGGGATCCTGCGGTCTCCTGAAACCCTCGGCCGTGCCGCGACCGAGTGCACAGGCGGAGCTCGCCAGGGCCAGGCCCGCCATGAAAATGCCTGCTGTAAGCTTCCTCATATCTCCTCCGGTATGTCCTGCAGCCGGTCACACGCCTCCTGCGACCGAGGTGTCGCAGACCGCCGACTGACTCGGTCCAGAGTGCGAAGGGGGCGTCGCTGGCCCGTCGCCGTCCCGTCGCCACGTTGTCGCCAGCGGAGTTAGGGCCTTGCCCGGGGGTGGACAGGGTCGCAGGATTGGGGAAACCCATTCTGGAAGGGCAGGGATCAGCATGTTCCGGCTCCGAGTGCTCGGAGGCTTCGCCCTGGACGGCACCTCCGGCGCGTCGGCGCCCGTGTTCCCCAAGCGTCGGGCCGAGGCCGTCCTGGCCGTCCTGGCGGTGTGCGGGGACCTCGGCTGTACTCGCGAGCGACTGCTCGCGCTGCTCTGGCCCGAGAGCGACGACGCCAGCGCCCGCCACGGGCTCCGTGACGCCCTCCACGTCATCCGCCGCTCGCTGGGCCCGGGTGCCGTGCCTTCCGCCGGCCGCCTCCTGCGGCTGGACCCGGCCGTCGTCGCGTCCGACATCCTCCAGTTCTCCCAGGCCCTGTCCTCGGGTCGCCCGGCGGACGCCGTCCGCCTGTATGCGGGCCCCCTCCTCGACGGCTTTCACGTGGACGACGCGGCGGAGTTCGAGCGCTGGCTGGATGGGGAGCGTGCGCGCCTGGCACGGGAGTACGGCGAGGCCTTGAAGCAGCTGGCGACGGCGGCGGAGGCTGCGGGGGCTTGGGGCGAAGCGGGAGGGTGGTGGGCCCGGGCGGTCGAGCAGGATCCCCTGAACTCCCACCTGGTGCTCCACCAGATGCGGGTGCTCGCCTCCATGGGCGATCGCGCCAACGCCATCCGGGTCGCCGAGGGTCACGTGCGGCGGTTTCGGGAAGAGTTCGACCTCGAGCCGGACCGCGAGGTTCTCGCCACCATGGAGCGGATCCGCAGGGGGGAGCTGCCCGCCGTGCCGGGAGCGGTGGCGCCGGCTGCGCACGCACCGCCGGTCGTACCACCATCCAAGGAAGGGGAGCCGCCCCCACATGCTTCGCCGGTCGCGCCGCCGGCCGCTGCGAAGCGGGTACCGCGCTGGGCACGGTGGGCGGCGGCGGCCGCCGCGCTCGTGCTGGGGGGAGCGTTCGCCGCGGGGCACTTGCCCGGACGGCGCATCGAGGTCCGCGCGCCCCGCAGCTCGATCGCGGTCCTGCCGTTCCGGAATCTCAGCGAGGACACGTCCTACGCGTACGTCGCCCGCGGGCTCCACGACGAGCTGCTGACTCAGCTCGTCAAGGTGGCGTCACTTCGGGTGGTCGGCCGGGCCTCGGTCGGAGGGTACGCGGAGACGTCCAAGCCGCTGCGCCAGATCGGCGAAGAGCTGGCCGTGGGGAGCATCGTCGAGGCCGGCGTTCAGGTGGACGGCAACCGGCTCCGCGTCACGGTGCAGCTGCTCGACCCGGCGACGCAGGCGCACCTCTGGGCGGAACGGTACGACCGGACGATGGACGACGCCTTCGCGGTGCAGAGCGACATCACCCAGCGGATCGTCGCCGCGGTGGGAGCGAGGCTCACGTCCGCCGAGGGGGGAGCCATCGCGGCACCTCCGACCCAGGTCGCCGGGGCCTACGAGTACTACCTGCAGGGGCTCGCCTACCAACGGCGGCCCGGCTTTCTGCTCGAGAATTTCCGCGCCGCGCAACAGTTGTACGAACGGGCCCTGGCGCTCGACTCCAGCTTCGCGCTGGCCCACGCCGCACTGGCTTCGGTCCACGTTTCGATGCACAAGCTGCGCTACGATCTCTCTCCCGAACGGCTGGACCTCGCGCAGCGCGAGGCCGATCTGGCGCTCCGGCTGGTGCCCGACCTGCCGCAGGCGCACCTCGCGTCAGCGGGATTGCTCTATCACCGAGGCGGCAGGTACCGCGAGGCATTGGAGCAGATCAAGCTCGGGTTGCGGGGCGCGCCGAGCGATCCCGAAATGTGGGCCTGGATGGGTGTGGTGCAGCTGAGCCTGGGAAGCTGGGACAGCGCGGTCGCGGCGTTCGAGCACGCGCGTGGACTCGACCCGCGCAATGCGAATGTATCGCAGCTCATCGGGGACACCTACCACTATCTCCGCCGCTATCCGGAGGCCATCGAGGCCTACCGCCGAACGTCGGCCTTTGCGCCCGATCTGGTGCAACCGCGTCTCTCGCTGGGGTGGAGCTATTTCCTCTGGCAGGGGCAGCTGGACACGCTTCGCCGTGTCCTCCGGGAAGAGCCGCTGGAAGTCGATCCGGGATGGGGAGGCGGGTCGCTCACGCACCAGCGCCTGATCCTGCTGCTGTGGGAGCGCCGCCCGGACTCGGTCCTCGCGCTGCTCCGCGCCATGCCTCCGGCACCCGAGGCGAACGCCGAGGCCGTCGTGACTCGTGCGTTGGTCGCCGCGGAAGCGTACAGGCTGCGAGGCGACACCGCCGCCGCGCGCGCCGGGTTCGAATCCGTGGCGACTCTGCTGGCCGAGGATCGGACGCCCCCCGACGACCCGATCACCCATATAGGGCGAGGCATGGCGCTCGCGTCTCTAGGACGCCGCGAGGGCACCTCGCGGCAGGTTCGCTGGCTCGAGCGGTTCGAGGCCGCGCGGCAGGATCGCCATGATTCGGGCCCGGCCTACTGGCGAGCGCGCATGCTGGCTCGCGTCGGCGAGACGGAGGCGGCCCTGACTCTGATCGAGCGCCTCCTCGCCGGCCCGTCCCTGTTCAGCGTCCACGAGCTGCGCGTCAACCCGGACTTCGACCTGATCCGGAGCGACTCGCGTTACCAGGCGCTGATCCGGAAGTACGGTGGCTAAAGAGTTTCGGCCTGATCCCTGGTGGACGCCGCGCCGTCGAGCACCTCCCGCACCTTCCGCGCGAGCTCCCGCGGCGTGCAGGGCTTCTGCAGGAACGGCCGCCCCTGCTCCAGCAGCCCGCGCCCGATGACGTCCTCGTCCACGTACGCCGAGGTGTAGAGCACCGGGAGATCGGGGCGAAGCAGCGCCAGCCGATCTCCCAGTCCACCGCCGCTCATGCCCGGCATGACCACATCGGTGATGACCAGGTCCACCCGCTCGCCGTCGTGCTCCAGCGTACGGAGGGCCTCCGATGCTTCCTCCGCCTCCAGACACCGGTACCCGTGGCTCCGAAGGGCGCGCACGACGAGCGCCCGCACCAGCGGCTCGTCCTCCACCACCAGCACCGTCTCGTTTCCACCCCTGATCTCGGGCTCCCCGCCGGCTTCGTCCAAGGGCTCCGGCGCCGATCGTACTTCCGGCCAGTAGACCTGCACGCTGGTGCCTCGCCCCGGCTCCGAGTCCGCCCACACGAACCCGCCGCTCTGCTTGGCGGCGCCGTACACCGAGGAAAGACCCAATCCGGTCCCCTGGCCCGACGGCTTGGTGGTGAAGAACGGCTCCCACATCCGCTGGAGGGTGGCCGGGTCCATACCGTGACCGGTGTCGGTCACCCCCAGCATGGCGAAGCTGCCGCTCGGCGTCTCCCCGCCCAGCTCGCGCGACGAGCGGGCGTCCGGGTTGAGCCTCGCGGCCCTGGTCTCGATCGTGACCCGGCCGCCCTGCGGCATCGCGTCGCGCGCGTTGACGACGAGGTTCATGAGCGTCTGCTCGACTTGCCGGGCATCGGCGTAGACGACCAGCACCTGGGGGGCGAGCTGCAGAGTGAGCTCGATGTTCTCGCCCAGCAGGGTGGAGAGCATCGGGCGCGAGTGTCGCACGACGGTGTTGATGTCGAGCATCTGCGGCTGGATCAGCTCTCGCCGGGCGAAGGCGAGGAGCTGCCGGGTCAACGCCGCCGACCGCTCGGCGGCGCGGGAGATCTGCCTGGTGTCCTCCCGTCTCGGATCGTCGGGCCCCAGGTTGCGCTCGAGCAGGTCGCTGAACCCCAGGATCGCGGCCAGCATGTTGTTGAGGTCGTGGGCGATCCCGCCGGCGAGCCGGCCGACGGCCTCCATGCGGAGGGTCTCCTGCAGATGCTCCTCGGTCCGGCGGCGCTCGGTGAGATCCAGCATGACGCCCGCCACGTGATGCGGCTCGCCCGTCGCGGGATCCACCGCGCACTGCCCGATCGACATGATCGAGTGGATACCCCCGTCGGGCCAGATGACGCGATACTCCGCCGAGAGGCGCGATCGGTCACGCAGCGCCTGGTCCCATTGGGCCCGCGCGGTGCTCTGGTCGTCCGGATGCAGCGCCTCGATCCAGTCCGGATGGGCCACGCTGGCGTCGGGGGCGAGACCGAAGAGGGCCTTGGCCCGCGCGTCCCACGACATCGCTCCAGTCGTGAGGTCGTACTCCCAGGTGCCCAGGCCGGCCGCCTCGAGCGCCAGCTCCAGCGCGCCCTGCTTCCGGTGCAGCTGCAGCTCGATGCCCTTGCTCCGGGAGAGATCGCGCAGGCGCTGGGAGAAGCCGAGCAGCTTGCCCTGACGGTCCTGTACGCTGGACGTGGCGACCGATGCCCACAGCCTGGTGTGGTCCTTCCGTACCACCCAGCGGTCCGCACTCGCGCGGCCACCGGTCGCGGCCTCGGCCAGGTCCCGCTCGGGTGCGCGGGCCTCCCGATCTTCCTTGGTGTAGAGGTCCGCGGCCGACAGTCGGAGGAACTCGGCCCGCTCGTAGCCGAGCACACGGCGGACGCTCGAGTTCCAGCTGGTGGGCCGGCCGGCCGAGTCGAGCAGAAAGATGGTGTAGTCCTCGGCGCGCTCGAGCGGCGTCCGGAACCGCTCCTCCTCCTGGGTCCAGTTCTCGGTCCTGGCGGCCGCCTCGCGCTCGGCGGTGCGGGCACGGCGCAGCGCGCGCCAGAGCGCCACGGTCAGGCAGAGAAGCCCTATGGTGGTGGCTACGAAGACGAGCAGGAGGGGAGCTGATGAGACGTCGGCCCGCATACCTCCGCCTTCGTCACCTGCGGGGCAGCGAGCGCGGGGGGGGGAAGGCGACCGCCGAGGTCGCGGATGACCGCCCATATATAGGAAAGGGCCACCCCGAAGACAAGCGAACCTCCCCCTTGCTTTCGCCCGGCGCGTCGCACTTCGGGTGTGACACGTCCGTGACGGTCGGATCGGATCTTCCCGCGACCATCGCTGCCGAACTCCCGGGAGATCCGCGTCTTGTCCAGCCATCGCCAGCCATCTTCCTCCGCCCTGTTGTCGCTCACGCTCCTCGCGCTCACCCTCGCCGTCGGATGCACCGATCCGGGCAGCATGACCTATGTACAGTCCGGCTCACGCTGGGCGCTCGGCATTTCGGTCCTCGCCGATGTCATCAAGATCGCGGAGGTCCTGGTCGTGGTGTGGGGCGCCCGCCAGCTCTGGCTGGGTCGCGGCGAACGGAAGGCCGCGGACGAGGCGGCCGCGGCGCTGGCGCGCAAGGCGGCGAACTATCAGGCGTGGCAGGTGGTCAACACGGCCCAGGGGAAGGGTGGCAGTGGGGGGCGCGTGGATGCGCTGCAGGATCTGGTGCGGAACGGCGTGTCGCTGGCCGGCGTGCGTCTGGACGACGCCTGGCTCGAGGGGGTGAGGCTCAAGGGAGCGAATCTGACGCTTGCGAGCCTGCGCAACGCGATCCTCCGGGGCGCCGGCCTGCGAGGCGCCAACCTCCAGCGCGCCGATCTCACCGGTGCCGACCTCACCGGCGCCGACCTGCGCGGCGCCATTCTCAAGGGCGCCGAGATCGCCGGCGCCACGTTGGCCGCGGCGGAGTTGGGGGGTGCCGACCTGAGCGACCTCCGCGGGTGGGAGTCGCTGGGCTCGGTGAGCTACGCGCAGATCGAGAGCGCGAGGCACCCACCCCGTGGATGGAAGGAGTGGATGCTGGCGCGGGGGGCACTCGAGGGAACAGACATCGACGACGAGGCAAGCCAGCAGAGCTTTTCCCAGGACTGGAGGACCGTCTAGGAGCGGGCCGGCCCATCCTCGTGTCGGAAAGACGCGGTGGTGAGGGCCGTCACGGCAGCTGTCACATCCTTCGGGCCTAGAATGTTCCTTCCGGTGCGACCCCCACCGCGGAGGACCGATGCCCACCATCCCGAAAGTCGAAGGTCTGGCGGCCCTGGTGCTGCTGACTCTGCTCGCCTGCGACAAACCAACCACACCCAGCAGGACCGACGCCGACCCCGGCGGCCCGGCAACAGACGTCGAGCTCCAGGCCGCCGACACCGAGGACGCGAATGCCACCGGCGAGACGGTGAAGTTCGCCGACGCCCGGCTTTTCTTCGAGCTCAACTCCACCGACAACGACCTCGGCCTCCAGCTCTTCCTCGACACCGAGGACGGGTGGAAGCGGGTGCGGGTGCTCGATCCTTCCCGTCGGGAGATGCTCGAGTTCGAGACCTCCGGACCGCTGTCCCGGCTCGGCCTGACCGAGCTTTTCTTCGAGAGCGCAGAGCCGTCGCCCGAGGAGGTGCTGGCACTCTTCCCGGCCGGGGAGTACCGCTTCCGCGGCCGCACCGTCGAGGGCGATCAGCTCGCTAGCAACGTTACGCTGTCGCACCAGTTCAATACCCCACCGACCTTCTCGCCGTCGGACGGCGAAGTGGTGGACCGGAAGAACACGGTCGTGGAGTGGAACGCGCCGGGCGCGGAGCAGGTCGAGGTCATCATCGAGCAGGAGGAGCGGGAGGACGTGCTCGATATCACGTTGTCCGGCGACGTGCGACGCCTGCGCGTGCCGGCTCAGTTCCTTGTGCCGGGGCTGGAGTACAAGATCGAGATCCTGTCGGTCGGCGAGAACGGCAACCGGGTCATCACGGAGAGCACGTTCGAGACGGCGGATTAGGCTGATCGCATTCCTGTCACGCTGAACAGCACTGCCTGTCACCCTGAGCGCAGCGAAGGGTTCAGGGTGACAGACTTGTCGTTCGGGGTGACGGACTCGGCCCTTACAGCCGGCCGAGCGCTTGCTTCGCCGCGGTGACCGCGGCCGCCCTCTTCATGGTGCCAGTGATCGTGAGCACCACCGACCCACGCCGCGCGATCAGCGTGCCGCCCGAGCCGTCCGCCCAGTCGGCGTAGTGCGCACCGTCCCCGAGATCGCTCACCGCTTCCATCCTGTCGAGGGTGACCTGCTCGTCGATCCGCGCCCCCGCGAGTAGTGCCTCCGTCTCATCGGCCGATTTCGCCCGCCTCAGCTTCACCGTCACACCCCTCGGGTCCTGGGGATCCACTTACCAGGAGCACAGCTCCACGCCGGTGAGATCGTTGGTGCCGGTGTTGACCGAGTCGAGCTGCACGTTGGGGACCGCCAGGAGTGTCGCGACTTCGACCGCGGGGAGGACTTCGCACGGACCGGGCGGGGCCGGCATTGGGGTGAAGAGCCATGCGCCGAGGGCTGGCATGATCAGGATGCTACGCATTGGAGCTCCACCCTCCATGGCCTACCTGCGCGCCCGCTCCCGCATCTCCTCAACCCAATTCTGTACCACGATCAGCTCGTTCCGCTCCGCCGCCGCCGTCTCCCGCAGCATGATGAAGCGGGTCCCATCGGGGCTGATGTCGAACGCCGGTACTGGCGGCACCGGCGAATACGGGGAGGTCGAGAAGAGGGGCTCCGGCGGGCTTATCGTGAACGTCTGCCCGGGCGCCACCGCGACGCGCATCATCTCGTTCTGTCCGCTGAGGTAGAACAGCTCCCGGCCATCCCGCGACCAGACCGGATCCGTGCCTCCGGTCGACGAGACCTGCCACCGTGCCGATGATGCGTCTGGGAATGGTCGCACGTAGACCTCGGACCCACCGGATTCATCCGAGGCGTACGCTAGCCATCGTCCGTTGGGCGACACCGCGGGGTCCCCTTCCGTCGCGGGGCCCTCCACCAGGGGCACCAGCGTCGTGTCACCGGTCTGCATGCCGTAGATGTTGCCTTTGCCCGGCACGAAGACGGAGCTTCGGACCACCAGCCAGCGGCCATCCCGCGTCTCGAAGGCGTGTCCCCACATGCTCTTTCTGGGACGAAGCTCACGGGGACTGCCGGTGCCGTCGGCGCGCCGGATCACCGGCGTGCCGCCGACGTTGTCCACGTCGGCCAGGTAGACGACGGAGCGACCGTCGGCCGACCAGGTCGGTCGCATGTTGGACGAATCACCGAAGGTGAGCCGACTGAAGGGGCCCGACGGAAGCTGCTTGATCCAGACGCTGTTGATGCCATTCTGGACCACATCCACCGCCAGGGCCTTCCCGTCCGGCGAGAGCGAGAAGTTGTTGATGATCCCCTGCGGCTGCCACGCCGGGTCTACGACCGTCTCTTGCCCGGTGCGGCTGACCCACACGGGCCGTCGCGAGGCCGTGGCGCCGCCCGTGGTATAGACCAGCGTCCCGGTCTCCGAGAGGGCGAGGTTGACCGCGAATCCCCCACCCTCGACGCCGAGCCCTTCGAGCAGCCCGATCGGCGAGCCGGTCACCTCAAGCTTTTCGGGGTCGAACGGGACCGCAATGAGCTTTCCTTCGGCGGTCACGACGAGGAGGTGTCCGGTGGGTGAGTATCGCGCATAGATGCCCGGCACCAGTACTTTCGGCTCCCCACGGGGGAGCTTCATGCCCACCAATTGGAACTCCGTTGGCCCCTGCTGCGGGCGACGGGTCCGGAACACGATCCCCCCAGCGTCGGGCAGGAGGACCGGCCACTCGGCGGCAACCTCCTTGTGCGCGAATACGTTGTAGATCGGCTCCAGGCGGCCGCCCGAGGAGGGGATGCGGGCGACCCCAGAGTCCACCTCGACGTAGATGTAGCCGTCCGATCCCCAGTCGCCACCCGTCGAGTTCACGCTGTCGCTCAGCGTGAGCACCGGTCCGCCGTCGAGCGACACCGTCCGCAGCTTCGTACCACCGACCAGGAAGCCCGCGTAACGGCCATCCGGCGAGATGAACGGCGTCCCAGCCCCCTCGGTGCCCGTGAGCGGCCGGGCGGTAAGCTGGTCGTGCTCGCGCAGCCACAGGCGGCCGCCGCGCTCCGCCGGTCCCACATACACCAGACGGTTCCCGTCCCGGGAGATGGCGACCCGATTTCCCGACTGGGTGACGGGCAGCAGCGCCTGCTCCGGCGGGAAGGAGAGGCTGAAACGGTTGACGGTCGGCGCCGGACCTGGCCTGAGCCAGCCCCAGAGCGCAGCACCGATTGCTGCCACGGCGAGAGCGGCAAGTGCCAGCACGACCGGATCGCGGCCGCGCTCGGGGGCAGTGGCGAGCCGGGCCGGCGCGGCGGCGACCGAGGGAACCGTCGGCACGTAGCTCCGCCCGGCCAATGCATCGGCGAACTCCGCGGCGGTGGCGAACCGGTCGGCCGGGAGCTTCTCCAGTGCCGTGAGCACCGCGGCCTCCACCTGCGGCGGAATCGTGTGCCGCTGCGGCACGATCGGCCGCGGGACCTCGGTCAGCACCCGGGCCACCACCGCCTGCGCCGTCGAGCCGGTGAACGGCGGATCGCCGGTCAGCATCTCGTACAGCATCGCACCCAGCGCGTACACGTCCGAGCGCGCCGTGATCTCCCGCTCCCCCATCGCCTGCTCCGGCGACATGTAGTGCGGCGTCCCCAGCGACATCCCGGTCTCGGTCATCCGGTTCCCGCTGGCCTTGCTCGCAGCCAGCGCGATCCCGAAGTCGGCCACCAGCGCCCGGCCATCGTGCAGCAGGATGTTCTCCGGCTTGATGTCGCGGTGAACGACCCCGTGCCGGTGCGCGTAGTCGAGGGCGGAGGCGACCTCCGAGGCGATCCGCACGGCATCGGCCACCGGCAGCTGCTTCTCCCGGTTGAGCCGCTCGCGGAGCGATTCGCCCTCGACGAACGGCATGACGTAGAAGAGGCAGCCGTCCGCCTCGCCTGAGTCGAAGAGCGGCAGGATGTGCGGGTGCTGGAGGTTGGCGGTGAGCTTGATCTCGGCGAGGAAGCGCTCGGCCCCGATCACGGCGGAGAGCTCGGGCCGCATGAGCTTGAGGGCGACCCGGCGGTCGTGGCGGAGATCCTGGGCGACGTAGACCGTGGCCATGCCCCCGGCGCCGATCTCACGCTCGATCCGATACCGATCCGCCAGCGCGCCCTGCAGGCGGCTGAGGAGCTCGGCCATGTTGGCTTCTTTGTGAGTGGGTGCTCGGAAGATGCACCCGCGTGGTTACGATGGCCAGCCCGTCGGCGGACGAGCTTCCCTCAGCGCCCCGGCGTCGTGAGGGTCGAACGGTGGGCGTATCCCATGACTTCTCCCTGGAACGCGACGCGGTACCAGTCGCGCTGAAGCGAGTCGGCGAAGACGGTATCGCCCGGCGTGAGCACGGCCTCGAGCTCGGCCCGGCGGCTCCGCGACCGCCGCACGTTGGTCCAGGTCTTGGCGACGAGCATCCCGCCGGCCGGCGTCGCTTCGACACTGGCGGTGTCCAGCTGCGCCGAAGCACCCAGGGCGTACGCAACTTCGGAGGAATCGGCCGTGGCGACGGCGGAGGCGGGGGCAGGGGTCGAATCCGAGGATAGGCTCTCTCCGCCAAGCTCCACCGCCACCACCACGGCTGCCAGGGCCACACCCGCGACCACTCCCTGGGGGAAGTAGCGGCCAACTTCCACGGCGCGGCGGGTTTCCGGGGTGACCTGTGGCTCCAGCTCCCGCCCGCAGCCGGGGCACCTGGTCGCGATGCTCAGGGCCCGCTTCCCGCATTCGCTGCACTGCCTGTAGGACCCACCCATCACTGCTGCTCCTGCTCCTGTGGCGCCCTCGACGCGGTTACCGCTCAGGGAGCCGGACGGCGGGCGTAAAGGCCCGGCCGCTCGCTTGAAGGGACATGAATGCTGATCGGTAGGGCGGCGGGTGGCAAGTCGAGTGCCAGTCGTCGCCTTGGCCCAAAGGGCAATTGCCTTCGCCCCCGGCACTCCCCACAATGCGGTGATGGACGAGCTGACCTTCGCCGTGTTCGGGACCGGGGCGGTCGGCGGGTACTTTGGCGGCCGGCTGGCCGAGGCCGGGCACGACGTGCGGTTCATCGCCAGGGGCAAGCACCTGGCGGCGATCCGCGAGCAGGGCCTCCGGGTCAGCAGCGTGGACGGCGACTTCCTGATCCGGCCCGCGCAGGCCGCCGACGATCCTGCCGCGATCGGGCAGGTGGATGTCGTCCTCGTCGGTGTGAAGGCCTGGCAGGTCCCCGAGGCAGCAGCCGCCATCAGCCCCCTGCTCGGCGAGCGCACATTCGTCGTGCCGCTCCAGAATGGGGTGGAGGCCCCGGAACAGCTGGCGGCGGTGCTCGGTCAGGGCCGGGTGCTCGGCGGGCTCTGCCGAGTACTGGCCTACATCGACGGACCAGGGCACATCCGGCACACGGGTGTCACGCCCTACATCGCCTTCGGCGAGTTGGACGGATCGAGCAGCGACCGGGTGGAAGCGCTGCGTCGCGCATTCACCCGCACGCGTGGTATCAGCGTCGAGGTCCCGCAGGACATTCGGATCGCGATGTGGAGCAAGTTTCTGTTCATCGCCGCCCTCGGCGGCGTCGGTGCGCTGACGCGCTCGCCGATCGGCGTGCTGAGAAGCGAGCCGACATCGCGCCAGCTGTTGCGGGAGGCGCTCGGGGAGATCCGCGCCGTCGCCGTCCGTCGGGGGATCGCGCTGCCGGGCGACATCGTGGACAAGACGCTCGCCTACATCGACACGCTGCCCCCCGACGGCACCGCCTCGATGCAGCGCGACATCATGGAGGGGCGGCCTTCCGAGCTGGAGGCGCAAGTCGGAGCCGTCGTCCGGATGGGGGACGCGCTGGGCGTCGCCGTGCCGGCGCACCGGATGATCTACGATTCCCTGCTGCCGCTGGAGCGGAAGGCACGGGCGGTGTGAGCCGGGTCATGTTGTCGCCCGATCCTGGGGCCCATCATTCACACCTATGCCGGTCTCGCGTGGTCATGCACTGGCGTTGAGCGCCGCCCTCCACACGGCCGGACTGGGTGTGGTGGGCTGGGCGACCTATGGCCAGTACCACGAGCCATCCGGCCCGATCGAGGTGCAGGCTACGCGGGCCTACGTTCTCACCTTCCTCACCCTGGCCCCACCGCGCCCTCGCCCCATCCCCCGGTCCCGGCCAGCGCGCGCACCTGTACGAGTACGCCACGAGACGCGCCCGCCGGCGGCGCCTGCGCCCTCGGCTTCGATCCCCGGCACGACTGGAGGGCCTCGACCGGACGTTGCTTCCCAGCAGCCGACAGCGGCGTCAGGGCCGGCCGGGTCACCCCTCCGGACGCAGGAGCTGGCCCCCGGGGTGACCGTGGCCGCCATTCCCGTGACCCTCCCTCCCGCCGAGGCGGCGCCCGAATCCGGCCCGCCTGTCCCCCGCGGTATGTATCAGGCGGCAACGCTGGTGACGCCGGCCGGCTCGGCCTGTCCCGAGCTCCCAGCGGCCCCGGAGTGGGACGGCCGCGAGGTTTCAGTGGCCGTGGCATTCGAAGTGGATACCAGCGGGAAGGTCGATCCCTCGCGGATCCACATCGTAGAATCCCCCAGCCGACGGCCGGCCGGGCGAGGGTTCTATCCCAGGATCTACGTGGTAGGCACCAAGGCGGGACCCACCCGGGGAGGAGTGGATCCGGCTGGTTACGATTCGCTGGTGACGCACGCCGTCACCAGCCACATCGCCGCCCTGCAGTTCCGTGCTGCCCTTGTTGGAGGAAGACCGGTCAGATCCACGGTGCTCGTCGCGTGCCACCAATCCGCGGGCGACTGACCGGTTCGGGCCTCTAGCCCTCCGGCACTACTCCGGTCGAATCCACGGGCGGCGGTGGTGGTTCGGGTGGCGGCAGGGGCGGCACGCCCGTCGTGTCCACCGGCATGGGTGGCGGCGCCGGTGGAATCCACTCCACCACCTCGAGCCGCACACCGTCGATCGCCGTCGCGCTCATCGCCAGCTCGTGACTCTCCCCGTCCTCGGGGGAGGGGGTCGGGCTCGGCAGCGGATCGAAGCGCAGCATCTCCACCCGCATGTCGAACTCGAAGCGGAACCGCGCGGCCTGGCACTCGAAGCGGGCCCAATCCAGGGTGACGGTGTCGTCGGTGCACGCGCCGGTCGACCCGGTCAGGTCGTTGCTCTGGCTGCCCTCGACCGCGTAGAAGACGCCGGTCTCGCCCACCAGGTACTCGCCCAGGAACCCGGGGAACTCTCCCACCGCCGAGTCGGGCGTCGCCGGTGGAGGCTCGCCGGCGCTGTCCGAGCCCGAGCTGGTCGGGAGTCCGGTCATGACGTCCGGGACTCCGGGCTGCACCTCGGTTTGTCCCAGGTCGGCGACGATGCGGACGACCTCGGCCATGTTTTCGGGCTCCCAGGCGATCAGGGTGCGCATGGACCAGGTGCCGACCTGCTCGCATCCCCCTCCGCCGCCGGACGGCGTCGGCTCGGGCTCCGGACCACCGACGACGCTGTCCCCCGGCACTCCCGTTCCGGCGCTGTCGGGCCAGGTGCAGACGATGTTGGGGAAGTCGAGCTGCTCGGTGACGGCGTCGAACCGGCGGGCCTCGCCGTCTATGGTGAGGGTGACCGGCGTCGCTCCGCCCGCGAGCCGCACGATCTTGGCCGCGTGCCGCAGCGCCTCGGCCGTGGGCGACCAGCCCTCGCCATCCACGGAGTCGGCCAGCTGCTCGAACCGCGCGGCGGCATCCTCGCCTCCGGTCCCGTCTCCCGGGTTCGTCCCGCTGTCACCACACGCTGCCACCGCCACGACCGCGGCGAGTGCCGCGGCCTTCGACCGGTACCGCATAGCGACCTCCGGATGTCTCGGTCTTCGCGAACGCACACCACCTCACGCTCGGACCCCCGCTCCCGGCCGGGTGTGACGAAACCGCTACGCCCGGGTCTCCCGGCGGGCGAGGAGCTGCCGCACGGCGGCCAGCAGCGTCTCAGCCGTGAACGGCTCCGGCAGATTAGGCACGTCGTCGAGCAGCCCATCGGGGTTCGGCAACGGCTCGCCCACGTGCAGGATGGGCAGGTCCGGCTTTTCCCGCCGCACCGCCTGGACGAGCTCCCGCGCCCGGACGGTACCGAGGCGGGTGTTGGTGATCATCAGGTCGACGTCATCGAGCTCGAGCGCCAGCTCGCACGCCGAGTCGGCGTCGTAGGCGGCGAACACACAGTGACCGGCGTCTCGAAGGGTGGTGGCGACGAAGGCCAGCAGCATCGGATCGTCATCGGCGGCGACGATCCGGCGATAGGGAGGGCGAGGCTTCATAGTATCTCCGTGACCGGCAGCAGGGGCCGGGATCCGCAATATGTACGAACCAATGTTATCATCCCCGCGGCCGGCGAGCGAACAGTGACCGCGAAACCTCCGAGGTGATCCATGACCGATGCGATCGAGACCCGCGGTCTCGCCAAGCGCTTCGGCGATACCCGCGCCCTCAACGGCGTGGACCTCAGCATTCGCCAGGGCAGCGTGTATGGCCTGCTCGGCCCGAACGGCGCCGGCAAGACCACGACCATCCGGATCCTCGCCACCTTGCTGACCCCCGACGCCGGGACGGCCACCGTCCTCGGCCACGACGTCGTTCGCGATGCCCGGCGGGTGCGGGAGAAGGTGAGTCTCACGGGGCAGTACGCCTCGGTGGACGAGGACCTCACCGGACACGAGAACCTGGTCCTGATGGGCCGCTTGCTCGGACTCTCGTGGCGCGACGCGCGGGCCCGCGCGGTGGAGCTGCTCGATGCCTTCGGTCTCGCGGACGCCGCCTCGCGGCAGGTGCGGACCTACTCCGGAGGCATGCGGCGGAGGATCGACATCGCCGCCAGCCTGGTGGCCATCCCGGAGATCCTGTTCCTCGACGAGCCGACTACCGGGCTCGATCCGAGGAGCCGGAACCAGGTGTGGGAGCTGGTGCGCCGGATCGCGGGGGAGGGCACGACGGTGCTGCTCACCACCCAGTACCTCGACGAGGCGGACCGTCTCGCCGAGCGGATGGCGGTGATCGACCACGGGCGGGTCATCGCCGAGGGCACCAGCCGCGACCTCAAGGCGATGGTCGGCTCGAGCGCGCTCCACCTGCGGCTGGCGAGCGCGGACCAGCAGGGCCGCGCACGCGAGCTGGTATCGCGGGTGCTGGGCGACGGGCTCCTTCCCGTGGCGGATCCGACTTCGGTGGCGGCCCGCCTCGCCAACCCCGCCCAGGCGGCGGACGTGCTCGCCGCGCTCACGCGAGACAGCGTGGAAGTAGCCGAGTTCTCGGTGGGGAACCCCAGCCTCGACGAAGTGTTCCTGGCGCTCACCGGCCATGCCGCCGAGACCGCGGAATCGGAGGACAAGCCATGACAGCCGCTCACCAGGTGCTTGCCGTGCGCGCCCGGCCGCGGCCGGCCTCCGCCCTGTCCGCGGTGGGGACGCTCGCCTGGCGCGCGATGCTCAAGATCAAGCACGTGCCGTTCCAGCTGTTCGACGTGACCGTGATGCCCATCATGTTCACGCTGCTCTTCACCTACATCTTCGGCGGCGCCCTCGCGGGCTCTCCGCGTGAGTACGTCCAGTACCTGCTGCCCGGCGTGCTGGTGCAGACGATCATCTTCATCACGGTGTACACCGGGGTCGGGCTGAACACCGATATCGACAAGGGCCTCTACGACCGGTTCCGGTCGCTCCCGATGTGGCAGCCGGCCCCGCTTTTCGGCGCCCTCGCCGGCGACCTGTTCCGCTACTCGGTGGCCTCCTTGCTGATCCTGATCGTCGGCTTCATCCTCGGCTTCCGGCCGCAGGGCGGGGTGCTCGGCGTCCTGCTCGCGATGGCGCTGGTGATGGTGTTCTGCTTCGCCCTGTCGTGGTGCTGGATCATCGTGGGCATGCTGGTGCGCTCGCCCGAGTCGGTGATGACCACGAGCTTCATCTTCCTGATGCCACTCACCTTCGCCAGCAACATCTTCGTGGACCAGCGGACCATGCCGCCGCTGCTGCAGGAGCTGGTGAGCCGGAATCCGGTGACGCACCTCGCCAACGCATCACGGGGGTTGATGCACGGGCAGCCGGTGGGAACCGAGGTCCTGTGGGTGCTGCTGGCGTCTGCGGTCATCGTGCTCCTCGTGTCCCCGATCGCGATGCGGATGTACCGGAAGGAGCGGTAGCGGCGGACTATTGTTCGTCCATGCCCGCGGCCAGACCCCATCTCATCGGTGTGGACGATGCCCCGTTCGACAAGGGGCAGACCGGCCCCGTTCCGATTGTCGGCGTCATCATGGAAGGCGCGGACCGGATCGAGTCCGTGGCGATAGGCGGGTTTCCGGTGGACGGCGAGGACGTGACCGGCTATCTCGCCCGCTGGATCGGCGGGCTTCGCACCCGGCCCGCGCTCCAGGGCGTGATCCTCGGCGGCGTCACGGTCGCGGGGCTCGCCGTGGTGGATGTGGCCGATCTCGCCGGGCGGCTCGGGCTGCCGGTGCTCGTGGTGACCCGGCGGAATCCGGTGGGGTCAGACCTCGCCGAGGCTCTGCGCTCCGCCGGGCTCGACCACCGGCTCGCGCTGCTCCAGCGGGTGCCGCGCGCCTTCGGCGTGGGTGAGGGACTGTACCTGGCCCACGCCGGAACGTCCCGGGCGGAAGCGGAGCGGCTGGTCCTGTCCTGCCTCGCCAAGTCGCGGCTTCCCGAACCGCTCCGCGTCGCGCACCTGATCGGGCAGGCGATCGTGCTTCGTGAATCGCGGGGAAGGGTCTAGCTGCCGCACAGAACGCCTCCGGCGTCTTGACCAGCCGGGTGCGGGGTCCTACCGTAGAGTTGCTGGCCTCAGAAAAGCACAACCGGCGAAAGCCGGCGCCGCAAAGCTACGGGTCCGTCCCCGGGCTCCTGACCCGGTGTTCCGAGGAATTCCAGATCGCCGAGCTGCTCTGGCCAGCTCGGCGTTTGCTGTTTGGCAGAGATTCCAGCAGTGAGGTGGAGTATGGAGGCGCGGGTCACGGCCTACTCTCAGAGCCACCGGCTCAGAGAGCGTATGGCAGAGGCGGATGTGCGGCACGGTGAGGAGGTGCGTGCGGACGTGCGCGGTGTGCGAGTTCAGCTCGCGGCCCCGGCATGGATCGGCAGGCGCAACATCGTCAAGGGCGACGTGTTCTTCTGCACCATGGGCCCGGTTGAGGTGCGCCGGGTGGTCAGCGAGGGCGATGGCGGTCCGCTCCCCGATAACGCGGTCCTCGAAGGCCTGCAGGTCCCGATCGAAGGCACCTATGACTTGATCAATGTCCTGATCCGGTCGAACGGGGACCTGAGGCTCATCATGGATGAGGTGAGCCGGGCGGAGGCCGCGCCCAGGCGGTCGGCTCGAGAGGGGGTCCTCACGGAGTAGCCGCCGGCCGAGCCGACCTGCCATCACGCGAGGGGGCCGCCGTCCAGTCGACCGGCACAGATGCCGGTCAAGGAGAAGGCTCCTGCGGCGGCCTGCCTCGAGGCCCTGGACCAGGAAGGTGCCTCGGGCAGGGCTTCGGCAACGTCCAGCAGGTTGTGGCCACGGCGGTGCCGCTCCGCAGGACAGGTCGCCCTTGCCTTCGCGCTCGTGACGCGGTCAACGTACGGCATGCGAGCCTGTCTCCAGCGATTCGCCGCGTGCTTCATCCTGCTCGGATGCTCCCCCTCTACGCCTCAGCCGACGGTCGTCGATCCCGATCCCGGCGAGCGCCACCTGCGCAACATCCGCCAGCTCACCTTCGGCGGGAACAACGCCGAGGCCTATTTCTCGCCCGACGGCGAGCGGCTCATCTTCCAGCGTCAGGAAAACACCGAGACCGGCTGCGACCAGCAGTTCGTGATGAAGGTGGATGGGAGCGGCCTGCGCCGAGTCTCCAACGGCCTCGGCCGCACCACGTGCGGCTACTTCTACGATGGCGGCCGGCGGATCCTGTACAGCTCCACGTTCGATCACTCGCCGGAGTGCCCCACCCCGCCGGATCGGTCACAGGGCTACGTCTGGCCGCTGGGTCGGTTCGAGATCTACAGCGCCAGGGCCGACGGCTCGGACCTGCGCCGGCTTACCACCAACGATGCATACGACGCGGAGGCTACCGTGTCGCCCAACGGGAAGCGGGTGGTGTTCACCAGCACCCGCGACGGCGACATCGAGCTGTACACGATGAACGTGGACGGGAGCGACGTGCGGCGGGTGACGCGCCGGATGGGATACGACGGGGGCGCCTTCTTCTCGTCCGACGGCAGCATGCTGGTCTGGCGGGCGATGTACCCGGAGACGGCGGCGGACACCGCCGACTATCTCCGGCTGCTGGAGCAGCGGCTGGTGCGCCCGTCGAAGCTCGAGCTCTGGGTGGCGCGGGCCGACGGTAGCGAGCCGCGCCAGGTCACCCGGCTCGGCGCCGCCAATTTCGCCCCGTATTTCCATCCGGACGGGCGGCGGATCATCTTCGCGTCGAACCAGCCGAACCCGCGGAGCCGGAACTTCGATCTCTATCTGGTGAACCTCGACGGCAGCGGGCTCGAGCGGGTGACGACGAGCCCCGAGTTCGACGCCTTCCCGATGTTCAGCCCGGATGGGAAGCGGCTGGTCTTCGCCTCCAACCGTAACGCCGCCAAGCCGGGGGAGACGAACATCTTCATCGCGGATTGGGTCGAGTAGTCGGGGGGCAGTGCCTTTTTCAGGGTGACACGCACAGCCAGCCCGCGGGATCGGCGGCGTATCCGATCCGCGGGAGCACCTGCTCGGCCGCGAGCACCAAGCCCCAGTAGAACAGCACCAGCGACAGGAGGTGGGTGACGCCGTTGCGCATCCGCCAGGAGGCGAAGGCGATCCAGGCGCCCGCGAGCAGCACTGACGCGACCGCGCCAAGGTAGCCGAGGAGCGCCCAGCCGCACGCGTGCGGGTAGGGCCAGAGAATCATCGCGACGCCCAGCGCGACGGCGAGGATCAGGCGACCCCAGAGCGCGGCCACGCTCCAGCGAGGGTCGGGGGCGACCGAGCGGGTGGGGCCGCTGGAGCGTGACCTGGCCACCGGTAGCGGAGTCGGGGCGCCGCCGTTTGGCCGCAGCTCGCCGATGGGCTCCGCCCCGGCATGGCTGAGCTTGGCGAGCAGGCGATTCACCTCTCGCTCCATGGCTTTGGCGTGGGGGTCGTTCGGGGTGGTGGCCATCGACTCCCGGAGTTGCGGGACCAGGCAAGGCCTCCAGCTTCTCACGCGCGCCGCATTTGCCGTACCAGCACAGGACGCGCTGCGGCACACGGACTTCCGGTCGCGCGTGCAATTCCCGTAATCGCACTTCGCCGCGGCAGGCGTGGGTGTGCGATGCAGCTTCCTGCAAGCCTGCAGCTGGAAACCGCGTCGCGTAGGCAATCCTGTCACCCTGAGCGCAGCGAAGGGGACCATATCGAGCATGGCCCCCCTCACTTCGTTCGGGGTGACAAGGCTACGCGTATGGCTCGTCCGCCGAGGGCCCGTAGAGTGCCGGGACCGGCTTCTCGTTCAGCCGCAGGTACGTCGTGAGCTGAGCCCGGTGATGGTACAGATGATTCAGCACCCCCACCCTGATCGCCTCGTACCGGGTGTCGCTCGAGAGCACGTTGCCCTGCATCAGCAGTTGCCAGCGCGACCCCATCAGGCGCTCGTCCGTGGTTGCAAGTAGCGCACTCCGCGCTGCCGCGACCGCGCTGTCGAACGCCCCGAGCAGCTCGCTGGTCGAGTCGAAGGCCCCAGAGCGGTACTGGCCCGGTGAGGCCAGATCGAGCCCGTCCTCCATCACGATGGACACGATCCAGCGGGGCATGGTCGCGACCAAGCCCGCGAGATAGCCGAGCGGCATGGACTTCTCATGAGGTTTCCAGTCGTTCTCCCCTTCGGGGACGCGCCCCAGCGCTCGACGGGTCCCACCATCTCTCGGTCCAGCTCGGCCAGCAGCAGCTCGGTAATCATGGTCATCGTCGCCTCCTCTCTGATGCAGCAACGCACTATTGACGAAAGGTGTACCGCGTAACAGAGCGGTGTCGCACTACCCACCGCAACAGTTGAGCAGTCGCCGACCTTCACCACGGAGGTGTCCATGGACACCCACCCGGGTTGGCGGACGCCCCTTTCGGCACTGGCCGTATATGCTCAGGCTCACGGGCCGGCGATATCCCGCGGGTGCGGGGTCACGGCTCTCGGTCGGCCTTCAGAACCAGCGCTGGTTGCGCGAGTAGCCCGGGATCGGCGAGGGGATCGCCGGCGAACACCACGAAGTCCGCGGCCGCGCCGACGGCGATCTCCCCCAGATCCTTCCGTCCGATCAGGGCGGCCGGCTCGATCGTGGCCGCCTGAATCGCCTCTGCCGGCGTGAGCCCCGCCTGGACCAGCGCCAGGATCTCGTCGCCATTGCGGCCGTGAGGCAGCACGCCGGCATCGGTGCCGAGCACGATCGGGACCCCTGCCGAGCGGAGGAGACGGAACGACCGTCGTAGCTCGTCCGCCTGGGGACCTCTGGTCAATGTGGCCAGCGTCGAGATGACCGCGACGCCCGTGGCCTTCAGGCGCAGCGACGTCGCGGAGTCTACTATCGGCGTGTGGGCCAGGGCGCGCACACCATGCTCCGCGGCGAGCAGCGCCCCCGCGCGCCCGATCGCGTGGGCGTAGACCGGACGTCGGGCCGCGCGCGCGACCTTCAGCACCGCATCCAGGGGCCCGGGGCCCAGCTCCACCGAATCAGGAGCGGCGACGGCAGCCGCGGGCCAGCCGGTGACGCACACCTTGAGCAGATCGGCGCCTGCCTCGAGGTCCGCCTGCGCGCGGCTGCGCGCCTCCTCCGCGCCGGACACCGTCGCCCCGCCGAACTCGCACACGCCTCCCTTGGCGCCGATCCACGAGCCCGCTGCGATCACGCTCGGTCCGGGCGCCTCCCCGCGGGCGATCCGGTCGCGGAGCCTGAGTCCGGCCCCGCCGACGGAGCCCAGGTCCACCACAGTGGTGAAGCCCGCGCGGAGCGTGGCCAGCGCATTCGCTGCCGGATCGCCCGCGAGGGTGAGATGGACGTGCGCATCGATCAGGCCGGGAAGGACGGTGCGGCCGTCCAGGTCCAGGGTCCGCGCGCCGGAGGGCGGCTTCCGGACCGCGGCAGGAGCCTGAATCTCGACGATCCGGCCGTCACGCACCACGATCGCCCCGTTGGGACGAAGCACACCCGCCCGGGTGTCGAGGTACTGGCCGCCCCGGAGCACGAGCGTCGTATCGATCGGGAGGCTTGCCGCCCCCTGCGGCGACGGTCCGAGCGCGAGAGCACCCGACGATGCGAGCAACACAGCGATTCGCCTCATAGGTCATCTCCCCTGCTGTAGGAGGCCGTCGGCCGGGAGCCTGGCTAGATTCCGGCGTCTCCGACCCGGCTCATCCTACGTCCGATCTCCGCGCCACGCTTCAACGCACACTCGCCGGCACCTACACCATCGAGCGCGAACTCGGCGGGGGCGGCATGTCGCGGGTGTACCTGGCGGAAGAATCGGCCCTGGGC
>JBKPGZ010000318.1:0-22456 GCA_046729675.1 Gemmatimonadota bacterium | reverse complement strand
CTGTGGGGCCGACCAGCGGCCCGCCTGGGCCTCGGGGCCGGCCGGCGCGGAGAAGTTGGCCGTGACCGATCGATTCGCGCTCATTGCCACGGTGCAGGTCCCGGTGCCGCTGCAGCCCCCGCTCCAGCCGGTGAACCCGTGGTCCTGGGCCGAAGCCGCGGTCAGCGTCACGCTCACCTGGCTCCCATAGCTGGCGCTGCAGCTGCCCGACGCTGCCCCGGCGCTCAGGGTGCAGTTGATGGCAGGGGCGAGCCCCGCCTGGCTGGTGACCGTCCCGCTCCCGTCTCCACCTCCGGTGACGTTGAGGCGGAAGGTTGTTGTCGCGCTCCCCCGGAAGACCGCGCGGACGGCCTTGTTGCTGTCCATCAGCACGGTGCAGGACGGGTTGGCGCCGGTGCAGGCGTTCCGCCACTCCTTGAACGCACTTCCCGGGCTCGGCGTGGCGGTGAGGCGCACCCGAGTGCCGTTCGCATAACGGAGGGTGCAGTCGGTCGGATCGTAGGTGCCGCCCGAGATCTCGCAGCTGAGCGCGGGGGCACCGCCGATCGCCGGCGCGGTGACGCTGCCGCTTCCCGTGCCACCTCCGCTGACCTTCAGGGTGCGCATGACGGCAGAGACCAGGTCTGGACCGAGGGACTCCATGCCGATCTGATCCTGGCAGGCCTGAACGGCGAGACCGCCGGCAGCGACAACGACTGCGGCGAGGGCGGCGGCTATGCCGAAGCGGCGGTTCATCAAGAATCCTCGAGGACGTTGCCCGAGGATCGCGCCGTGGTATCAAGCGGTAGTCAAGCATTGACGTTGTGGCGCCGCCGTGCCCAAGGGCCCAGATTGGAAGGAGCCTCCCCGTCCACCAGGAGCCTGACATGCCCACCACCGATGCCGGCCCCGGCACCGCCACTACTCCACCCACCGATCGCAGGCCGCACGAGGACGAGATCGACGCCCACGGCCTCACCCATCCCGGCAAGGTCCGCCGGGAGAACCAGGACCACTTCCTCCTCTGCTCCCTCCGCCGGCAGCTCGTGGTGCGAGGCTCCAGCATCCCCGATGCCGACGACCTGCTGGCCCAGAGCACGCGCCTGGCCTCGCTGGCCATGGTGGCCGACGGGGTGGGTGGCGCGACTAGGGGGGAGACCGCGAGCCGCGTGGCCCTGACCGCGATCACCAAGTACGTGAGCCGCAGCTTGCGCTGCTACTACGGAGCCTGGGAGGACGACCAGGAGTTCTTCGATGCGCTGCAGCAAGGGGCGCGGCAGTGCCACGCGGAGCTGCTTCGCCGCGGCGAGCAGGATCCGGCCTACGCCGGCATGGCCACCACGCTTACCCTCTATCTCGGCGTGTGGCCCCGCGCCTACCTGCTCCAGGTGGGCGACAGCCGGTGCTACCTGCTTCGCGAAGGTGAGCTGACCCAGATCTCCCGCGACCAGACCATGGCGCAGGAGATGGTGGACCTCGGCGTCATGAAGAAGGAGGAAGTCGCCGGTACCCGGTTCGAGCACCTGCTCACCAGCTCCATCGGTGGCCGGCAGACCGAGCCCAAGGTCACCCGCATCGACATGACCTGGGGGAACGTGCTCCTGCTC
Source organism: Gemmatimonadota bacterium (assembly GCA_046729675.1). Classification (GTDB taxonomy): domain Bacteria; phylum Gemmatimonadota; class Gemmatimonadetes; order Gemmatimonadales; family GWC2-71-9; genus CAVVWJ01. Next base: position 20,870 of record JBKPGZ010000318.1, on the reverse strand, counting down.
TGCAGCGACGGGCTCACCCGCCATGTCACCGACGAGCGGATCCGTGACGTGCTCCGTTCGATGACCTCGGCGCGCCAGGCGTGCGAGACGCTGCTGCAGGAGGCGCTGGACGGCGGGGGCACCGACAACATCACCATCGCGATCGGCCGGGCGGTCCAGGCGAGCTGACTAGGCCGGCATGAGCTTCTGGAGCCGCTCCGGCTCCTCGCCCAGCCACTCGGGGTGCTGGGCGGTCGCGTCGAAGATCGAGCTGGTCTTGAACGGCTCGAACTCCCCTCGCAACGCCGCACCCGCCGTCCTGGAGAGTAGGGCGGTGACCTCCCCCTCGCTCAGCGGCCGGAACGTGCGGGCGACCTGGAGCGCCTGCTCCAGTACTTCCATGCTGTCGATGCCGGTGATCACCACATCGGTCGGCAGGTGGAGCGCGTAGCGGAGGCACTCGGTCGCACCGACCGTCTTCGAGCGCAGGATGATCCCGTTCGCCAGCGGCTTCATGCCCAGCACGCCGATCTTCCGCCTCACCAGCTCCGGCAGCACCTGCTTCTCGAAGCTCCGATAGTGCGCGTCCATCACGTTGAGGGGCATCTGCACCGTGTCGAAGGTGAACCCGTGGTCCTCCGCCACCTCGAGCGTGTGGAGGTGAACCCGGGGATCCTTGTGGCCGGTGAAGCCGATGAAGCGCAGCTTGCCGGCCTGGCGCGCCTCCAGGAGGGCCGCGTTGGCCCCCTGCTCGTCGAAGAGACGATAGGGGTCCTCGAAGCGGAGGATCTCGTGGTGCTGCACCAGGTCGATGCGGTCGGTGCCGAGCCGGCGCAGTGATTCCTCCAGCTGCCGAGTCGCCTCCCGCTTCGAGCGGCCGTCGATCTTCGTCATCAGGAACACCCGCTCCCGGTAGCCGTCGCGCAGCGCCTTGCCCATGCGGAGCTCGCTCTGGCCCTCGTTGTAGTCCCAGGAGTTGTCCATGAAGGTGATGCCGGCATCGATGGCGGACCGCACGAGGCGAAGGCTCAGGGCCTCGTCCACGTGGGGGAGGGCGATGTGCCACCCGCCGAGGCCGATGGCGGAGACGCGCTCGCCGGTGCGGCCCAGGACCCGGGTGGGGATGTCGGATCGGTCTTCTACCATGTGCTCGTCTCCGGGAGCCGTCTTCGCGTCATTGTACCCCTCGGGGCATGCCAAACGTGACGCTCATCGCCACTGGCTGACGACCTGGCCGGGCGGTAACTTCGACCATCCTCCAACCAAACGATTGAACCTGGTGCCAGACCTGCGCGCGCGGCTCCAGAACGGTCTAGCCGATCGCTACCGGCTCGAGCGCGAGCTGGGGCGCGGCGGCATGGCCACGGTGTTCCTCGCGGTGGACCTCCGCGAGATCAAGCTCGCCGCCCCGGGGCGACCCCGCTTTCAAAGGCTGGCCGCGGGGAGCTAGCGTTCCTGTACGATGGAGCTTCCCCAGACGCTCGTGGATCTGCCCGCCAGTGAAGGGGCCAGGCGGCTCGCGCTTGCGCACCTCGAGACTGCCTGCGCGGCGCGCACCCGGGTCGCAGCCTCCGCCGACCCCGAGGCGCTGCACGACTACCGGGTCGCGCTTCGCCGCCTGCGGAGCTGTCTGCGATCCTATCGGCCCGAGCTGCGGTCCACGGTCACCCGGAAGAGCCGTCGCCGGCTCGAGCGCCTCGCGCGTGCGACCAACCAGAGTCGGGACCTGGAGGTGCACCTCGGCTGGCTCGCCGCGGAGGAGGCGACAGCCGACGACGCGGAGCGGCCGGGGATCGAGTGGCTGACCGCACGGCTCGAGGAGGGCCAGCGCCGAGAGCGGAAGGCGATGCTGGCGCTCGACGAGCGGCTGTTTCCCTCCCTCTACGATCGGTTGAGCCGCCAGCTCCAGTACTATCCCGTCACGGTGCGCCTCGACGAGCTGGAGGAGCCACCCACAACCGCCACGGTGGCGGTCCAGCACCTGGAGCGCGCGGCCCGGCGACTCGATGGACGCCTGGGTCGGATCGAGGGTGAGACCGGGGAGAGGGAGATTCACCGCGCCCGCATCGCGGCAAAGCACCTGCGGTACTTGCTCGAGCCGTTCGCGTCGGGCCTGCCCGGCGGCGACGCTGTCATCGAGCGGCTCAAGGGACTCCAGGACGCGTTCGGCGACGTACACGATGCTCACGTCTTCCTGCCGACGCTGCGGACGGCGCAGGCGGACACGGAGCGTGATCTGAGGGCGGACCTGGGACCGGGACTTCGACGCCTCGCCAGGTCACTTCGCGCCCGCGCATTGGAGGCGTTCGGCAGTGCGTCGCGGGAGTGGCTCGATCCCGCATGGCGCGCCTTCTTCTTCGCGGAGGTCCGCGCCGCGGCCCAGGCGCTGGCGAGCCGCGCGCGGCGCGGGCGCGAGGTGGAGCGGAAGTACCTGCTGAGCGGCCTCCCGCCGGCCGCCGCGGGTGCCCCCTCGGTGGAGATCGAGCAGGGCTACCTGCCAGGCGAGCGGCTGATCGAGCGTTTGAGGAGAATCCGCGGCGAGAACGGGGTGGAGCTGGTGCGCACGATGAAGGAGGGATCGGGACTGGTGCGGTTCGAGGTCGAGGAGTCGGTCGCGCCGGACGTGTTCGACACGCTGTGGCCGCTGACGACCGGCAGGCGGCTGCGGAAGCGCCGCCACCGTGTGCCCGACGGAGAGCTTACCTGGGAGATCGACCAGTTCCTCGACCGGGATCTGGTGCTCGCGGAGGTCGAGCTGCCTGCGCCGGAGGTCGCGGTCGCCATCCCCTCCTGGCTCGGCCCCTGGGTCCTGCGAGAGGTGACGGGCGAGCCGGCCTACGACAACGTCGAGCTGTCGCGCGCGCCGGTCACCAGCGCCACGGCCTCCGGAGGCTGAGCCAGGCCGCGGCCGCGGTGCAGACCGCCACCATGGCCACGATAATGGCGAATCCGTGAGGGTGGCCGGTAAGCGGGATCCCGCCGACGTTCATCCCGAACATCCCGCCGATCAGGTTGAAAGGCACCGCCAGCACCGTCACCAGCGTCAGCATGAAGAGGATGCGGTTACTCTGTTCGCCGATCCGGGCCGCGAGCTCCTCCTGTACCAGCCTGATTCGCTCACCGAGCGCCGCGCAGTCCGCGACCACGGCGGAGAACTCCTCCGCCGACTGCCTGAGGTTCTGCACCTGCGGCTCGGCGACCCACCCGGGCGGTCGGCCCAGCAGGCGGAACAGCGCGGCGGGCTCCGGAGCGAGGAGCCGCTGGAGCCGGACCAGCATCCGACGCAGCGCGCTCAGCTCGGCCCGGCTGAAGGAGATCCGGTTCGCCAACAGGGCATCCTCGATCGCGTCCACCCGCTCGGTGGACTTGCGGACGATCTCTACCAGGACGTTGGCCTGCTCCTGGAGGAGGTGCGCCAGCAGGTCCACGGATGAGTCGAACGTCTGGCCCCCCTTCACAGCGCCGCGCATCCGGTCCAGCGACCGGAGCGGGCGGGGCCGGGCGCTCACCAACATCCGGGGGCCCACGCAGAGGAGCGCCGTGGCCACGTCAGCGGCGTCGAACCCGAAGTCGAAGAGCACGTCGTGTATCACCGCGACCAGCGCGGAGCCCTCCTGCTCCACCCGCGTGGAGACCCCGCTGACTCGGAGTCCGGCCAGGAACGATTCCGGCAGGCCGGCGTGCTGCCGGAGCCAGCGCTCGGTCGCGGTGTTGGAAAGGGAGAAGTGCAGCCAGAGGAACCATGGCTCCTCGTGCGGAGGTGCGCCCAGGAGTCGGGCGGCGGTATCGGCTTCGACCGCTGCCGGTGCGTGGCCGGGCCGGAACAGGTAGCCCCAGACCAGACCGTTCCGATCGGAGCCGAAGCTCGTGTCCATCGTGTCCCGGACTGTTCCACCGATCATGGCAACAGCTTACCGTCCTGTTGTCGCCCGGGAAGCCGTCGTGACACGTTCGTGACACGCCGCGGGATTAGCTTTCCGGGATGCTGGAGCGCGGTGACCAGGCCGTCCTCGAGTCGCTCACGCTGAGTGACCGCTACATGGTCGAACGAGTGCTGGGCCGGGGCGGTATGGCGGTGGTGTACCTCGCGCGCGACCGGAAGCACGACCGGCCGGTCGCGATCAAGGTCCTGCGTCCCGACGTCCTCATCGGACCGGGGGCGCAGCGCTTCCTGCTGGAGATCCAGATCCTCGCGCGGCTCCAGCATCCCAACGTCCTCGCCCTGCTCGACTCGGGCACCAGCGACGAGCCGTCGCCCCGCCCCTACTACGTCATGCCCTTCGTGGAAGGCGAGACGCTGCGCCAGCGGCTCACCCGGGAGGGTCCGCTTCCGGTCGCGGAGGCGCTCCGGCTGGTTCGGGAGATCGGCGAAGCGCTCCACTATGCGCACGGGCAGGGGCTGATTCATCGCGACGTCAAGCCCGAGAACGTCCTGCTCTCGCAGGGCCATGCCCTGGTCGCGGACTTCGGGATCGCGCGTGCCGTCGGCTCGGCGGCCGGCGACCGGCTGACGCAGCACGGGATGGGGCTGGGAACCCCCAGTTACATGAGTCCCGAGCAGGTCGAAGGTGGACATGAGCTCGACGGCCGCGCCGACCAGTACAGCCTGGCCTGCGTGCTCTACGAGCTGCTCGCGGGCCAGCCTCCCTTCACCGGACCATCGGCGGGCGCGGTGTTGGCCCGACAGGTACTCGACCCGGTGCCGCCGCTCACGACGCTCCGTCCGGCCGTGCCGGGGGCGATTCGGCAGGCGATCGAGCGGGCGTTGTCCAAGGTTCCGGCCGACCGATTCGCGACCATCCCGGAGTTCCTCGCCGCGCTGGACGCGCCCGAGCCCGCTGTCGCACCCAAGAAGGCGATCGTCGTCCTGCCGTTCGCCAACCTGAGCCCCGATCCGGACAACGCGTACTTCGCCGACGGCCTGATGGAGGAGGTGATCGCCGACCTCTCCCGGGTTCGGGCGCTCACCGTGATCTCCCGGACCTCGTCGGTGAAGCTCAAGGACACCGACTGGGACCTCCGCCGGATCGGGCGCGAGCTCAATGTCCGCTACGCACTGGAGGGCAGTGTGCGCCGAGCCGGCGCCACGCTTCGGATCACGGCCCAGCTGATCGAGATCGAGACCGATGCCCATCTCTGGGCGGACAAGTACTCCGGCACGGTGGACGATGTGTTCGATCTCCAGGAGCGGCTGTCGCGCCAGATCGTCGAGGCGCTGCGGATCACCCTGTCGCCCCCGGAGGACCGCGAGCTCGCGGAGCGGCCGATCGCGGACATCCGAGGGTTCGAGTACTACCAGCGTGCCCGGCAGGAGTACTACCGGCAGAACGCCGAGGGCATGGTGGCGGCACGGGCGCTGGCGGAGCACGGCCTGCGCGTGGTGGGCCCGAACGAGGCGCTCTACGGCATACTGGGTACCGTGTACGCCTGGTCGCCGACCTTCCTGACCGGCGACGAGGAGACGACGCTGCGGGAAGCGGAGGCCTGTGCCCGCCGCGCCTTCGAGCTGAACCCGAGCTCGGCGCAGGGCCTCTCGATCCTGGGCCAGGTCGCCTACCGCAGGGGCCAGGCGGGTGAGGCGGTCCGGCTGCTGACTCGGGCCTGCGCCGCCGACCCCAACAATCCCGACGCGATGCACCAGCTCGGCGGGGCGTACCTGCTGGGCGGGCGGATCGGTCCGATGCGGGAGGTGCTGACCCGGCTGGTCGAGCTGGACCCGCTGACGGCCAGCAACCACTGTCTCCTGGGACTGAGCTACTCGCTGGGCGGTGACCCTGCCGGGGCTCTCCCTGCGCACCGACGAGCCGTCGAGCTGGATCTGCGGAGCACCATCTGCCGGGTGTGCGCCTCGGTGGCGATGGTAGCCGCGGGGCGTGAGGCCGAAGCGGTGGCGCACTTCGAGTGGCTGGAGCGCCAGCCCGCGGACGATTACCTGGCGATGGTCGGGATGCGCTTCCGGCGGGGCCTGACCGGCATCCGGGCCGCGGTGCTGTCACCACCGAGCCCCGCCGAGCGCGCGATGGCGGAGTCGGACGAGTACTGGTCGTACCTGATGGCGGCGGCCTACGCGCTGGTCGGAGACGCCGACCAGGCATTGCGCTGGCTGGAGCACACGGTCAAGGTCCGCGGCTGGGTCGATTACGTTTACTTTACCCGACACGACCGATTCCTCGAAAACCTCCGCTCCGACCAGCGATTCCAGGACCTGATGACCTTCGCGCGGGAGCGCCACCAGCGGTTCACGGACGACGGCACTCCTTCTCCGCGGCTGTCGGAAATGCCGTGACCCTCACGTGAGGAGCGCGACGATGCCGATGGGTACGTCGGAACGGCGACGGGTAATCCTCGCCATGGCCGCAATCACGGGAACCACACGGGTCCGGGTGACGTTCATGGGCCCCTACACCATCACCTACGTCCACGCCCACGAGGCACCCCGGAGGCCCAACTTTCCGTACGGCTGCTGAGCTCGACGGTGGCCCCACTAACCGGCGAAGCGCGGCGAGTCCAGCGCACCTATCTCCTTCTCACGCTGCTCTCCACCCTGTCGGCCTCGTTCATCTGGGGCATCAACACCCTCTTCCTGCTCAACGCCGGGCTCAACAACGCCGAAGCCTTCGCCGCCAACGCGTTCTTCACTGCCGGCATGGTGATCTTCGAGGTTCCGACCGGTGCCCTGGCCGACACCTGGGGGCGCCGCACCTCCTACCTGCTCGGCGCCGCCACGCTGCTGTGCTCGACGCTGCTCTACCTCGCCATGTGGCGCGCCCACGCGCCGCTCTGGGGCTGGGCCATCGCCTCGATCTTGCTCGGCCTGGGATTCACCTTCTTCTCCGGCGCGACCGAGGCGTGGCTGGTGGACGCGCTGGCGTTCAGCGGGTACAAGGCGTCGCTGGAGTCGGTATTGGCCCGCGGGCAGGTCGTGGGCGGCGCCGCCATGCTCACGGGCTCGGTGGCAGGCGGGGTCATCGCGCAGGTGACGAACCTGGCCGTGCCGTACATGCTCCGGTCTGCCTGCCTCGGCCTGACGCTGGTAGCGGCGTTCTTTCTGATGAAGGACCTCGGGTTTGCTCCCGACCGGAGCAAGCGGCCGCTGGAAGAGGTCCGCCGAGTCGTGCACGCCTCGCTGGAGTACGGCTGGTGGAATCCCCCGGTGCGCTGGCTGATGCTGGCGGGACTGGGCGCCGGAGGCGTCAGCGTGTTCGCCTTCTACGCGCTCCAACCCTACCTGCTGGAGCTCTATGGAGACAGGAAAGCGTTCGGGGTCGCAGGATTGGCCGCGGCGATCGTCGCAGGCAGCCAGATGGTCGCGGGGCTGGTCGTGCCGCGCGTTCGCCGGTTGTTCCATCGCCGGACCGACGCGCTCATCGCCGCCTACTCGATCGGCATCGCCTCCCTGGCGCTGATGGGAATGACGGCGAACTTCGGGGTCGCGATCGTGCTGCTGGTGGTCTGGGGGCTCACGTTCTCGATGGAGATGCCGATCCGGCAGGCATATCTGAACGGCATCATACCATCTGCGCAGCGAGCCACCGTCCTCTCGTTCGATAACCTGATGGCATCGGCCGGGGGCGTGGTCGCCCAGCCGGCACTGGGGCGGGCGTCGGATCTGTGGGGTTATCCGGCGGCGTACGTGATCAGTGCGGGCATCCAGCTCGCCGCGGCGCCGTTCCTCGTCCTGGCGCGGCGGGCGAAGGCGCCGTCGGACACGATCGAGAAGTGAGCGCCTGATCACCCCAGCCCGGCTCGGGCGACCAGGGTCCGGCACCAGCCCTGGTTCCGGACATCGTCCCAGATAGGATCGTTGAGAAACACGATCAAACCCGAGCGGTTCGCCACCAGACGATCGAAGCAGCGCCGCAGCTCCGCTTCCTCGCCGAGCGCCTGGTAGATCGCGGCCTCATGAGCGGCCGAGACGTAGCGTTGCTGCTCCAACTCTATCAGCTCGTATAGAACCTCCCTGGCCTCTTCCGGGCGGCCCAACCGTGCCAGCAGGGTTCCGAGCTCAGCCAGGCAAATCGGCAGGCGGCCGACCCGTGCGATAGCGTCCTCGATCATGCGTAGCCCTTCTTGCGGCCGGCCCGTCACCCGATAGTTCCGCACCGACCAGATCAGCGCCCGAAGGTTGCCGGGATCCAGCGCGAGCGTCGCTCGATGCAGCTCGAGCGCCTCCTCGAATCGGCGAGCGTTGTAGTAGGCCAGCCCGACTAACGCCTGAGTCGTCAATGCCAACGGATCCAACTCGGACGCGTGGCGGCTGCGGGTTATCGCCTCGTCGTATCTCCCCCGGGCCATCAGAAAGACCGCGTACCAGGAATGGGCGAGGGGGTAATCGGGCCGGATCTCGATCGCGCGCCGGAAGGATGACTCCGCCGCGGCCGGATCCCAGTCGAACAGGAAGCTCAGCACCGCGCTCCAGGTGTGCCCTTCGGCCAGCTCAGAGTCGAGGTCCAGCGCCCGCCGAACCGCGGCCTTGGCGCGCGGCATGGCTTCCAGTGGAGCGAGGTCACCGAATTCCTCGAACCCCCGCAGTGCCCAGCACTCGGCCAGACCTGCGTGAGCCAGCGCGTACCCGGGGTCATGCCCGATGGCCTGCTCGAAGAGCTCGATCCCGGTGACCAGACCATGCAGAGTGCGCTTCAGGGCGAAAAAGCGACCCCGGAGATACAGCGTGTATGCCTCGGTCGCAGTGGTGGACGGCCGTACCAGCAGGTCCGGGGTGGATCCGGCGGGCGAGAGCGGCAGGGACTTCACGATGGCCTGGGCCAGCTCCTCCTGGAGCGCGAACACATCCGCCAGCTTCCGCTCGTACGAATTGGACCAGAGGTGATAGCCGTCCGATGTATCGATCAGCTGCGCGGTCACCCGTAACCGGTCTTCCCATCGTCGCACGCTCCCCTCGAGCACCGTCCCGACGTTGAGCCGTTGACCGATCTCACGGACGTCCACCTCGCGGCCCTTGAAGGTGAACGCGGAGGTGCGGGAGACCACCCGCAGCCCTGGCACCCGGCTCAGGGCGTTGATCAGCTCGTCCGTCACGCCGTCACTGAAGAATTCGTTCCCCGGATCGGCGCTCATGTTGGTGAACGGGAGCACCACGATGGCCTGGTTTCGCGGTGCGGACGGGGTAACGACCAGGGGCGCGCCGGACGGCGGCTGCCGCTCGGCCTCGGCCAGTGCCTGCTCCAGCTCCCTCGCCGACTGGAAGCGCTCCTCCGGGCGCCGGGCCAACGCCCGCGCCACCAGGCGCTCGACCTCCGGCGGCACCACCGCGCCGGCCGAATCGAGGCTGGGGGCCGGCTCGACCAGCCGGAGGGCGAGGAGCGCGACGGGCGCGGTCGCCTTGAAGGGCGGTCGACCCGCGATCATCTCATAGAGCACGCACCCCAGCGCGTAGACGTCGCTCCGCCCGTCGAGCGGGGCCTCGGAGGCCTGCTCCGGACTCATGTAGGCCGGTGTGCCGATGAGGGTGCCGGCCTGGGTATGGGCACTGCGCCCCGCCGCGCTCAGGGCGCGGGCTACGCCGAAGTCGGCAACGATGGCGTGGCCGTCCTCCAGCAGGATGTTGGCGGGCTTGATATCGCGGTGGATCACCTGTTGCCGATGGGCATAGTCGAGCGCGCCGGCGACTTCCCGCGCGAGGCGGAGGGCGTCCCGCAACGCGAGCTGGCCCTCCCGGTCGAGCAAGTCGCGGAGCGAGCCACCCTCGAGGTACGGGGATACGTAATAGAGGAAGCCGTCGAGCTCGCCGGAGTCGTAAAGCGGCAGGAGATGGGGGTGCTGAAGTCGTGCCGAGACCCTGATCTCTTCCAGGAATCGGTCCGCACCGAGGGTCTCGCTCACCTTCGGCTGGAACACCTTGAGAGCGACGACCCGATCGTGTCGGTGGTCGCGGGCGCGGTACACCACCGCCATGCCGCCGTGGCCGATCTCCCGCTCGATGGTGTAGCGGCCCTGGAGGGCGGATTGCAGGCGGTCGAGCTGCTCGAGCACGCGGGCTGGCCTGGGGCTGGTTCAGCTAGGATACTGCCGGGACCTCCACAGTGCGAGTCGGGGACCGCGTCGACTTTCCGGCCGCCAGCCTCGCGTCCATATTTGGACTCCCCCACCCCGAGCCTCGTGCCCGAGATCCCCGCTCGTCTCGCCGAAGCCCTGCGCGACCGCTACCGCCTCGAGCGCGCGCTCGGGCAGGGCGGGATGGGCGCCGTCTACCTGGCCGAGGACCTCAAGCACCACCGCCGGGTCGCCATCAAGGTCCTGCGCCCCGAGCTCGCCGCCGGGCTCGGCACCGACCGCTTCCTCCGCGAGATCGAAGTCGCCGCCCGGCTCCAGCACCCGACCATCCTGCCCCTGCACGACAGCGGTGAGACCGACAGCTGGGTCTACTACATCATGCCCTACGTCGAGGGCGAGTCGCTGCGCGACCGGCTGGCGCGGCAGGGCGAGTTGCCGGTCGAGGAGACCGTGCGGATCCTCTCCGAGCTGCTCGATGCGCTGGCCTACGCCCACGGCAAGGGCGTGGTGCACCGGGACATCAAGCCCGACAACATCATGCTCGCGGGGCGACACGCGCTGCTGCTCGACTTCGGGGTGGCGAAGGCGGTGAGCGCGTCGGCCGAGCCCGCGTTCGTCACCACCACCGGGGTGGCGCTGGGCACGCCGAGCTACATGGCGCCGGAGCAGGCGGTGGCGGACAAGGAAGTGGACCACCGGGCCGATCTCTACGCGCTGGGCGTGGTGGCCTACGAGCTGCTCGCGGGGCGGCGACCGTTCACGGGGAACACGGCGCAGGCGATCGTGGCGGCGCAGATGACGGAGCGGCCGGCGGACCTAAGGGCCCATCGCCCGGGCGTGCCCGAGGGACTGGCCCACCTGGTGATGCGTACGCTGGAGCGGCGGCCGGCGGATCGCTGGCAGAGCGCCGAGGAGATGCTGGCCCGCCTGCAGCCGTTCCTCATCACCTCGGGTGAGACCACTCGATCGGTCGCGGCCCGAGGTCGCGGCCGGCGGAGAATTCTCGCCACCGCCGTACTGGCGGCAGTGCTGCTCGCCGGGCTCGCCGGTGGGATGCTGCTGCGCGGCCACGAGGTGCCCGAGCTCCGGCTCGGCCGGCGCACGCCGATCACCCGCGACCTCGGGATGGAAATCGAGCCGGCGTTCTCGCCGGATGGGCGGCTGGTGGCGTACGCGGCCGGACTGATGTCGTCGCTCGAGATCAGGGTGCGCCAGGTGGACGGCGGATCCGCGATCCCGGTAGCGAAGGAGAGCGAGCGCCCCCAGCGCTGGCCCTCGTGGTCTCCCGACGGCAGCCGCATCATGTTCGCGTCCCCCCGCGGCATCGAGATCGTGTCCGCCCTCGGCGGGACGGCGCGGGTCGTCGTCCTCCACGTGCCCGACCCGAACGCGGACCCGTGGGGCAGCGCCGGTCTCCTGATGCCGGGAGGGTGGACGCCGGACGGGAAGTCCATCGCGTTCATCCGTGCCGACACCCTCTATCTCCAGGACCTCGCCGGCGGGACGCCGAGGATGCTCGCGCAGGGAGGCCAGATGCACTCCCTCTCGTGGTCGCCGGATGGCCGGTGGATCGCCTGCGTGCTGGGGAACCGCCAGGCGCAGCAGCCCGGCTTTCTCTTCGCCAACGGCGGTGCGGCCTCGCTCGGCGTGATTCCTGCAGCCGGCGGCACGCCGGTGGCGCTGACCGATGACGAGTACTACAACGCGAGCCCGGTGTGGGGACCGGACGGCCGCTCCCTGATCTTCATCTCCAATCGCGCCGGCGGCGTGGATCTGTACCAGATGCGGCTGGGGCGGGACGGCAAGCCCGAGGGGGAGCCGTCTCGCCTCACCAATGGCCTGCGGGCGCTTTCCGTGAGCGTCTCCCGCGATGGGAAGAGGTTCCTGTACTCGGATTTCGCCGAGACATCGAACGCGTACACGATGCCCATTCCTGCCCGAGGGCCGGTGTCGGTGCGCGACGCCGAGCCCGTTACCCGCGGAACCCAGGTGATCGAGAGCATCGAGGTCTCCCGCGACGGGCGCTGGCTCGCCTTCGACTCCGACCTGCGCGGCAACCAGGACATCTACCGCCTGCGGCTGCCGGATGGCGAGCCCGAGCGGCTCACCGAGGACGACGCCGAGGAGTTCTGGCCGACGTGGTCACCCGACGGCGGCGAGATCGCGTTCCATGGCTTTCGCGGCCCGCGTCGGCATCTCTACCTCATGACCGCCGACGGCCGGGACCGTCGCCAGATTACCAATGGCCCCGACGACGAGCGCACGGCTCAGTGGAGCGCCGACGGCCGGACCATCTACTACCTCCACAACTTCAACGGACCGGGGAACGAGATCCGCGCGATCTTCCGCGGGTCGGACGGCGCGTGGTCCGCACCAAAGACGCTCTTCCGGGGCGAGACGTACCCCGCGCTCCCTTCACCCGACTCGCGCCTGGTCGCGTTCGCGAACGCTGGCGCCGTGCGGGTCATACGCTCGGACGGCGACTCGGCGCGGACGCTGGTGCCGCGCGGCGAAGGCGACGCGCCCCAGGCGATCTACGTTGACTGGTCGGAGGACGGCCGCACGGTGTACTACCTCGCGGTGGATCCGGCCGAGCGGACGACGATCTGGTCGGTGCCGGTCGCCGGCGGCGCACCGAGGCTCCTGGTGCGCTTCGACGACCCGACGCGGGAGTGGCACCGGTTCGGGTTCAAGACTAGGCTGGGGCGGTTCTACTTCACGGTGGGCGATCGGCAGAGCGACGTGTGGATGGCGGAGGCTGAGTAGGTGCAGGGGCGGGCGTCGACGCGGATCTCACGCGCATCAATCTAGGTGGGAGCCGTGCTCGCGGTCACATCCGCGTAGCACGTAACAGCCTAGGATCCGAGTGGCCCGCGGGCACGGATGCTGCACCATCGCAGGGTCTCGATTCTCGATCTCTGGGCCCTCCAGGATCGCAGGCCTTTGCTGAGGAGAGAAGTCATATGTTGAGAGTGATGCCCATCACCGGCACCCTGGTCGCGATGCTCATGGCCGCGCCGGGCGCGGTTGGACAGGTGACCTCCAGTCAGGACACGGCCAAATCGCCGTGGCCGACGGTCAATCGAGGTCCCACGTTCGGCGACGGGGTGAGCGCCGATAGCTCCTTCATCCGCCAGGCCATCCGCGGCAACTACACCGAAGTGGCGCTCGGCCGGCTGGCAGGGTCCCGGGCCAGCAACTCCGAGGTCAAGGACTTCGCCGAGCGCATGGTCGAGGACCACAACTCGATGAACAAGGAGTGGGTCGACCTGGCGCAGGACAACGACATGAAGGTCACCGTGGAGTTCGGTACGTCGGGACAGCAGGCGATCGATCGGCTGGAGAAGCTCTCCGGCACCGCGTTCGACCAGGCCTACATGTCGGACATGATCCGGGAGCACGAGCAGGACCTGGCCGCGTTCCAGCAGATGGCGAACTCCGCCAGCTCGTCCCAAGTCCGGCAGCTGGCGAGCAGCGGCGCGTCGACCATCCGAGAGCACCTCGCGTCGGCGCAGCAGGTCGGCAGCCGGGTCGGCGTCTCCTCGACGGCGGGCCGCGCCGGTGGCGTGCCCACGCCGGTGCCGGCACCGTCCCCGGATGACCGCACCAACGCCGAGAACCGCGACAACCGCAACGACAACGAGCGGGCGGCGCTTGGCGGGGCGGACCGCTCCTTCGTGGACAACGTCTTGAGCGACCACCTCATGCACATCCGACTGGCGAAGCGGGCCGAGCGTGAGTCCGAGCGCGACGCGATCCGCGGGCTCGCGGAGCGAATCGACAAGGACTTCACCAAGTGGTCGGAGCGCTGGGAGAGATTCGCCGACCGTCGCGAAGCCGAAGTGAACTCCCACCTGACGCGGCATAACCGGGAGAAGCTGCAGCGGCTCGAGAAGGCGTCGGACCGAAACGAGTTCGACCGCGCCTACGCCGACATCGTGGCCGATCACCTCGAGCTGATGGCGCAGGACTTCCGGGACACCAGGCAGAAGACCCAGACCCCGGAGATCCGCCGGCTGATCGACGACGAGCTCCCGGTGATCCGCGACCTGCTGACCCGCGCGCGCCAGGTGGACGCGAAAGAGAGCCAGCGGGACCAGGCCAAGGAGTCCGACAAGAAGTAGTTCGGGCTCTCTTGTCAGCCCGAACGAAGTGAGGGGGGCCCATATCGAGCATGGCCCCCTTCGCTTCGCTCAGGTGACAGTATCATGCGCCAGCAGCGGGCGGGCTGGAACAACCAGCTCTTCCTCCTGGTGCGCGCGAGCGGGGATCCGGAGGCACTGCTGCCGGCGGTGCGCCGAACGATCGCGGAGCTCGATCCGGAGCAGCCGGTGTATATGGTACGCACGATGGACACGGCGCTGGCGGAGTCCATGTCGCGACAGCGGATTTCGATGATCCTCCTCGGCGTCTTCGCCGGCGTCGCGCTCGCCCTCGCGTCGGTGGGGGTCTACGGGATCATGAGCTACACCGTCGCCGAGCGGACCCACGAGATCGGGATCCGGATGTCGCTCGGCGCGGCGAACGGGGACGTGCTGCGCATGGTCCTGCGGCAGTCGGTGCTGCTGGCCGCGGCCGGCCTGGGGCTCGGCCTGGTGGGGGCGCTCGCGGTGTCCCGGGTGCTCAGTAGTCTCGTCTTCGGGATCAGCGCCACCGATCCGGCGACGCTGGGGGCGGTGGCCGTCCTGCTCCTGGCGGTGGCAACGGTCGCGGCGCTGGTGCCGGCGTGGCGGGCGAGCCGGGTGAGTCCGGTGGAGGCAATGCGGAGCGTGGGGTGAGGAACTTGTTTATCCAAGGAAGTGAAGGAGGGCGATAACGACGACGTGACATGACCCACTTCCCTGCGCTTAGGGTGACGATGTCAGTGCACCGCCTCTCCACGCCGGCATCCGCTCGCCCAGCGCCACCGCCACCGCCGCTCGCGCCAGCAGCCGGGTGGAATCCAGGGTCGGGAGCGGGGAGACTTCCGGCGTGATCAGCAGGGGTATCTCGGTGCAGCTCAGCGCCACCGCATCGCATCCCTCCCGCTTCAGCCCGCCGATGATCCGGACATACTCGGCCCGTGACGAATCGATCAACCTGCCCTGGGTCAGCTCGCGGAAGATGACATCGTCCACCAGCGCGCGATCCGGCGGAGCGGGAGTGCGCAGGGCAATGTCGTGGCGGGCGAACGCGGCGGGGTAGACCGGGCCTTCCATCGTCCACTTCGTGCCCAACAGGCCCACCCGGGTGTAGCCCTGCGCCTTCGCCCGTTCGGCGACGATCTCGGCGATGTGCAGCCCCGGCAACGGCAGCGGCTCGCCCGGGAGCTCGAGGGCGATGTGTGCGGTGTTGTCGGGGCACACGAAGAAATCGCAGCCCGCGTCGGCCAGGCGGCGGACCGTGCGCGTGAGGTGGGACTTCACGGCCGGGAGGTCGTTCCGCTCGTAGTGCTCCAGCGTGGGGGCCATCGGCAGGATCGAGAGCGTGATCTCGGGGTGCTGGTGCGCGCCCAGCCGGCGACACGCCTCGCGGACCATCTCCAGGAAGCAGAGCGCCGCCCCGTCGGCGCTGTGGGCCAGGATTCCGATGTGCCGCGTCGGTAGCGTCATAGCTGGATCCTGCACCCGGTTGAGAAGCGTTTGAGAGCGGTCAGGGTGACACCGTCGCCACAATCAGCTCCCCTGCCTCAGCTCCATGGACCAAATGTCGCTTTGGCGGGCTCCGACGGTGAAGAAGAACCGCCTGCCGTCGGTGGCGAACTCGGGGCGAGGGGAAGGTCGGGAAGGGTCGTCGAAGCGCACCAGAAGCCTGGGGATTCCGCCGACCGATGCCACCGACCACAGGCTCGAGTGTCCTGCCACGTCGAACGCCTTGTAGTAGATCGTCCCGCCATCCGGGCTCCACAAGGCGAGCTCCGGTGCCGGCTGGCCCGCGGAGCCGTCGGTCGTGACCAGCTGAGTGGGAGACCCTCCCTCCGGCGGGATGACCCAGACGCCGTCGCGGCGGCAGTACGCGATCGCCCGCCCGTCGGGCGCCCACCGGCCGGCCCAGCCCCCCTGCGAGGTGAGCTGCCGGGGGACGCCCCAGCCGGAGCTCCCGTCCCGCCTCACCACGTAGAGCTGGAGCTCCCCCGAGACGTCGGAGGTGAAGACCAGTCCGCGTCCGTCCGGCGCCAGACCGGGCGATCGCTGATTGGGCGGCGATCCGCCGATGTCGCGTGGCTCTCCACCGTCGGCGGAGATGAGGCGCACCCGTCGGGCACCCTCCCGGTACGTGTGCAGCGCGATCTCCCGCCCTCCACCCGACCACGTCGCCACGAAGTCGTCCTCCGGGGTGTCCGTGAGCCGTACCGGCTCGCCACCGTTCACCGAGATCTTGTAGATGTCCTGATTCCCGCTCCGGTCGGAGTCGAAGGCGAGCCAGCGCCCGTCCGGGGACAGGGTCATCCCCTCGATGACCTGGGTGCCTTCGGTGAGCGGCGTGGCTCGAGCGACGGAGACGACGTCGCCCTCGGGAATGTCCAGCGTCCAGATGTTTCCGCTGTAGGTGAAGTCTGAGTAGGCGAGCTTTTCCCCATCGCCGGAGAGACTCAACGTGTGAGCACTCAAGCCGGCAGTGAGCCGAATCGGCCGTCCGGCCGGCGCGCCCGAGGCACTCAGCTCCACCCGGTAGATGTCCCGGCTCCCTTCCCGGTTCGACACGAAGAGGAGCTCACGCTTCCCGGGCAGCCACACCGGGCTGGTGTTGAGCGACTGCGCGTCGGTGACCCGAACCGGCTCGCCCCCGCGGGCTGTCACCACCCAGATCGAGCTGGGCGCGATGTTGCCGAGATTGGTCGCGGTGCCCCAGGGGGATTCGCCGAAGACGAAGGTCGGATTCCCGGAGACGAACGCGATCCACTCGCCATCGGGCGACCAGGCGAGTGAGTGCGCGGCCTGCTGGCTGGTGATCAGCCTGGCCGGGCCGCCCTCGACCGGCCGCAGGTAGATGGACCAGTCCTCGACGTACGCCAGTGTTCGCCCGTCGGGCGACAGGGTCGGATGGGCGACCCAGCTCCCCGGCCGCGACGGCTGAGCCAGGCGCTGCGGCGTCCCGCCGAGGGCGGGCACGACGTAGATCGACCCGCCCGCCTGGAAGACGATCCGGCTCCCGTCCGGAGACCACTGGGGCCGCCGGTGGGATCCCGGCAGCGCCGCGCTGATCGGAACGGCCGCTCCCCCGCCCGCCGGCCGGACGAAGACCTGGAACCCGGGCCCGGCCTCCGCCGTGTAGGCGATCGACCTGCCGTCCGGCGACCACGCCGGATCCAGCTCCAGCCCCGGTTCGAGTGTGACCCGGCGGGTAGCTCCAGTGACCAGTCCATCCGGCGATCCGGCCCGCGTCACCACCGTCGCGACGATGGCGGCGAGCACCGCGCCCGCCGCTGCGCTGAGGACCGCACCCCGATGGCGCCGGACCCAGCGGCGGACCAGATAGATCGGACTGGCCGATCGCGCGATTACCGGCTTCCCCGTCAGATGGCGGCGCACGTCGGCGGCCAGCTCGGCGGCGCCGCGGTAGCGCCGCTCCGGCTCCTTGTTCATCGCGGTGAGCACGATGGCATCCAGATCGCCGCGGAGCCGCCGCCTGAGCGGCTCCCGCCGCACCGCCTCCGATGGACGGGTGGGGTCCTGCTCCAGCACCGCGAGCTCCAGCTCATGCGCGGTCCGCCCCGCGCGGCGGAACGGCCGCCGCCCCGTCAGCAGCTCGTAGAGCAGCACACCGAGACAGTACACGTCGGCGGAGATGCCGACGGGCTCACCCTTGATCTGCTCGGGGCTCGCGTACTCCGGCGTCAGCAGGCGCTCGCTGTGGCAGGTTCGCGCGGGGCCGGTGCCCTCGGCGTCAGGGCCGAGGAGCTTGGCGATCCCGAAGTCGAGGAGCCGGGGATGTCCCTCGGTCGTGACCAGGACGTTGGAGGGCTTGATGTCGCGGTGAACGATCCGCTTCTCGTGCGCGTGGGCCACGGCGTCACACACCCGCGCGAAGAGCGAGAGCCGCTCCTCGATGCCCAGCGAGCGCTGCTCGCAATAGGTGGTGATGCGCTCTCCTTCGACGTACTCCATCGCGAAGAACGGCAGCCCATGCTCGGTGATGCCGCCGTCGAGCAGTCGCGCGATGCCCGGGTGGTTGAGCGTTGCGAGGATCTGCCGCTCCTCCCGGAACCGGCGCACGATCCGCGCGTCGAGATGCGGCCCGTGCCGCACCAGCTTGAGCGCGACCTGCTGGTCGAAATGACCGTCGTCCCGGTGGGCGAGCAGCACCATGCCCATGCCGCCTTCGCCGATCAGCCGCTCGATCCGGTAGGGCCCGATCCGCTCGGGGATCGGCACCGGTCTCTCGCCGGTGACCGCGGCGATGACCGTGTCGGCCCGCACCGCGGGCCGATCGAGGAGCGGATCCGGCTCTTCCCCCGCCGCGAGAATCTCGAGCACTTCGGTCCGCAGCGCGGGGTCGTCGGGACACTCCCGCTCCAGCATCGCACGCCGCTCGGCGGGGGGCAGCTCGAGTACCGCGTCGAGCAGCCGCTCGATCCGCTCCCAGCGGTCAGGCCCCATCTCCGCCCTCGAGCTCGCGCACCAGCCAGCCCTTTGCCTTGATCCAGTCGCGGCGCACCGTGCGCTCGGTGACGCCGAGCGCGGCGGCGACCTCCTCCTCCGTCATGCCTCCGAAGAAGCGGTACTCGACCACCTGGCCGAGCCGCGGGTTGAGCCGGGCGAGACGCTCCATCGCGGCGTCGAGCGCCAGGAGCGCCTCGGCCCGGTCCTCCACCGGGATCTCCACCGCGTCGAAGTCGAGCCGGTGCCAGCGCCCCCCGCGCTTCTGGCTCCGGACCCTGCGGGCATAGCCGACCAGGATCCGCCGCATGGCCTGGGACGCGACTACCAGGAAGTGCGACCGGCTGGCGAACCGGGCGCGCGTCTGGTCCGCCAGCTTGAGGTAGGCCTCGTGAACGAGGGCAGTGGTGGAGAGGGTGTGACCGGTGCGCTCCGCGCGAAGCCGCCGGTGCGCGATGCGCCGGAGCTCGTCGTAGAGCTCGGGGAAGAGGCCTTCGGCCGGGCCCGGCGTGCTGGGCTGGGAGTCCATGCCCGCGGTCTTCAAGTGAGGGACTCCCACGAAGCTAGCCTGCCCGGGCGGTTTGGCAATCGAGCGGCCGCCGCCACCGATGTCCGGGTTTTCCGCGCGACGGCGCGATGCACGGTAACCAAGAACACAACCCGGGCTCTTACGGTGGAGGAACGCACCATGTCCCGCACTCGAATCACCGCCCTGCCGGCGTCACTCCTGGCGATCGTGAGCCTCGTTGCCTGCGGTGACGACTCCGGGCCGCTCGCGCCCGAGACACTCACCACGGCGGCGCCAGTGGACTCGCCGGTCCCGAGCGTATCCAACACTTGGGCCACCAGCGTGCCGATGCCGACCAAGCGCCGCGGACTGGTCGCGGTCACGGTCAATGGCATCATCTACGCCATCGGAGGCCAGAGCTTCCTGGTGGCCGGGGACCCGGACGACGCGACCGAGGTGAACCTCACGAAGGTCGAGGCCTTCAACACCAGCACCAGCAAATGGGCGACCAAGGCGTCGCTGCCCTCCAGGCGGGCCTGGCCGAGTGGAGCAGCGGTCATCAACGGGAAGATCTACGTGCCTGGCGGACTCAATGCGAATGGGGTCCCGACCAAGACGCTGTACGTCTACAGTCCGACGACCAATACCTGGTCCACCAAGGCGCCTCTCCCGCTGGCCAGCGCCCGCGGAGCCGCGGTGGCCCTCAGCGGCAAGCTCTATATCGTGACCCCGGCCGCCGACTCCACCCGGCTGCACCGCTACGATCCTGCCACCAACACCTGGACCGCCCGTGCCTCCGGTCCGGCGGGACACCACTACCCGGTGGCTGGGGTGATCAACGGGAAGATCTACGTCGCGGGAACCATGAACAGCGACGAGAGCCCGAGCTTCACCACGAGCGTGTACGACCCGGCGACCAATGCCTGGGCCGCACGGGACTTCATGCCCACCGAGCAGATCGGAGCGGCTGGCCAGGTGATCGGCAACAAGCTGTACGTCGTGAGCGGCTCCTTCGTGCTGAACAACATCGAGCACGACGCCCTTCGGGTATACGACCCGGCGATCGATTACTGGACCTATCCCTACGCGCAGTCCACGACGGTGCAGCGCACCTTCCTGGCGGTCGCGGTGGTCAACGGGAAGCTCTATGCGCTGGGCGGCTCGAAGTATCCCGATGTCCTGGGCACGAACCAGGTCTACACGCCGTGACCGTCCGAATCCCGCGATCGGCTCCGGCTGGCCACTTTCCGATGGGAAGGCCGTCTCGCGGGCGGCATGGAAGCGGCCGGCACACCCGCGATCCCCAGCCTGGCGCGGAGCGCGGGAGTCAGCTGCTTGCGCACCAGCGCCTGCACCATATCGGGCGTGGGAGATACTGCCGCCAGCGGGTTCACCTCACCGCGCTCCAGCGCGAGCACCGGCACGCCGTCGCGATAGAGCACCCGGCTCCGGGCCACGGCCGCGACCCGCTCGCCCGGGGTGATGATGCCGGTCAGGTTGAGCGGGTCCGCTGCGCCGACGGCGACCAGTCGTCCCGAAGGCGCCTGGCGTCGCACGGCCCGGAGCTGACCCACCGCTTCGGGAAGCGCAAACTGCTCACCCGACATCCCGGAGACGAATCGCCCGCCCCGGACCTCCCCCCTGCCCTCCAGTCGCCGGTACACCTGGACCAGCTCGCGCCACGCTGGGGCACCGGCCTCCCTGGCCAGCAGACGCTTGAACACCACGCCGTAGCGACGGAGCAACGCTCGCGCGGCAAGCTCGACCGACTCCTCCGCAGTCCGGTCCAC
>JBKPGZ010000317.1:0-4226 GCA_046729675.1 Gemmatimonadota bacterium | reverse complement strand
GTATAGAAGAAGGGGCCCAGCGTTGCGTGGGCCCCATTGTTATTTACACTCGTACCGCCTGACCGCCTGACCGCCTGACCGCCTGACCGCCTGACCGCCTGACCGCCTGACCGCCTGACCGCCTGACCGCCTGACCGCCTGACCGCCCGACCGCCTGACCGTCAAATCCCGGCTAGCTCCGCCCCGCACCGCTCACAGTACCACTCCGTCGGCCGGTTGAGCGTGCCGCACTCGCCGCACTTGAGGGTCTTGGCCACGCCAGGGGCGCCGGCCTTGCCCGACGGCGCGGGCGCGGTCTCGACCGCACGGGATGCCTGGGGCGAGGCGCTGACGCCGGGGTTGCTGGTCCGCCGTCCGGCCGCGGGTTTGGGCTCGTCGCCCACGGACTTGAGGAAGGCGAGCTCGTCGACCGCGGCCGGCTCTGGCTCGCGCGGGCGCTGGGGCGTCGGACGGGGTGCGGCCCTCGGAGCCTCCGCGACGGGCTCGGCCGGAGGCGGAGGCGGAGGCGGTAGCGGCGAGCGCTCGATGATCTCCTCTGCCGGCGGCGGCGGAGGAGCGGCGGCCTTGGGGGAGGCGGCGATCAGCGCTTGAACCTCCACCAGCCTCGCGATCTCGTCGCCCACGGTCTTCAGCTGTTCCCGCAGCCCGCCCAGCTTCCGGTCGCTGTCACCCGCGATCCGCTGCCACTCGTCGTCGCTGAACTCCCCTACCGTGTGGCGGACTTCGGCCTCCGCCAACTCCTCCTCCGCCTCACGGCGCTGGCCGTCCAGCTCGCGCTGGGAGCCCTGATGCCGCTGCAACTCCTCGGCGATCGTGGCCGAGTGACCGCGGAGGCGCTCGATCACCCCGCGCAGCCGCACTTCGTAGTCGGCCCGCACTTTCTTGCGGACGGCGTCGGGTGCCTTGTTCGCGGCGGAGTCGAGCTTGGCGAGCCACTGCTCATACTGCGACCGCTGCTGCAGGAGCGCTTCGATGCTGTTGTCGGTATCCGGGGCCATGGCCTGGCCTTCCTCTCGCGTCAGCTCTATCTGGGGGGCACGTCGGAACCGGACGGAACCGCGTCGTCCAAAATCTAACTAGGTGTCGCCCCCGCGCGCGAATACCACCTGCCCCCGCACGATCGTGGTCTCGGCCCGGCCCCGGAGGCGCCGGCCGGCGAACGGGGTGTTGCGGCTCTTGGAGTAGAACTCCTCCGGCTGCACCGTCCACTCGGCCGAGGGGTCGAAGACCACCACGTCCGCCGGCGCGCCGGGGGCCAGACTTCCTCCCTGGAGACCGAAGATCCGGGCCGGCATCACGCTCATCCGGTTCACCAGCTCCGGGAGCGAGAGCAGGCCCGACTCCACCAGCTCCGACACCGCGAGCCCCAGCGCGGTCTCCAGTCCGATGATCCCGTTCGGGGCGTCGTCGAACTCGCGCTCCTTCGCGTCGTAATGGTGGGGCGCGTGGTCGGTGCAGATGACGTCAATGGTGCCGTCGCGCAGCGCCTGTCGGATAGCCTCGCGGTCCTCCGGCTCGCGCAGCGGCGGGTTCATCTTGGCGTTGGTGTTGTAGTCCTCGCAGGCCTCGTGGGTCAGCGTAAAGTGGTGAGGGCACGCCTCTGCCGTCACCCGGAGTCCCTTCTCCTTTGCCCGCCGGATCAGCTCGACCGAGCCCCTGGTGGACATGTGGCAGAGGTGCACGCGCCCACCCGTGAGCTCGGCAAGCAGGATATCACGGGCCACCATGATTTCTTCGGCCGCGGCCGGCACGCCCTTCAGGCCGAGACGGGTGGAGACCAGTCCCTCGTGCATCGCGCCGCCCGCCGCGAGGGTCGGATCCTCGCAGTGGTCGGCCACCGGAATGCCGAACGTCCGGGCGTACTCCAGTGCCGTCCGCATGAGATGGCTGGAGACGACCGGCTTGCCGTCGTCGCTCACCGCCACCGCGCCCGCACCCACCAGCTCACCGAATTCGGCGAGCTGCTGTCCCTTCTGCCCCAGCGACACGGCGCCGATCGGGTAGACCCGCGCCTTCGCGGCGCGCTGGGCCTGACTCACGATGAAGCCGACCGCGGCCTGATTGTCGGTCACCGGGTCGGTGTTGGGCATCGCGCAGACCGCGGAGAACCCGCCGGCCGCGGCGGCCATCGCGCCCGTCGCCACCGTCTCGATATCCTCCTGGCCCGGCTCCCGCAGGTGCACGTGCAGGTCGATGAGCCCCGGCGCGACCACCTTGCCGCTGGCGTCCAGCACCTGCGCGTCGTCGGGATGACCGAGATCGCGACCCGCCGCCTGCACCTTGCCGTCGGCGAGGAACAGGTCGGTGACCTCGTCGACTCCTCGCGAGGGGTCGATGATCCGACCGCCGCGGATCAGGATCGGGCGCACCTATTCCCCTCCGCCGCCGGGATGCGCCCAGTCGGGCGAGCCGCCGGCGAGCAGGTAGAGCACCGCCATGCGCACGGCGACGCCGTTGGTCACCTGCGGCAGGATCACGCTGTGCGGCCCGTCGGCCACGTCGCTGTCGATCTCCACCCCGCGGTTCATCGGGCCCGGGTGCAGGATCAGGAGGTCCTTCGGCGCCTTCGAGAGCCGCTCGTTGGTGACGCCGAAGACCCGGTTGTATTCGCGGAGCGAAGGCAGGAAGCCCGCCTCCATCCGCTCCAGCTGGAGCCGGAGCACGTTGAGCGCGTCCGCCCACTGGATGGCGTCCTCGATCCGGGGGAGGATGGTGACGCCGAGCTCGTGGACGTTCCGCGGCAGGAGGGTTGCCGGCCCGCAGACGCCGACCTCCGCGCCCAGCTTGGTCAGCCCCCAGATGTTGCTGCGGGCGACCCGGCTGTGGAGGATGTCGCCGCAGATCGCGACCTTGAGGCCTTCCAGCCGCTTGAAGCGGTCCCGCAGGGTCAGCATGTCGAGGAGACCCTGAGTCGGGTGCTCGTGCTTGCCGTCGCCCGCGTTGATGACGTTCGAGCGGATGCGCTGGCCCAGGAACTGGGCCGCCCCCGAGGCGCCGTGGCGGATCACCACCATGTCGATCCGCATCGCCTCGAGGTTCCGCGCGGTGTCCACCAGGGTCTCGCCCTTGCTCACCGAGCTGCCGGCGCTGGCCACGTTCACCGTGTCGGCGCTGAGCCGCTTCTCGGCGAACTCGAACGAGATGCGGGTCCGGGTGGAAGCCTCGAAGAAGAGATTGACGATGGTCTTGCCGCGGAGCGCCGGCACCTTCTTGATGGGCCGCTCGCTCACTTCCTTGAAGGGCTCCGCCGTATCGAGGATGAGCTGGATCTGCTCCCGGCTCAGCGTCTCCAGCCCGGTCAGGTCCTTGCCGAGCGCCGTGCCGATCACGGGCGCACCAGCTCGACCACGTCGCGGCCGTCCAGCTCCGCCACGAGCACGTCCACCCGGTCGCTCGGGCCGGCGGTCACCTTGTGACCGACGATGTCGGCCTGGATCGGCAGCTCGCGGCCGCCGCGGTCGATGAGGACGCAGAGGAGGATGCGTCGCGGCCGCCCGAAGTCGGAGCACTCGTCCAGCGCGGCGCGCACGGTGCGCCCGGTGTAGAGGACGTCGTCCACGATGGCCACGGTCCGGCCATCGAGGTCGGGGAGGCTGGTCTCGCCGACGACGGGTCGGGGCCCCACGGTCTGGAGATCGTCGCGGTAGAGCGTGATGTCGAGCTTGCCCAGCGGCACCTGGACGCCTTCCGACTGGGCGATCAGGGCTCGCAGCCGAGCGGCGAGCTCCACACCCCGGCGCTGGATCCCGACCAGGACCAGGCCCTCGGTGCCATGCGCCCGCTCGATGATCTCGGTAGCCATGCGCGCCAGCGTGCGGGTCAGCGCGCGGTCGTCCATGAGGGGAACTCGGGTGGGCATCGGGGCGGGAAACTAGCGGCGAGGGGTGGGGCGCGGAAGGGTGGGCAGCGAATTGTCATCCCTCGCTTTCGCTCGGGATGACAGGGCTACTGGCGAAGGAATTCCCTTCCCTCGGTGTCTCAGTGCGTGAGCCCCGCACTGGCGCGGGCCGTTCCTTAGTCACTCCGCATGAGGGCTCTCCAATGCCAAATACCGTGGCGGCCGGCGCGGTCGCCGGACTCGTGGCCGGGGTCGTCTTCGGCCTGATGATGCAGATGATGAGCGCACCGGGACCCGGCGGTTCACCGGTGCCGATGATGATGATGGTCGCTCAGGTCGTCGGGTCCAGCAGCGTGGCAGTGGGCTGGCTCTACCACCTGTTCAACAG
>JBKPGZ010000316.1:0-2619 GCA_046729675.1 Gemmatimonadota bacterium | reverse complement strand
CTTCTTCTCCAAGGACGAGATCCTCGCGTCCGCGTTCGCCCGGGGAGCGGAGACGCCGATCTTCTATCTCTACTACGCATTCGGCGTCATCGCGGCGTTCCTCACCGCCTTCTACATGGCCCGGCTCATGGCGATGACGTTCCTGGGTGAGAACCGCACCGGGGCGGAGGAGCGCCGGCATCTCCACGAGGCGCCTTGGATCATGACGGGGCCGCTCGTCGTGCTCGGCGTGCTGACGGTGGTCGGCGGCATCATCAACCTCCCCACCTTCGTCGGCGGGCATCACTGGCTGGAGTCCTGGCTCGAGCCGGTGACGGCGGCCGCGGCGGCGTTCGCCAGGGTGGAGCTGCCGCACGGCTCGACCGAGCTCTTCCTGGTCGGCGGGGCGGTGCTGGTCGGCGTGGTCGGCCTCGCGCTGGGGTACCGGCTGACCCTGGCGCAGCGGATCCCCACCGCCCACGAGGCGCCGGAGGACACCGGCATCGCTCGGGTGCTCAACCGGAAGTACTTCGTGGACGAGCTGTACGATGCCGCCGTGGTCCGGCCGCTGGTGCGGCTCTCCCGGACGGTGCTGTGGAAGGGCGTGGACCAAGGCGTCATCGACGGCGCGGCGGTTAACGGGAGCGCCCGGCTCTCGCGCGGGCTCGGCTGGCTGGGGAGCCGGCTCCAGACGGGGCAGGTCGGGGTGTACGTGGTGCTCTTTCTCGTGGGCGCGATCTGGATCCTGCGCGCCGTGATCCGGTGATCCGATGACCGAGTTCCTCGACTCCATCGGCTACGGGCAGTGGATCCTCCACGCCCTGGTCGTGCTCCCGCTGCTCGGCGTGGTTCCGGTGCTCCTGGGGCCGGACTCGTCGGCCAAGTGGACGGCCCTCCTCGTCACCGTCGTGGAGTTCGTGCTCTCCCTGGGGCTCTGGTGGGCCCTGGACCCCTCGAGGGGCACCCTGCAGCTGGTCTCCAACGCGGCCTGGATCCCCGACTGGGGCATCGCCTACCGGGTGGGGATCGACGGCATCTCGCTGGTGATGGTCCTGCTCACGACTCTGCTCATGCCGATCAGCGTGCTGGGGAGTTGGCAGTACATCACCAAGCAGGAGCGCGGCTTCTACGCCCTGATGCTGACGCTCCTGACCGGCCTCGTCGGCGTGTTCATCGCGCTCGACCTCTTCGTCTTCTACGTCTACTTCGAGGTGATGCTGATCCCGATGTACTTCATCATCGGGATCTGGGGCGGGGCCAACCGGCTCTACGCCGCGATCAAGTTCTTCATCTACACGATGGCCGGCTCGCTGCTGATGCTGGTGGCGATCGTGGCGCTGGTGTGGCGGGTTCGGGCGGTGACGGGGTACCTGACCTTCTCCTACGACCTCCTGCTGAATCACGCCGGCGCGGTCGGCTCGCTCGCGCCCTGGCTCTTCGCGGCCTTCGCCATCGCCTTCGCCATCAAGGTCCCGGTCTTCCCCTTCCACACCTGGCTGCCGGACGCGCACGTTGAGGCCCCGACCGCCGGGAGCGTGCTCCTCGCCGCGGTAATGCTCAAGATCGGCACCTACGGCTTTCTCCGGTTCGCGGTGCCGTTCTTCCCCGAGGTGGCGCTGAGCCCCACGGTGAGCTCGATCATCGTGGTGCTGGCGCTGATCGGGATCATCTACGGCGCGCTGGTCGCGATGGTCCAGCCCGACATCAAGAAGCTGGTTGCGTACTCCTCGGTGAGCCATCTGGGCTTCGTCATGCTGGGCATCTGGGGCGGGACGCTCCAGAGCGTGCAGGGCTCGCTGATGGTCATGATCAGCCACGGCTTCTCCACCGGGGCGCTGTTCCTCCTGGTCGGGATGATCTACGAACGGCGGCACACCCGGCTGATCGCGGACTACGGCGGGATCGCCCGCGTGATGCCGCTCTTCAGCCTGATCCTGACCGTGGTGGCGCTCTCTTCCATCGGGCTGCCCGGTCTCAACGGCTTCGTCGGCGAGTTCCTGGTGCTGCTCGGCAGCTTCGGCGCCTACCCGGTGGCGACGGTGATCGCCACGACCGGCGTTATCTTCGCCGCGGCCTACCTGCTCTGGGCGCTGCAGCGGCTGATCTTCAACCGGCTCGACAAGCCCGAGAACGAGCGCATGACCGACCTCGGGCGGCGCGAGCTGGCCCTCATGGCGCCGCTCCTGATCGGCATCGTGTGGCTCGGTCTCTATCCAGCACCGGTGCTCAAGCGGATGGAGTCGGCGGCCCGCCGCTACGTGCAGCTCACCCAGCCCGCGCGCACGACCAATCCGGTGGCGGTGCAGGGGACTAGCGCCCGGGTGGCTCCATGAATCCGATCGACCTGGGACAGCCCCTCGGCGTCACCCTCGCGCTCCTGCCCGAGATCATTCTCTCCGGATGGTCGCTCATCGTGCTGCTGGTGGTGAGCTGGCGCCACGAGAGCGCCCAGGACAGCCGGCTCGCGGGATGGCTCTCGCTGGCGGGGCTGATCGTGGCCGGTGCGGCCCTCGCGGCCCTGTGGGTGGGCCGGGCCACGCCCGCCGGCTTGCCGCAGATGATGGCGCTCGACCCGTTCCGCTACGGCGCGTCGGCGCTCGCCCTGCTTGCCGCCGCGGGGACGGTCCTCCTGTCCCTGGG
>JBKPGZ010000315.1:0-5161 GCA_046729675.1 Gemmatimonadota bacterium | reverse complement strand
GCGGAGGAAGTCGCGCTCCACGAGGTGGGCGCGATGGACGCGCTGGTAGACGTCGTCGCCGGCATCGAGGGCTTCGAGCAACTCGCCATCGAGCGCATCTACCACCGGCCGGTGGCCGTGGGCAGCGGCTGGGTGCGGTCGGCGCACGGTGCCATCCCCGTGCCTGCACCGGCGACGGCCATTCTCCTCGAGGGCCTCGAGGTCGTCACGGGCGGGCCCGTGGTCGGCGAGGCGACTACGCCGACCGGAGCCGCGTTGCTGCGGGTGTTGTCGTCCGGCCCGCCGCCGGCACGGTGGCGAGTGGTCGGGGCGGGGGCGTGGGGCGCGGGCGGCCGCGATCCCGAGGCGTACCCCAATGCACTCCGTCTCATGCTCGCCGAGCCTGTGCCGGAGGCGGGCGAGGTAGTGGTGTTGTCCACCGACATCGACGACCTGAGCCCCGAGTATCTCGAGCCGCTCCGGGCCGCCCTGATCGAGGCCGGAGCGCTCGACGTGCAGATGTGGGCGACCCAGATGAAGAAGGGCCGGATCGGTTTCCGGGTGGAGACCGTGGTGCCCCCCGGGGAGGCCGATCGGGTGTCGGAGGCGCTGGTCCGGCACAGCACGACCGCGGGTGTGCGGCGGCAGACGATGGAGCGTTACACCCTGCCTCGGCGTGAGGTCGAGGTGGAGGTAGAGGATGGGATCAACGTGCGGGTGAAGGTCTTGGACGCACCCGACGGCCCGCGGGTAAAGCCCGAGTATGACGACGTAGCGGCGGTGGCCCGGCGCACGGGCCGCCCCGCCCACGAGGTGGCAAGGGACTTGCACCAGCGCGCGCTGCGCCTGGTCGGTTCCGATGGAGCCACACAGGTTGTGACCCCGAACAAGGAGTCGTGACGAGTGAGAGCCATGATCGCGTCGGCCGTGTTGTTGCTGGCGCTCGCCGCCGCCACCGCCGAGGCCCAGCAGCAGAAGGTGCTCAGCCAGCGGGTGGCGAAGTCGATGCCCAGCTCCTACCGCGCGCCGGACTGCGGTTTGAAGTCGGGCCATTTCAAGGTGAGCAGCGGCGCCAGCTACCTGAAGACCGGGATCGAGACCGACGTCCCCGAGAACCAGGAGCGCGCGCTGGATAGCGGGGAGAAGGTCCTGCTCGAGGCGATGCAGCAGAACGGCCAGAGCAACAATGCCGCGGCGTGGTACTACCTGGGCCGGATCTACCTCCAGCGCGGCGATCTCTACGGCGCCGACAGCGCGCTTGCCCGCGCCGAGAAGCTGGCCCCGACCTGCGCCAAGGAAATCGACGGCTACCGTCAGAACGCGTGGGTCGCGCTGATCAAGGGCGGCAACGGCTTCGAGGAGCAGAAGAATCTCGATTCCGCGCTGGCGCTCTACAACCAGGCCGGCGTCATCTTCCGCAAGTCGCCGATTCCGTACTATCAGGCGGCGTCGGTGTACAACGAGCAGGGCAAGACCGACAGCGCGGCTGCGGCCTACGGCAAGGCGGTCGCCGCCGGCGCGAACGCGACCGACACGACCGAGAAGAAGATCCGTGACCGCTCGGCGTTCAATCAGGGCGCGATCCTGCTCAACGCCCAGAAGCATCAGGAGGCGGCCGCGGCCTTCGAGCAGTATCTCAAGTGGCAACCGAACGACATCGAGGCCAAGCGCGGCCTGGCCGCCGCGTACCGGGGCATGGGTCAGGCGGACAAGGCCCAGGCGCTGGAGCAGCAGATCGTCGCCGCAGGCGGGACGGCCGCGGGCGCGGGCGGTGCGGGCGGGGCCGGCAGCACCGACCTCATGAACGTCGGCGTCAATCTCTACAACGACAAGAAGTTCGCCGAGGCCGCCGAAGCGTTCTCCAAGGTGGCCGCGGCGGAGCCGAACAACCGTGACGCGCTGTTCAACCTCGCCAACACCTATCTCGCGCTGAAGGACGGCCCCAAGCTGCTGGCCACCGCGCAAAAGCTCTCGGCAATCGAGCCGCTGAGCGAGAACTCCCTCAAGCTTGTAGGCGAGGGCTACAAGCAGTCGGGGAAGGTGGACGATGCCGTGAAGACCGCGGAGCAGGTGCTGGCGCTTCCGGTGGATGTCCGGGTCACCGACTTCGCCAGCGCGGCGGGCGGCGCGACCCTGATGGCCACGGCCACCGGCCGGCAGGCCCAGACCGCGGCGGGCAAGCCGATTCCGCCGGCGCCGATCGCGCTCACGGTCGAGTTCATCGATGCCAAGGGCAGCCCGGTCGGAAGCCAGGACGTCCAGATTCCCGCGCTCGACGCAGGCAAGACCCACGAGATCAAGGCGGCGGCGCAGGGCGCCGGCATTGTCGCCTGGCGGTACAAGCGCAAGTAGCCGGGGAGGGCACATGGCAGGCGTACAGGCCACCAGCGGGCTGACCACGACGAAGGCGCCGTTCATCGAACAGGCGCAGGCCGAGGGCCGGCTCTACATCCACCAGCCCTACGAGCTGTACTCGGAGGCCAATCACGACGCGTGGCACCGCCTGTTCACCCGGATGGGCGATCGCTGGCGCCGGTACGCCAACCCGCGCTTCCTGCAGGGCATCGACAATCTCTGCCTCGACCCCAACCGGGTGCCGAGGCTGGATGACGTCAACCGATTTCTCAGCCCGCTCACCGGTTTCCAGGCGAAAGCGGTGAGCGGGTACGTTGCTTCCTTCCTCTTTTTCGACTGTCTCCGCAACCGCCAGTTCCCGACCACCATCACCATCCGCGACGGCGCGACGCTCGACTACCTGCCGGAGCCGGACATCTTTCACGACATCGCCGGGCATGTCCCGATGCACACCGACCGCGCGTTCGCGGATACCCTGGTGCGCTTCGGCGACTGCGCCCACACGGCGGCGGAGATCGTGGCGGGGATCAAGGACGAAGCGGAGAAGATCCGGCGGGTCACCAGCATCTTCAAGGCGCTGGCGCGGTTCTTCTGGTTCACCATCGAATTCGGGCTGATGCGGGGCGACGACGGGCTCAAGGTCTACGGCAGCGGCTTGCTCAGCTCCTACGGCGAGATCGCACACTCGATCGACTCGCCCGAGGTCCAGCGCTACCCCATTCGTCTCGAGTGGGTGATCAACCAGTATTTCGAGATCGACCACTACCAGCCGCTGCTCTTCATCGTGGATTCGTTCGACCATCTCTTCGAGCTGGTCGGCGAGCTGGAGCGATGGATGCGGGAAGGCAAGCTCGACAACGTCTCTCCCGGTGAGCCGGCGGTCAGCGAGCCCGATCTGCGGAGCTTCCTCGAGGCCTCCGAGGGCAAGTAAGCGCTTGACTCTCCCGGGGGCGCTCCTCAGATTTCGGGGCACTCCGCGGGCGTAATTCAGTGGTAGAATGCCAGCTTCCCAAGCTGGACGTCGCCGGTTCGAGTCCGGTCGCCCGCTCTGCGGAAGTTCGTGAAAGGTCGATGGTTACGGAGCGCCGGGGGCCGCATGGTCCGCGGCGCTTGCCGTGTGGGGGCCGCACGGGGGGCCGCAGGTACCGGTTTTGGCGCGTTCAGCTTCGCCGCTAAGGCCGCGCGCTGCTCGGGTGTGAGCGCGGCCACCAAGGCGTCGAGATCAGGCGCCGTGACACCAGCCGCCACCGGTGCCGAGGGCGCTGGGGTGGCGCCATCCGCCGAGATCGGCACGGGGCCCAGCCGGATCTGACGGCGTACGTCGGCGGCCTTCGTCCGGAGTTCCGCCGTCTCCCGATCCTGGTAGATCTGCTTCCGCGTCTCGGAATCCTCAGCTGTCGTTTCACAGCGCGCGATCAGGGCGGGCACTGCCCGAGCGACCTCCCGAGCTCCCAGAATGTAGACCGAGCGCATCGCGGTCTGGGGCTCCGGCTGATTGAGAGCACGCATCAGCTTCGTGTCGAAACTCTCCCGGTCGCGGCTGGCGAGGTCGGCCCCGCATACTGGGCACGTCCGAACCGCACTCGGCACTTGGGTGCAGCACTCCGGACAGAAGTACGTCACAGGGCTGCGCCTCGTCCAGTTGTCACTGCGGTGGCGGCGGATGTCGGGTCCGGCGGCGGCGGCGAGCCAGAGCGCAGAACCTGCGCAAGAGTCTGGAACACCCTCTCGCTCACTCCCACGCGGCGGAGCGCCCCAATCGTCTCTTCGATCGGATACTCTGCCCGCAAGAGCTCCCCCGACGCCCTTCACGCAACCGGCGCTCCAGACGGGGTCTCGTGCGCTGGTAACCGGCACGCGGGCCCAGGGAATCGGGTTCGGTGCTCTTTGCTGCCTGCAGCCGCGAGCAGGACGTAGCGAGTATTTTCACCCACCAAGTGAGAAGCACCGAGCTTAAGCCGGATATGGCGACCGGTGAGTCATGCTGGACGAACACCACGAACGGATATACCCTACCGTGGTATAGTACGCTGTTACACTTTGAGGCAGGGAGGCGGCCTTGGCGCATACGATCCGTGACAAGACGAAGCTACTCAATCGCGTGCGCCGCATCCGCGGCCAGGTGGAGGCAATCGAGCGAGCACTCGTGGGCGAGGCCGAGTGCGCCGACACGCTGCGACTGATCGCCGCCGCCCGCGGCGCGATGAACGCGCTCATGGCCGAGCTCATGGAGGGGCACGTCCGGTTTCACCTTCGGGACCCCGACGAGGTCCCGACATCCGATCAGGCGAGGGCGGCCCAGGAGCTCATCGACGTCATCAATGCGTATCTCAAGTGATTAGGACCGGGCCGCTCCGGGTCCAGAGCTGGAAGCGCAGAATCCCGGTGGTTGGCCTGAGGAGGAAAGCACCCTGATGGAGCCCCGTGGAGCAAGGGACGCCGGCCCCGGCCACCCGGCCGACGCGCACGGCCACCGGCCTCCGGTGGAGTGGCAGGACCTCGCCCGAGTCGCCTTCGTGGCGCTCGCGGCGGCCGCGGCCTGGTTCCGCATCTGGGAGCCCTTCCCTAGGGTGAGCGTTCTCGGCCTCCTCGCTCTCATCGTGGGGGGCTGGCCGATTTATCGGGAGGCGGTCGAGAACATCCTCGAACGCCGAATGACCATGGAACTCTCCATGACCATCGCGCTCGTCGCCGCGCTGGTTATCGGGGAATTCTTCACCGCTCTCGTCATCACCCTCTTCGTTCTCGTGGCGGAGATCCTGGAGGGCCTGACCGTCCGCCGGGGACGGAAGGCCATCGCGGAGTTGCTGGACTTTCTCCCGCGGAT
>JBKPGZ010000314.1:0-30288 GCA_046729675.1 Gemmatimonadota bacterium | reverse complement strand
CACAGGAAGGAGTGTACGCCACGAGTCCGCACCCCACTGCCGCAGACCGACCGGCTTCCAGTCGGTGAAGTCTCCCGCGAGCTCGACCGTCTCGGCGTCGGGCGCCCGGACCACGATCTCGCGCCCGGCCGCGACCGCCGGACCGATCCAGAAGGGAGCCGACGCGTCGGCCACCGGGCGCGCAGGCAGGGACACGGCCGCCGGCGCGCCGACCTTGAGCCGGAGGCCCACGGCGACGTAGCGCGCGCCGGGCACCGACGTCACCGGATCCGATCCCGCGCGGCCGGCCGCACCGACCAGTGCGAGCGTCGGGGCGAGATCCCGGGAGACGCTGAGGCCCCATATCACCGTCTCGGGGGTGGAGCGGCTGAACCGCCGGCCGATCGAGGCGTCGAGGTCGAACGAGCGGAACCGCCACCTCCCCGAGATCACGGCGTCGGTAAGAGCCAGACGATCCACCTGGTGCTGGGCGTTCGGCTCGGGATAGGCCGCCATCGTGTCCGCCGCCGGCTCCCGCGGATCGCCCGGGGTCAGCATGTAGGACCGGTCCACCGTCGTATTCGCGAGCGTGAACGCCAGATGCACCCTGCCGAGCACGGCGGATCCGCCGATTTCGGTCCGTCGCAGCGGCCGTCGGGCTCCCAGCGCCGTGGCGCGGCCGAAAGTGCGGCCCACCCAGGCCCGCGCGCGCGACCCGGTTGCGGTATAGGCACGCACACCGCCCGAGAAGGTCGTGGTGCCCTGCACCCGGTAGTGGCTCGTCCACTCGGCCTTGCCGCTCGCTTCGAGGAGCAGGAAGCCAAACGCCGGCGTGCGCGCGAAGGCCTCGGTGCCGCCCTGGAAGTTCCAGCGCCCGGCGGGCGCGTCCGAGTAGACGCCGAGTGCGTTGACCTCGAAGGGACCGCTAGTGTAGCGCAGGGAGGGGACGATCGAGGCGATGCCGCCGGGGATCGAGTGCTCCGGCCGATAGGTACCGGCGCCCATGTCGAGCGTGCCGGACAGCTGGCCTAGCGCGGGTGACGCCCAGGCGGCGCAGAACAGCGCGAGCAGGAGTGCGCGTCGAGTCATTGGTCCACCGGCGGGTCCGCCGCGGGCCGGAGCGCCGGTCGGCCCATCGGCTCGCCTCCGGCTCCCCGCTGTTGCACCTGTCGGCGCAGCGCGACGAAGTCGTCGTCGGGCCGTCCGTCACGGGCGAGGTCGAGCACGGAGCGGGTGGCTTCGGCCGGAGGCATGCCCTCCGCGACCAGGTCGGTGAGCACGGCGATGGGGACGACCAGTGGCTGATCGGGGCGGAGCGACTGCAGCCGTCGCAGCGCGCTCGGCTCCAGCCCCGCCCGCAACGCCCCCGCGGCCGCGGTGAGCTCGGCGTCGCTCGCGTGTCCACCCAACGCCTGGCGGGCGCGCCTCAGCTGGCCGTGGAGGCTCTGCACCGCCGCCACGATCCGGTCGTCGCTGGCGCCGAGGGTCGCTCCCTCGAGCGCCTTCTGCACCAGCGGCTCGCTGGGCAGCCCGGCCGCCTTCGCCGAGTCCACCACCTGCTGCACCTGGACCGCGGTGGCGGCCTCGAGCCGCTCGGTGAGTCGCTCGTCCTGCGCCCGCGCCGTCGCGGGCAACGCGAGCAATGTCGAGAGCGCCAGCCAGCGGACGAAAGACACCGATCAGCTCACGGTGAGCACGGAGACCGGAGCGCCGAAATCGCTCTCGGCGACAGGGGGCTCGCTGGGGTCGCGTGCCCAGCGGCGGCCGTCGATCAGGAAGGTGTAGTGATAGCGGCCCGGCTTGAGCCGAAGCTCCACGATCCAGATACCCCCGTCGCCGGCGGGGCGCAGCGGTGTGGCCGCCGGGTCCCAGTCATTGAAGTCGCCCACCACCGCGACGCGGGAGGACGCGGGAGCCGCCAATCTCAGCCGCACCGGCCGTGCGTCGGAGGATGCCTCCACCCGTTGGAGCGCGACGGGGGTCGCGGGTGGGGCGGTTGATCGCTGCCGGTCGGGGTGCGCGACGGCGAGCAGGACGCCCGCCGCGACCGCGGCGCCGGCGAGCCATGCGGCCCATCGGCGGTCGGGGCGCGGCGCCATCCGCAGCGTCGCCTCGGACCGGATCTGGTTCAGCGCGCATCGATCCACGGATGGGTCGAGCTGCACCGGGCGGCGCAGCTCGCTGACGACCTGCCGCAGGACCTCGTCGTTAAGCGCGTCGTCGTGCTCAGCGGACATGGACATCTCTCAGCAGCTCCCTCAGCTGGTCGCTGGCGCGCTTCACCCGCATCCGAAGTGCCGGCTCCTTGGCCCCGGTCATTTCCGCCATCTCGGCGTACTCGAGTCCTTCCACGTAACGCAGCAGGAATGCCTCCCGGTAGTGGGGGCGGAGCTGCTCCAGCGCCTGGCCGATTTCGTCCCGCCACTCGAAGGCATCGGGCCGCTCCCCCACGGCGGCGACGTCGTCCGGGAGATCGGCGTCGAAGCGCCGGCTCCGCTGGAGGCGCCGCCGCACCGTCCGGCAACGATTGACGACGATGCGGAAGAGCCAGGCGCCGAACCGCTCGGGCTGGCGGCAGCTCGCCAGGGAGCGGTACGCTCGCACGAAGCTGTCCTGCAGCGCTTCCTGAGCGTCTTCCCGGTTCCCCAGCATGTGAAACGCGTAGCGCCCGAATTTGTCGCGGTAGCGCGCCATCAGGGCGGCGTAGGCAGTCAGATCGCCGCCGAGCGTCCGGGCGACCAGCGCGGCATCGCTGTCGCTCATCCTCGATAGACCACCGCCGGATCACGGCTGTGACAAACGGGTGTGCCGAACCCTCTGCGGTCACATCGGGTGTCACCGCCGGGTCTCTGGGGTTGTACGATCCACTACACCGACTTCGGCAGAGGCGACGATGGAGCCCTCCAGACTTGCACCGATAGCGGCCGCCGTGCTGGCGCTCGCGGGGTGTAGCACCTACGAAACGGGTCCATCCGGCTCGGAGGGCGACGGGAAGACGGCGGTCTTCCTCACCGACGCCCCCTTCCCGTTCGACCGTATTAGCCGAGTGGACATCTACATCGAAGAGATCGCCCTCTCCCCCCAGGCGGACACCTCCGAGGGGCTGCCGAGCTGGGTCACCGTGGCCCGGCCGGAGCGGACCTTCAACCTCCTCGACCTCCAGAACGGCACCACCGCACTCCTGGGCGAGGCCGACGTCCCGCCCGGGCAGTACCGCGCGGTGCGCGTGACTTTCGATCCGGACCGGTCCGGCATGACCGACCGGGACGGCGGCCACCCCGCTATCAACTGGCAGGCCAAGGGCGACGCTCCCTCGCTCTTCAGCATCGTCGAAGAGCCGATGGCGATCGACGAGAACGGCGAGGACATCGTCATCGACTTCGACGTGGGCCGGAGCTTCCTGCCTGACGGCTCCACCGGCGGCTTCCTGTTCATCCCGTTCCTCCGGGCGATCACCCGGGCGGGCTCCGGCAGTATCGAGGGCAACCTGGTGAACGCGGACACCGGGGAACCCATCCCGCTGGCCGCGGTGAGCATCCACTACGCGTTCGACACCACGTCCACGCTGGGGCCGCTGGTGGCGACCTCCCGGACCGACGAGTCGGGCTCGTTCAAGGCGTCCTTCCTGCGGCCGGGCCGCTACACCGTCGCGCCGGAGGACCTCGTCCGCGGAGTCGCCGGTCCAACTCGCAGCGTTGAGGTGCAGGCCGGCGAGACGGCGGAAGCAGGGGAGTTCGAGTTCTGAACGGGTGTCACCCTGAGCGGAGCGAAGGGGACCATGCCGGCATGGCCTCCCTCGCTTCGCTCGGGATGACACCTCCGGCGCCGGATGCTCCGTACGGTGTCGGTGATGCGATCCCTCCATCGCCGCGAGTTGCTGCGGCTCGTCGCCGCGGGCATGGTCGCGGGCTTCGTTTCTTCCTGTGGCGCGAGCACCGCGGCGCGCGGTGAGCCGTCTGCCACCGACCTGCGGCGGCTCCACGAGCGCGGCCAGCTGCGCAGCCGTCCGCACCCGCCCGCGGGCGGCACCCCGCCAACCGGGCTAGTTCCTCTCCAGCTGAGCGGCTCCGACCGCGACGGGGTGCTGTACGTCCCGCCATCCTACCGGCCCGGGCATCCTGCCCCGCTGGTACTCTCGCTCCATGGCGCCGGCGGCAGCGGCCGCCGGAGCCTGCGACGCCTCCACCCGCTGGCCGATGAGCTCGGCCTGCTGATCCTCTCCCCCGACTCGCGCGATTCGACCTGGGACGTCGTGCGGACCGGATTCGGGCCCGACGTTGAGTTCCTGGATCGCGCGCTCGATCTGGTCTTCGCGAGATACGCGGTGGACCCGGCCCGGATCGCGGCGGAGGGCTTCTCCGACGGCGCCAGCTACGCGCTCTCCCTCGGTCTGCTTAACGGTGACCTGTTCTCCGACGTCATTGCCTTCTCTCCCGGCTTCGCGCTGGCCGAACATCGCCGGGGGCGGCCGCGCTGCTTCGTCTCGCACGGCACGCATGACCCGGTCCTGCCGATCGCCCGGTGCAGCCGCCGCATCGTCCGGGAGCTGCGTGACGACCGGTACGATGTCCGGTACACGGAGTTCGACGGCGGCCACGTGGTGCCCCCGGAGGTCGCCCGCGCGGCGGTGGACTGGCTCCTGGCCCGGGGGTGAGCGGTCGCACTTGGCTTTGGCCAACGTTCAGTCCATACTGAACGACTCGGCTGATCCAGCTCGCCGTCCGACATCCTCCGATCGACGCCCAGGAGCCCCATGGACGCCCGCACCAGTCGGTTCACCGACCGCGTCGCCTCGCTGTTCGAGCACGACGGGTTGCCGCCGATCGCCGGCCGCATCTTCGCCCTCCTCCTCCTGAGCGATGAAGCGCGCAGCCTCGACCAGCTCAGCGACGAGCTGGGCGTGAGCAAGGCCAGCGCGAGCACCAACACCAGGCTGCTGGCCCGGTTCGGCCTGATCGAGCCGGTCCGCCGGCCCCGCAGCCGGCGCGACTACTACCGGACGGTCGACGATCTCTTCGAGCGGTCCATGGCGGTGCGGCTCGATCGCTGGCGGGAGTTCACCGACGTGATCGGCGAGGGGCGGCGCACCCTGCCGCTGCCGACCCCCGAGGTGCGCGAGCGGCTGGAGCGCTACGAGGGCGCCCTCAGCTACATGGCCGACGCGATCGGCCGCGCCATGGTCCGGTGGCGCGCTGTGCCCGCTCGGCGGCTGGCCCGCACTGGGTCGGGACGGTGAGGCGCGCCATCGTCGCGTCGGCGCTCCTCCTGGCGGGGTGCGCGGGGACGCCGAGCGTCTCGGGTGTGCGGGGTGCGTCGCCCCGGCCCGAGGTGCCGTGGACGCCGCCTGCCGACGCGCTTCCAAGGGTTGCTCCCGCGGACACCTCGGCCCGCGCCGCGGTGCCTCCCGGCCTGGCCGACCGCATCCGGCGTCTCACGCTGGCCGAGATCGTGGATCTCGGGCTCCGGGGCAATCCCACGACCCGGCTCGCCTGGGCCAACGCCAACACCGCCGCCTCGGTCTACGGATCCGAGCGGGGCGCGTGGTATCCCTCGATCGACGGCGACGTGAGCGCCGTGCGCATCAAGACGGCGGCGAGTCAGGGCCGCAGCGCCGTCGAGCAGTCGGTGTTCACCCCCAGTGTGACGCTGAACTACCTCCTGCTCGACTTCGGCGGCCGCAGCGGGCGCGTCGCCGGCGCCCGGAACCAGCTCCTCTCCGCCAGCTTCCAGCACAACGCCGCGATCCAGGACGTGGTGCTCCAGATCCAGATCGCCTACTTCCAGTACCTGGCGACCCGCGCCTTGCTCCGGGCCCAGAGCACTACCGTGGAGGAAGCGAAGACCAACCTGGTCGCCGCGGAGGAGCGCCGCCGGGTCGGACTCGCCACCGTTGCGGACGTGCTCCAGGCCCGCACCGCCGCGAGCCAGGCGCAGCTCAACCTCCAGACCATCGAAGGCAACGTGCAGACCACCCGCGGGGCGCTGGCGCTTTCGCTCGGGCTGCCGGCGAACCTGCCCTTCGATGTGGATACGACCGTGGCCATCGCGGAGGTGGCGTCGCTCGCGGACAGCGTGAACGCGATCATCGCCACCGCGCTCCAGGGTCGCCCCGACCTGGCCGCGAGCCGGGCCGAGGTCGAGGCCGCGCACGCCGGCATCACCGAGGCGCGCGGGGCGCTGCTGCCGTCGCTCGGCTTCAGCGCCACCGGCGGGCGGACCTTCGCCACCACCATCCCGGACGGCGCCGACAGCTATACCCTCTCACTGGGCCTCACGATCCCGATCTTCAGCGGCTTCTCCCGCCAGCACGACCTGCGCGCGGCGGAGTTCGAGGCGGAGGCGGCGCGGGCGCGCACCGAGACGCTGCGGCAGGAAGTGGTCTTCCAGGTCTTCAGCGCTTACTACGCGCTCCAGACCGCCACCCGGCGGGTCCGCACTTCCGAGGATCTCCTTGCGAGTGCCACGCAGGCCAATGAGGTCGCGCTCGCGCGCTACAAGGCGGGTGTCGGGTCGGTGCTCGACCTCCTCGCGTCGCAGAGCGCGCTCGCGAGCGCCCGGGCGCAGCGGGTGGAGGCGCGGCTCACCTGGAGCGTCTCGCTCGCGCAGCTGGCCCACGATGCCGGGGTCCTCGACCCCGGAGTCGAGAATCCGCTCCGGCTCACCAACGACACCACGGCGGTTCCCCCACGATGAGTCGCTTCTTCGATCGCATCCTCGCCGGAATGGTCCTGGGACTTGCCGCCTGCAAGGAGGAGGCGCTCCCGCCGCCGCCGCCGGTGCCGGTCACACTCGCCGCGGTGGAGCGGCAGGCGGTGCCGTTCGAGCTCCTGGCGACCGGCACGGTGGAGCCCCTCCAGGCGGTGTCGGTGCAGCCGCAGGTGAGCGGTCCGATCATGCGGGTGGCCTTCCGCGAGGGGCAGGACGTCGAGAAGGGCCAGGTGCTCTTCCAGATCGATCCCCGGCCCTTCCAGGCGGCCCTGTCCCGGGCCGAGGCGATCCTCGAGCGCGACAAGGCGCAGGAGGCGAACGCCCGCCAGGAAGCGGCCCGCTACAGCGAGCTGGCCGGCCAGGAGTACGTCACCGCGCAGCAGTACGACCAGTCGCGTACCGCCGCGGCTGCCGCCGCCGCCACGCTCGCGGCGAGCCAGGCGGAGCTCGCGGAGGCGCGGCTCAATCTGCAGTACGCCACCATTCGCGCGCCCATCGCCGGCCGCACCGGGAGCCTGCGGGTGCGCGAGGGCAACCTGGTGCGGGCCAACGAGGCGACGCCTCTGGTCAGCATCAACCAGATCCGCCCCATCCTGGTGCGGTTTGCCGTGCCCGCCGCCAACCTGTCGCTGATCCAGGAGCGGCGGGCCGACAAGCTGGTGGTGCGGGCCGAGCCGGTGGGTGGGGGGCAGGCGAGCGAGGGCGCGTTGTCCTTCGTGGACAACGCGGTGGACACCACCACCGGCACCATCATGCTGAAGGGCAGCTTCCCCAACGGGGACGGCGCACTCTGGCCGGGCGAGTTCGTCAACGTGCGGCTGCGGCTCTACGTGGACCAGGACGCCCTTACGGTCCCGGCGCGGGCGGTGGTCACCGGCCAGCAGGGGAGCTATGTGTTCGTGGTCCAGCAGGACAGCACGGCGGCCACCAGACCGGTGAAGGTGGTCCGCCAGGCGGGCGACCTGGCGGTGGTCAGCGGCGAGATCGAGCCCGGACAACAGGTGGTGACCGACGGCCAGCTGCGACTGCGGCAGGGCTCGAAGGTACAGGTCAAGGGGGCCACATGAGCTTCACCGAGCTGTTCATCAGGCGGCCGGTCATGACCACGCTGGTCATGGCGGGCATTCTCATCTTCGGCCTGGTGGCGTACCGCTCGCTCCCGGTGAGCGACCTCCCCGCGGTGGATTATCCCACCATCTCGGTGAACGCGAGTCTTCCCGGCGCTAGCCCCGAGACCATGGCCTCGTCGGTGGCGACGCCCCTGGAGAAGGAGTTCTCCACCATCCCCGGCATCGAGGTCATGACCTCGACCAGCAGCCAGGGCGGCACCTCGATCTCGCTCCAGTTCGCCCTGAGCCGCAACATCGACGCGGCCGCCCAGGACGTGCAGGCGGCCATCTCCCAGGCGATGCGCTCGCTGCCGCAGGACATCCAGCCGCCGAGCTTCCGGAAGGTGGATCCCTCCTCGCGGCCGATCCTCTACTACGCGCTGCGGAGCCGGACCCTTCCGCTGCCCCAGCTCAACGAGTACGCCGAGACCTTCCTGGCCCAGCGGCTTTCGACCGTCGACGGCGTCGCGCAGGTGCAGGTCTACGGCTCCATGAAGTACGCCGTCCGGATCCAGCTCGATCCCCAGCAGCTGGCCGCGCGGAGCATCGGAATCGACGAGGTGGCGCGGTCGGTGGAGAACGGAAACGTCAATCTCCCCACCGGGATCCTCTGGGGCACCGACAAGGCCTACGCGGTGGAGAGCCAGGGCCAGCTCGAGAACGCGGCGGACTTCGGCGCGCTGGTCGTGGCCTTCCGCGATGGTGCCCCGGTGCATCTCCGGGATCTGGGACGGGTGGTGGACAGCGTCCAGGACACCAAGCGGGCCAGCTGGTTCAACGGGGAGCGCGCGGTGGTGCTCGCGATCCAGCGGCAGCCGGGGACGAACACCGTAGCCGTAGCGGAGCGGGTCAAGGCCGAGGTCGAGAGTCTGCGCGGCCAGATCCCGGCGTCGGTAGACATTGCCACGCTCAACGACCGCTCGGTCAGCGTGAAGGCCTCGGTGCAGGACGTGAAGTTCACCCTCTACCTCGCGCTCTGCCTCGTGGTGATGGTGATCTTCCTCTTCCTCCGGAACCTCCGGGCCACCGCGATCCCGAGCCTCGCGCTCCCGATGTCCATCGTGGCCACCTTCGCGGTCATGTATCTGCTCGGATACAGCCTGGACAACATGTCGCTCATGGCGCTGACGCTGGCCGTCGGCTTCGTGGTGGACGATGCGATCGTGGTGCTGGAGAACATCGTTCGCCACATCGAGCGAGGCGAGTCCGTGCTCGAGGCGGCGATCAACGGGAGCCGGCAGATCACCTTCACCGTGATCTCCATGACGATCTCGCTGGTGGCGGTGTTCATTCCGGTGCTCTTCCTCGGCGGGCTCATCGGGCGGCTGTTCGAGGAGTTCGCGGTCACCATCGGCGTGGCG
The DNA here is from genome assembly GCA_046729675.1 of Gemmatimonadota bacterium. Lineage (GTDB taxonomy): Bacteria > Gemmatimonadota > Gemmatimonadetes > Gemmatimonadales > GWC2-71-9 > CAVVWJ01. The sequence goes on along the minus strand of JBKPGZ010000314.1, from coordinate 21,131 downwards.
ATCCTGGTCTCCGGCTTCGTCTCGCTCACGCTCACCCCGATGCTCTGCAGCCGGTGGCTCAAGTCGCACTCCGAGTCGAAGCGGCACGGCCGGATCTATCTGGCGATCGAGCGCGCCTGGGTCGCTTCGCTCCGCTGGTACGAGCGCAGCCTGGGCTGGGTCATGCGCCACCGGCGGACCGCGATGGCATTCAGCGCGCTCATCCTGGTCGGCACCGTGGCCCTCTTCCATGTCGTGGCCAAGGGCTTCATCCCCAGCGAGGACACCGGCCAGCTCCAGGCCACCACGGAGACGGCCGAGGGCACCAGCTACGACGCCATGGTGCAGCACCAGCGCGCCGCCGCCGCCATCGTCCAGGAGGATCCCAACATCGACGGCTTCATGTCGGCCGTCGGCGGCGGGGGCCGGATCAGCACGGTGAACCAGGGCCGCTTCATCATGCACCTCAAGGACCGCGCGGAGCGCAACATGAGTGCGGACCAGGTGGCGCAGTCGCTGTCGCAGAAGCTGTCGGCCGTGCCGGGGATGAGGGTGTTCATCCAGAACCCGCCTGTGCTCGACATCGGCGGGCGGTCGTCCAAGAGCCAGTACCAGTTCACCCTCACCAGCTCCGACCTCGACGCGTTGTACGAGGCCTCTGCGGCGCTGGAGCGGCGGATGCAGGAGATCCCGGGCCTCACCGGCGTCACCAGCGATCTCCAGATCCGGAACCCGCAGGTGCAGGTGGAGATCGCCCGCGACCGCGCGTCCGCGCTCGGGATCGACGTCAACCAGATCGAGAGCGCGCTCTACAACGCCTACGGCGCCCGCCAGGTGAGCACCATCTACACTCCCAACGACCAGTACTGGGTGGTGATGGAGCTTCTCCCGGAGTACCAGCGGGATCTCTCGGCGATGAACCTGCTCCATATCACGGGGCGCCAGGGGGTCTCGGTGCCGCTGGGGAGCCTGGCCAAGGTGACCCCCGGCACCGGTCCGCTCACGGTGAACCACTCCGGCCAGCTCCCCTCGGTCACCCTCTCGTTCGACCTCGAGCCGGGCACCTCGCTCGGCACCGCGGTCCAGCGGGTGGAGGCGGCGGCGCGCGAGGTACTGCCGTCCACCATCAGCACCAGCTTCGCCGGCACCGCGCAGGCCTTCCAGGAGGCTCAAGCCGGGCTCGCGGTGCTGCTGGTGATGGCGATCCTGGTGATCTACCTGGTGCTGGGGATCCTGTACGAGAGCTTCATCCACCCGCTGACGATTCTCTCGGGGCTGCCGTTCGCGGGCTTCGGCGCGCTGCTCGCGCTGGCGGTGTTCGGCCTCGATCTCAGCATCTACGCGTACGTGGGCATCATCATGCTGGTCGGTATCGTGAAGAAGAACGCGATCATGATGATCGACTTCGCTATCGAGGCCGAGCGGAACCACGGGAAGACGGCGCGGGAGGCGATCCTCGAGGCGGCGAGCGTGCGCTTCCGGCCCATCATGATGACCACGATGGCGGCGCTCATGGGCACGCTGCCGATCGCACTCGGCCATGGGGCGGGTGCGGAGGCCCGGCGGCCGCTCGGCATCGTGGTCGTGGGAGGACTCGCCTTCTCCCAGATCATCACGCTCTACATCACGCCCGTGATCTACACCTACTTCGACGCGCTCCAGGAGCGGCTCGGCAGGCGGAAGGCGAAGGAGGTCAGCGCGCCGGCGGAGGAGACGGCGCCTGCGCCGACGCCCGCGGGCGCTGGAGCGATGGCGCGGGTGCGGGAGGTGTGAGGAAGCTGCGACCGACCTGCCGGACCGTGGCGTCGAGCGGGGCGCCGGTCGCATTCGAGAGGAGCGCCACCACCAGCCGCTCCTCCGGGTAGATCGCGAGCCAGCTCGCGATCCCTGGCCCACCCCCGGATTGCAGCAGCAGCCGCCGGCCATCCTCCTCCATCACCTGGAAGCCGAGCGCATACCGGGTCGGTGTCCCGTCCGAGAGGGCGACTGGCGTAAACATCTGCCGCCTTCCCTGCTCGGACAGCACCCCCGGCTCGAGCAGCGCCATCCCGAATCGCGCCAGGTCCTCGGCGGTGGAGAGAAAGCCCGCGCCGGGGAGCTTGTGGCTGGGATCGAACGGAGGTGCCGGCTCGAAGCCGCCCCCCGTCCTCCTGACGTGGAATGCGGTCCGACCGGCCGGCGGCCGGCGCGGATCGTTGGGCAGCGTCGCCGCCATGCCGGCGGGCTCGAACACCGTCCGGCGCATCACCTCCAGGTAGCTCCCCCCGCCCACGCGCTCCAGAACCCTGCCCACGATCGTGAAGAGACCGGTCGCGTACCCCGTCCTTGCGCCGGGCGCGAAAGTCATCGGCGCGGAGGCGATCAGGCGATAGGCGCGGTCCAGCTCGAAGTGCTCGGTGGACCAGTAGTGGTCGTTCGCGAAGTCGTCGGCGATCCCGCTCTGGTGGGCGCCGATGCGCCGCACCGTCACGCCCTTCCCCGCGTGGGGGAAGTCCGGGAGATAGCGCTCGACCGGCGCGTCGAGGTCGAGTCGGCCGGAGTCGGCCAGCGCCAGGGCCGCCGCCAGCGTGAGGGTCTTGGAAATGCTCCCGATGCCGAATCTCGTCCCCCGATCCACCGGCTCGCCCGTGGCGAGGTCCCGGACGCCGAATCCCTCCGCCCAGACGATACTGCCGTTCCGGCCAACGGCGGCGGCCGCCCCCGGCGCCGCACCGCTCCGGATCGCCTCCTGAACTTCCTCCCTCGCCGTCGATGAGGCGTCGCTCAGGTCGGTCTTGAGCACCAGCACGGGCGCGAGCGAGTCCCAGGGGAGAATCTTGCCGTCGCGGAAGCGGCGGAGCTGCGCGTTGGCGATGTAGTAGTACAGGTCGCCCGCGACCTCTCCGGTCGTGGGTTGCACGAAGCGCGGGTGGTGGCGCTCCAGCACCTCCCACGAGGCAATCCGCTCCTGCGCGGCGTCGAGCCGGAGCCGCACCACGCGGTTGAACCAACCGGGCTGGTGGGCGATGAGAGTGTTGCGGTGGAAGGCCAGTCCGTCGATCCCGCCGAGATTCAGCGTGTCGGGCGAGCCGAGACGGACGCGTCGCCCGGTGCGGACCTCGAGCCGGTCCACGCCCGCCCCGTGCGCCACGAACAGCAGGCGCCCGTCCTCCGAACGGGTGATGCCGTTGGGGAACGTGTAGGTGCCTGGGGGCAGCAGCTCCACGATTTCGCCGCCGCCTGCCCCGAACTTGTAGATGCCACCCGACCCGCTGTCCGTGACGTAGACATCGCCGTTGGGCATGACGGTCAGGTCGTTGAACCCGTGGCGAGCCCCCTGTGTGGGTCGGAGCAAGTACCGCCGCCGGAGACGACCGGTGTCCACGTCGTAGTGATAGAGCAGTCCGTGGGCCACGAGCGTGGTGTCGCTCAGCGGAATGCCCGCCTCCTGCAGCACCATGCTCGCGGCCCAGAGTCCCCGGCGCTCCGGGTCGACCTCGATCCCGACCACCGGACCGATGCCGTCCTGTCCCGGCGTGATGAAGTCCCGGGCCGCGCCGTCCGGGCCGATGGCGACGATCTTCCGCTTGTAGAGGCTGCTCAGGTACAGGCTCCGAGTCTTCGCGTCCCACGCGGTTCCCTCCGCGGTGAGATCGCGCTCCGGCAGCTCGAAGGCGGCAGTGCTGGTGGAGATCGGTCGGCGGGAGGCCTCGATCCTTCGAGCGACCTCACTCCATCGTGGCGAAGCACGGAGGCGATCGAAGGCCGAGTCGGCCGGGGCCTCATGCACGGCGACCGCCCCCTCGGCCGCGAGCCGGCCGAGGAGGGCAAGGGCGGAGTCGGGGAAGCCGGCGAGGGCGAGGGCCCGTGCGTGGTGGTACGCTACCGGCGGCACCCGCGGCGCCAGGGCGAAGGCCTGTCGCGTGCCGTCGAGGTACCCCCCGGTGTCTCCGCGGGCCAATGCATCCAGCCCGCCCTGGACCAGGGCGCCGATCCGCTCGTAAGTGGGCGATGCCGATCGGCCCTGGGCCGACACCGGAGCCGCTGCGAGGGCGAGGCCCAGCAGGAACCTGAGGGGACGGAACAAGGTCATCGAGGCGATCCGGGTAGGGGATCTACCCCCTACGCCGGCAGGCCTAACGGGATTCGCGCAGCAGCTCGGCCGTGGAGACCGAGTCCAGCACGCCGTCCGCGGTACGAACGGCGGTGACCCGGCCTCCCGTCTCCAGCCATCCCTTGAGTCGCAGGCGCGAGCTGCCCGCCGAGCGCACGGCCTGGGGGGCACGGAGCCGCCACGAGCGAGGGACCCAGGCGCCCTCGTGCAGGCGCCGCAGCTCCACGAAGCCGCCCGCCTTGCCCGTGGGTACCCACCGGGGCAGACCCACGTACTCGAACTCTAGCCGCCGCAACTCCATCGAGCCGCGGTCGATCGTGAGGCGGCCCTCGATCGTCGCCTGGTCGTCCCGGCGCTCCTGCGCGAACCGCACCTCCATCAGCCCTTCGTCCTCCTCGACCCGGAAGCAGTTCGCGGCCAGGAACCACTCGCTGAAGAGCACCCGTGCATCGGGACCGTAATAGACCGGCCCGAGCTCCATGTCAGCGGTCGTGCTTCGTTCGACCGAAGGCGGCTGGCGGACGAAGCCCCAGACCTGCAAGCTGTCGGGGTCCGCGCTCTCGATGGGCCATCGCGCCAGGCGCGTCACGCCGGTGCTGGCGCTGTCCAACACCCGCAGGTCGGGATCCAGCACCTTGAGGTAGGTAGCGGTCGAGAAGGCCAGGCGCCGCTCGCTCGAAGTCGTTCTCGCGAGCTGGAGCGCCACATCGGCCGCGTCGAGCAACGCGCCCAGGGTGCCGGCCTCACCGGGACGCGCGCCGCAGCGGGAGCGGCGCGCCTCCACGGTCAGGGTGGGTAGCTCATACGGGCGCACCTCGACCCGGAAAGTGACCGGATAGGCTGCCCCCGCGGCGAGCGCGAACGGTGCCGACCGCCAGGGCTGCTGCCCGATCTGCCGGATCACGATGTGATAGCGGCCGGCCCCGCCCGCGGTAAGAACGAATCCGCCGCTCGGCGAGGTCGCACCTCGGGCCACTTCGCCGCCGGCGGAGTCCACCAGCGCCACCAGTGCCCCGGCGATCGGCTCCTCGTTGTCCAGCTCCACCACGCGTCCCTGGACCGACTGGGCCGCCGCGACCCCTGCCCCGAAGCAGGCCAGCGCGAGCTGAGCCAACCCTTTCCCCGGCCGGCGTGTCCTAGGGCGATATGCCATCATTGCTCCGACTCTCCGCGTTGGTCCTGGCTCTGGCAGCACCGACGCCCGTCGCACCCGATCTCACCATCGTCACCGATGAAGCCGAGGCCGCCCTCGCGATCCTCGAGCTGCGCAGTGCCGGCAGCCCCGTGCCCGACACCGCCTGGCGGCGGCTCTTCCAGAGCGAGGGGTACCGGCGGCTCGCGGCTCGGGAAGCGGCGATGGGCCGCGAGTTCGGGGATTCGACCTTTCGCGCCTTCATGACCTCGGACACCCTGCTCCGCCGCGCTCCAGCGCTGCGCCGGACGCTGCGCGAGTGGCGCACGGCGCGGCTGGACGAGGCGGGCCGGAAGGCGCTCGCCTATCTCCCCGCGGGCACTCCGATCCGCGCCAAGGTGTACCTGCTCATCAAGCCGCGCGGCAACAGCTTCGTCTTCGAGCCGGCCACCGACCCGGCGATCATGCTCTACCTGGATCCGACCCGCACGCGGGCCCAGCTCGAGAACACCGTCGCGCACGAGCTGCACCACATCGGGTACGCCGCGGCGTGTGATGCCACGCCGGACGTCCCCGCGGACTCCGCGGTTTCCACCGCCCGCCAATGGCTCGGCGCGTTCGGCGAAGGCGTGGCGATGCTCGCCGCTGCCGGAGGGCCCGACGTGCATCCCCACGCGACCAGTCCGCCCGAGGATCGCGCGCGGTGGGACCGCGACGTGGCGAACGCGCCCGCGGATCTCCGCCGCGTCGAAGCGTTCCTGCTGGACGTGCTGGACCGGCGAGTCACCGACCCGGACTCCATCGGCCGCGGGGGGATGTCGTTCTTCGGAGTGCAGGGTCCCTGGTATACGTTGGGGTGGGTGATGGCCTCGACCGTGGAGCGGACCTCGGGACGGGCGGCGCTGGTGAATCTCCTGTGCGATCCGGCGGAGCTGCTCGCCGCCTACAACGCCGCGGCTCGGCAGGGTGAGAGCGGGCTGCCGCTCTGGTCGGATTCACTCCTGGCCCGACTCACTCCCGAGCCTCGCGCGCGAACGAGTCGTCGGCGAAGGTGACCTCGGTCCGGTAGCCGTCGGCGCTCACCAGGGCCTCGAGCAGCCGGCGGGCGCTCTCCTCGGTGTGCTTCGCAAGCTCGACTTCGCCCGCGCTCCGCACCAGCTGCTGGCGGGCCAGGTGGAAGATCGAGTCCCGGTCCGCCGGGCGGAACGGGTTCCAGAGTCCCCGCTGCTCGTCGTAGGTCCGGAGGTCGGTGACCTCCACGCCGAGCACCGCGGCCGGCGGCAGTACGACGTGCACCACTTTCGCCTCGTGGTCCACCTCCACTTCGGTGCCCCGGTCCAGGTCGAAGCCCGAGAGCACCTTCCCCGTGACCACCACGAGGCTCCGCTTGGTGGAGCCGAGCAGCCGGTTCTGGTACACCACGACGTCGCGCAGGGTCGTCTCGCTGGTGACCAGCCGCGCCACCGCACGGGTGCGCTCCACGATCACGCCCTGGTCCACCGTCGTCACCCCGCGCCCGGGCAGCCGGTCCGCCAGCTTCGTGGTGCGGGAGCCCAGCCACAGGAACACACCCAGCGCGACGATCGCGAGCAGCCCCTTCGCCAGGCGCCGGGACTCTCCACCGCCCTCGGCCACTAGCGGCACTCCTTCTCGAAGCGTTGGGCGATCTGAAGCCGGTTCTCCATTGCGCCGGATTGCGCCGCGATCCTCCAGGCGAACTCCCGCCTCGTCGTGGCCGAGTCGGCGGCGCCCCGCTCCACGACCACCTTCCACTGGGCGCAGTACGCCGGCAGCTCGGCGTCGATGATCCGGCGCGCGCTGGTCAGGGTCGCGAGAAACGCATCGCAGCTGCCGTGCGCGGCGGCCTGCTCCCGATGCACCGCCTCGTGGGCCTCGATCTGCGCGACCAGCAGAGAGTCGCTCACGTCCGGCCTGAGGGTCGTGACCGCCGCGCCCGCCTCGCAGGTGGTGAGCCCGAGGAAATCCTCGGGCCGCGCCTCGCGCTGGGCCGCCACGCGGAGCGGCGCGAGGACCTGGAGCGCGAGCGCGAGGAGGAGGATCGGCATCCGGGCGGCTTGCGCCTCAGTCCCAGATGCCGAGCGCGCGCCGGACCGCGACCATCTGACCGAGATGGTAGGAGGTGTGGTCCGCGGCCAGGAGCAGCTCCCGCAGGTAGGTCTGCCCCGTGCCGTGCGGGATGCGGGCGAAGAGGTCGATCCGCGAATCCAGCGCCATCGCGGCCAGCGCCTCCCGGTCCTCGCGCAGCGCGGCGATGCTGGCGGACACTTCGTCTGGGCTGGGCGTGGCGCCGGCGGGCGGCCAGTAGTCGTCGGGCCAGCGGAGCTCGGCGTACCCCGGATTGCGGCAGAAATCGAGGATATCATGCTGGGCAAGCCGGATGTGCTCCAGGAGCTGCCAGAGCGTATACGGAAGGCCGGCCGCGACGGCACTCCACCGCGCCTGCGGGACGCCCTCGACGACCCGGTCGAGGCTCGCATGGGCGTCCTCCCATCGCAGCATGGCGGCCAGCTGCTCCCGCAGCGCCCGGTCACTCATGGGGCCGAATGAGGCGGGTCACAGCGGCCCGACCCGCGGCCGCGTAGTCTGGGCAATCACCATCGTTCTTCCGGAGGAGCTATGGCGTTCGTCTGGGACCTGATCCAGCAGATCCAGCTGCACAAAACCAAGTCGAGGGCGAAGTCGGCGACCTCGACCGCGAGGACGGCTCAGAGCCGGGCGAAAGCGGCGGAGACCCGCGTCCGCACACTCGAGTCGCGGCTGGAAATGCTGGAGGACGAGATGGACAACATGCGGTCCACCCTGGCGGTGCTCCTCGACCGGCTGGAGCGCCGGTTCGGGCCCGAGGCGGAGAAGCTCGCCCGCCCCTAGGGGCAGGCCCACTCGATTCCGCCGATCCGCTCCACCACCGCGAACCGGATCCCGTGCGCGGTGCAGGCGTCCTCGAACCGCACCTGCGCCTCGAAGGGGTTCCGGTTCCAGACGTAGGTGGACACCTCCAGCGTGCAGCCGGGGCGGTTGCTGAACCGACCCGCGGCCATGCGCCGTGAGATCTCCTCCAGGTCCTCCAGCCCTACCGAGGGTCTGCCGGCCATCAGGCTCTCCTCTTCCGTCGTCCTTCGGCGATCTCGTCCATGGTACGTCCGGTCCGCGCCGACGTCTGATATGCCTCGGTGGGGTCGATGTCCGGGTCGGCGGTCTCGTCGCGATGCTTGATGAGGAGCCACTGCTGCTGCCGCGACCGGTCGCCGCGCCCCTTCGTGCGCACCAGGACCCACGATCCTTTCAGCCGCTTGCCCCGGAGCACGAACTTGAAGTCGCCCTTCCGGTAGCCGGCGCGCAGGGCGGCCTCCGGGTCGTCCTCCCCGCCCGCCGACGTATAGGTGCCGAAGTCCCAGATCATGACCGTCCCGCCGCCGTACTCGCCCGCCGGAATGGTGCCCTCGAACTGGTTGTACTCGATCGGGTGGTCTTCGACGTGGATCGCGAGCCGCTTGGCCGCCGGGTCCAGGCTGGGCCCCTTGGGGACGGCCCAGCTCTTCATCACGCCCTCGAGCTCGAGCCGCAGATCGTAATGCAGCCGGCTGGCGGCGTGCTTCTGGATCACGTAGGCCAGGCGTGGCGACTTCTTCCGCTTGCCCCCCGCCGGCTCGCGGGTTCGGCTGAAGTCGCGCTTGCGCCGGTATTCCGCCAGCCTGCCGCTTCGGGTGGTCATAGTTCCGAAGCTATCGCGTCCCGCCGTCCGCCGGTGTGATCCCCGTCATCCGCTAGCGAAATAGCGTCCACCGCCAGAGCACGACCTTCCATCCCGCCGGCGACTCCCGCCAGCGGATCAGGTAGCGGCTCGCGAACGTGCGGTCGCCGGATTCCAGGTGCCAGCCGCCCCGCTCGAGGAGGAAGCCGCCTTCCCGGCTCAGCGAAACCGGCAACAGCTCCGACCGCGTCACCTGCGACTCCCGCGCCAGCCGCTCCAGGTACTCAGTCGCCGCCGCGCCCCGCAAGGGGGTGTCGGGGGCAGGCGGCTGGACGATCAGGTCCTCATGCAGGAGCTCGCGCAGCCCGGCGGCACGGCCGCCGACGAAGCTCGCTCCCAGCGCGAGTCGATACCGGTGCAGCTCGGGCTCGGTGGCACGCTCGCGGCCGGCGCCGCAGCCAGCCGCCAGAACGAGCAGCGCGCACGCGATCAACCCTCGCGCGCCGGGGCCGCGCGCCGGGACCTGCTGCGGGAGAGGAGCCACCGGGGCAGCTCCGCTGACTCGAACGCCTGGACCCAGGATTCGTGCCCCACGCCGGGGAGCTCGGTATACGTCACTTCGGCATCCGCCGCGCGCAGGGCCTCGGCCATCCGCCGCGACTCCTCCACCGGCACCACGCTGTCGGCGCCGCCATGCCAGATCCACACCGGCAGCGTGCGGATCCGCCGCGCGATCACGGGGTACGGCGGGCCGCTGTCGGGCGGCAGGATCGCCTCCCGGCGCTCGGAGGTCGGCTGCGCCCAGCCGCAGATCGCCACCAGGGCGGCGAACCGCTCCGGCGTGCGATAGGCCAGGTTCCAGACCCCGTTTCCTCCGGCGGAGAGCCCGACGAGGTAGATCCGGTCGGGATCGGTGCTGAACTCCCGGACGGTGCGGTCCAGCGTGGCGAGCGCGAGATGGGCCACCTTGCCGTGCCAGCGATAGTCGAGCGGAGCCTGCGGGAACACCACGATCGCGGGCCAGCGCTCCGCGTGGCGGCGGATGCCCTCGCCCAGCCCAATGGAGGTCTGGAGGATGCCGTCGGAGCCGCGCTCGCCGGAGCCGTGGAGGAAGAGAATGACGGGCCAGCGGCGGGCGCGTGAATACTCGGCTGGGACGTAGACCTGGTAGCGATGGCTCACCCCCTCCACCTCGATCGTGCGGTTCAGGAAGCCGGTCGGCTCCTGCGAGCGGGTGGTGGAGGTGAGCGCCGAGCTGACTGCTGTCACGAGGGTGCCCAGCCGGCGGGCACCTGGCAGGGTCTACCCGCTGTACGCGTCGACGGAGACGTTGAGGTCGCGGCGCAGCTCCGCGTCCCCACTCAACAGCGTCTGCCAGGTCATCTCAGGCCCCTTCCGGGCGCCCTTGGGCGTGATCTTCACGCCTTCCGGCGAGATGGTGACGGTGTAAAGCTTGCCTTCGATCTCGAGCTCTCGTTTCAGCGTCTTATCGAGACGAGTGGCCATCGGGGCGCCTCCAGGGGTTTCGGTCAATCCGCCCCCGAAAGATCGCCACTCCGCTCCCGGCGTCCACCCCCTCCAGCCAAGTGCTTCTCCGGTCTGGGTTTGGGCCAGGTCATTCCTCACGGAGCACGACCGCCGGATCCAGCCGAGTCGCTCGGATCGCGGGGATCAGATTGGCCAGCAGGGCGGTCGCGGCCAGGACAGCGGCTACCAGCGCGAAGGTCGCCGGGTCGGTCGCCGTGACCCCGTAAAGCTGGCTCTCGATCAGCCGGGTGAGGGCCAGCGCCGCTCCCAGACCGATTCCGATACCTAGGACCGCCAGGCCCATGCCCTGCCGGAGCACCAGCCGCAGCACGTCGCTCCGGTCGGCTCCCAGTGCGATCCGGACGCCGAGCTCTCGTGCGCGCTGAGTCACCGAGTAGCTCATCACCCCGTAGATGCCGATGGACGCCAGCACCAGCGCGATGCCGGAGAACAGGCTCAGCAGCATCATCGAGAGGCGCCGCTGCCCCACCGACCGGGAGAGCAGCTCCTTCATCTGCGCCAGGTTCGAGATCGGCTGGTCGGGATCCGCCGAGCGGACCGCATCCCGCACCAGGTTCACATAGCGCTCGGGGTTGCCCCGGGTTCGTACGGCCATCTGCATGGACGGAATCGCCGTCTGGCGATAGGACAGGTAGAGCTGGATCCGCGGCTCGGCGTCGAGCCCTTCGTGCGCAGTATGTCCTACGACGCCGACCACCTCGATCCACTCGTTCTGGGTGGTGTCGGTGACGCCGTCCGGCGGCCCGAAGGTGAAGCGCTTGCCGATGGGATTCTCGTTCGGCCAGTAGCGTCGCACGAACTCCTGGTCGATCACCGCCACGTCGCGGGTGTTCGCGCGATCCTCGTCGGTGAGATAGCGGCCGCGTAGCAGCGGGATCCGCAGCGTCTCGAAGAAGCTGGGACTCACGATGCGGATATCGCCCCAGGGACCCGGCTGGTTCTCCGGCGGTTGGTAGCCCTCGATGTCGAAGCTCCCGGTGGACCAGCTTCCCCCGAACGGCAGGACGGAGGTACCGCCCGCGGCGACCACGCCGGGAACCCGAGCGATCGCAGGGATTACCTGGTCGAAGAAGGCCGTCTGGGCGGTATCGCTGGGGTAGCGGATCTGCGGCAGCGCGACGTTGAAGGTGAGCAGGTTCGTCGGGTCGAAGCCCGGATCCACCTGCTGCAGCCGTGCGAAGCTCTTGAGCAGCAGCCCGGCCCCGGTGAGGAGGGTCAGTGCCAATGCCACCTCGGTGACCACCAGGCTGCGCCGCAGCGCATGGCTGCCGCGATCGGCGGTGGTGCCCCGGCCGCCCTCCTTCAGTGCGCCGTGGAGGTCCGGCGTCGCGGTATGCACCGCCGGAGCGAGTCCGAAGAGCACGCCCGCCAGGATGGAGACGACGAGGGTGAAGAGCATCACCGTCCCGTCGATCCCGATCTCATCCGCGCGGGGGATGTTGCGTATGTCGACGGCGACGAGTGCCCGCACCCCCGCGTAGGCCAGCAGCAGGCCGACCACGCCACCCCCGAGGCTCACCAGCACGCTCTCGGTCATCAGCTGCTGGAGCAGCCGCTCGCGGGTGGCCCCGAGCGCGGTGCGAACGGCGATCTCCTTCGACCGCGTCGCCGCGCGCGCCAGGAGCAGGTTGGCGACGTTGGCGCACGCGATCAGCAGCACGAATCCGACCGCGCCCAGCAGCACCAGCAGTGCTGGGCGCACGTTCCCGGTCGCCTGGATGCTGAGCGGCGTGACCAGCAGAGTCCAGTTCTCGGCGTAGACGTCCGTGTACTCGCGCTTGAGCTGCTCGGCGATGGTTCGCATCTCGCCCGCGGCCTGCTCCACCGGAACCCCCGGTCGCATGCGCGCGATGAGGTTGAGGAACTCCGTGGTGCGGTTGTTGTCGGTCATCTGGTCGGGCCGGAACACGAGTGGGGCCCAGACTTCGGCGTCCCGGCTGAAGACGTTCCGGAACCCGCTCGGCATCACGCCGACGACCTCGTAGCTCTCGCCGTTCAAAGAGATGCTGCGGCCCACGATGTCCTGCGCCCCGCCGAAGATCCGGCGCCAGGCATCGTAGCTCAGGACCGCCACCCGATCGTGCCCGGCGCTGTCCTCCCCCGGCTGCAGGGTCCGGCCCAACAGCGCGGGCACCTGGAGCGTAGAGAAGAACTCCCCGGTCACCCGCCGCCCCTGCAAGCGCACCGGCTCGTCGATGCCGGTGAGGTTCGCCTGCCATCCGGTCTCCACCGCCATGGACGTGAACGAGCGGGATCTCCGCTTGTAGTCGAGGAAGCCGGGCACCGACACCGGGGCCTCGAGATCGAGCGACGGATAGAGGTGTTCGATGGTGACCAGCTGGCGGGAATCGCGATACGGAAGCGGGCGGAGCAATACCGCGTTCACTGCGCTGAAGATCGCGGTGTTGGCTCCGATCCCCAGGGCCAGCGTGAGGACGACGATGCCGGTGAACGCCGGGCTCTTGGCCAGGCGGCGGACGCTGTAGCGGAGATCCTGCAGGAGCGTATCCATGGCGCGATCTCGTCGGGGTGAGACGGAATGGCAGCCCGTGATTTGACGGGTGGAAAGGCCAAAAGGTTGCTGGCCGGGGCCGGCCGGTCAGTCCCGGAGCGCAGCGGCGGCGGAGGGAGCGTCCGGATAGCGCTTGTCGGGGTCGCGCTGGAGCAGCCGCGAGACTACCTCCTGGACCCGCTCCGGCACCTCGGGGCGGGTGTCCCGCACCAGCGGCGTCTCGCCCCCGCGGACCGCGCGGAACAGTTGCTCGATGGACGGGGCGGAGAACGGCGGCCGGCCGGCGAGCATCTCGTGCAGCACCACGCCCAGGGCCCAGAGATCGGTCCGATGATCCACCGTGCCGCCCGTCGCCTGCTCCGGGCTCATGTAGGCAAGCGTGCCCAGCACCAGCCCGGTGCGGGTGAGCTTCTCCCCGCCGACCTTCGCGATGCCGAAGTCGAGGATCTTGAGGGTCCCGTCGTCCGCGAAGATGAGGTTGGCGGGCTTGATGTCGCGGTGGATGATGCCCCACCCGTGGGCCAGGCCCAGCCCCTCCGCGATCTGGATGGCACAGGAGATCGCGTCGGGGATCGGGAGCGGTCCCGCGGCGACGCGCTGCTTGAGCGTGCCACCGCCGTAGAACGGCATCACCAGGAAGAGCCGGCCGTCCTGCTCCTCCACGCCGTGGATCGCCCCGATGTTGGGGTGCTCGAGCGCGGCGGCCGCCCGGGCCTCGCGGTGGAACCGCCGCCGGATGACCGGGTCTTCGGCCAGGCTTTCGGACAGGAACTTGAGCGCCACCAGCCGGCCGGAGTGCCGGTCCCGCGCCTTGTACACCACCCCCATCCCACCGCCGCCCAGCTTCTCCAGCAGCTCGTAACGGTCGCCCGTCCCCGGCGCCTCCGCCGGCGTGCGTGGAAGATCGAACGCCGCGGCGACGATCCGCTCGAGCCGCCCGCTGGAGTCCGCGCGGTCCGCGCTGGCGAGCAGCGCCTCCACCTCCCGCCGGAGCTCCTGGTCACCGGCGACCGCCGCATCCAGGAAGCGCCCCCGCTGCTCCAGCGGGAGGTCGGAGCACTGATCGAACAGGACCTCGATGCGTTCGCGACGGAGGGAGTCGGGGATCATGGCCCGGAATATCAGGGGACAGCTTCAAAATAGCTCGAGTCCGGCTCCTGCACCCCCTGCTGCTTCAGGGTCAACCGCCGGGTCGCGGCGGGGTCGCCTCGCACTTCCGCACGGACCCGCAGCAGCTGCTCGGGTGCCGCCATCGTTCGGGCGAGAAGGGCGTTCAGATGGTAGTCGGCGAGCGTGGATCGGTCCCGTTTCCGGTGATAGCCGGCCAGCGCGGCCTCCAGCGGCAGGACGCCGGTGAACGCCTCATCGAGCGCGTTGGTCAACAGCTCCGCATCCCGCAGGGCATCGCACATGCCGAGCGCCAGGAAGGGATCCTTGTGGCACCCGGCATCGCCGACCAGGGCCCATCCCGGCCCGTAGGGGCGGCGCAGGAAGTTGGGCAGGTCCGAGGCGCCGTAGAACCGGTCCTCCTGCCTGCCCGCGCGCACCAGCTGGGCCAGCTCCGGGACGGCGTCCACTGCCTCCATGAAGTGGCGCGGGATGTCGGCGCGAACCTGCGGGAGCATCGAGGCGGGCCACGCCGCGAAGACCGCCACCAGGCCTGCGTCGGCGGGAAAGGCGAGCAGCAGCCGCCGACCACGGAGGTAGAGCTGCAGTCCCGGGTCCGGAATCCCGCTCCAGTAGGAGAAGTACCAGCACGTGAGCGGCGGAAGCTCCTCGTAGGCCGGAGCAGCGACGGTGCGTGCCAGACGGGAGTTACGTCCGTCGGCACCGATGGTCACCGTCGCATGCTCGGTGACCGGGGTCAGACCCGCCGCCTCCCGGCCGCGGATTCCGATGATCCGCTCGCCGTCCCCGATGTAGTCCTGGACCGCGAAGCCGGTGCGCAGGTCCGCCCCGGCTTCGACCGCCGCGTCGAGCAGGATCTGGTCCATCGCCCGCCGGCGCGGACCGTAGCCGAGCGGAGCGCCGTCCACGGTGATGTCGCGGTCACTGAGGGGGAAGTCGCCGTAGTCGCTGACGACCGACGTGATGGGGAGCGCGCCCGTCGCCGCGAGGCGACCCAGCAGCCCCCAGCGCTTCAGTCGCGCGGGGCCCCGGCGATGCAGGAGATGGCCGTGGGGGAGATCGCTCGGGAAGGTCGCCCGGTCCACCAGGAGGACCCTGTGCCCTCTGCGGGCCAGGAGCATCGCGGTGGCGGCGCCGGCGCACCGTGCGCCGACGATGATGGCGTCGTACATGAAGAGCTCCGCTGCTGTCGGCGATCGGAGCCCTCATGGCCCCTGTCCGGGTAGCGGAGAACCGTGAATCGACCGGTCAAGTGCCTTCACCAGGGGAGTGGACGTCCGTCGCGCAGGAATTGCCCGGTGGGCCCGTTGTCCGGCAAGGTGGCCGCCCAGACGATCCCAGCCGCGCCGTCCGCGACCGGCCGGCCGCCGGGGCCTCCCATCTCGGTCGCGACCCAGCCGGGACACACCGAGTTCACCAGGATGCCGTCTCTCCGAAGCTCGAGGGCGAGCATCCGCGTGAGCGCATTCAGCGCCGCCTTGGAGATGTTGTAGGCCGGTGTCTCGTTCGCCATCGAGGCCAGCGAGCCGGATTCGCTGGAGACGTTCACCACCCTGGGGTGCGCGCTGCGGCGGAGCAGCGGCAGGAAGGCGCGCACCATTCGCCAGGGTCCGAGGGTGTTGTTCTCGAACGCCGCGCGCACCTGGTCGAGGTCGGCGTCCGTGACCCGCTGCCAAGTGTCGTAGAGAGCGGCGGCGTTGTTGATCAGGGCATCGAGCCGGCCCAGCTCCTCGTCGGCTCGGGCGCGGGCCCGGTCGATGTCCTCGGCACTGGTGACATCCAGCTGCCAGGCCACCACCCGTCCCCGACCGCCGGCGATGGTGGCTGCCGCGCGGCGACCCTTCTCCGCGTCGCGCGATCCGAGCACCACGGTGTACCCACGTCCGGCGAGCTGGCGGCACACCTCGAGGCCGATGCCGCGGTTCCCGCCGGTGACCAGCGCGACTAGTGATCCGTCCACAGGGCGGCGTAGATCACGACCAGCGGATTGGCCGGCCGGCACCGGTACGGCTCCTCATTTCACCGCCCCCCGCCCGCGCAGGATCCGCAGCACTTCGTCCGCCGGCAACGCCTCCACGGTGTTGCCGTTGGCGCGCTCGCTGGTCGCGGTGAGGAGCGAGTTGTAGATCGCTTCTTCCGTGGCCTCCACGACGCCCTGGAACAGCGGGGACATGACGTCGTTGCCCAGCTCGACCACCGCGCGACGCTCTTCCCGCCACCGGTGGCGGACGCCCGGGTGTGTCGAGAAGGCGATCGCGTAGTCCCCCGAGCCGTTGTCCATCGTGGAGCCGGTCCGGGCCACGCCGAGCATGGCGCGGGCGGCCAGGCGTCGGAGGTTCCGGTCGGACGCCGGCGCGTCGGTTGCGATCACGATCATGATCGAGCCGCGCGCGCCCTGGGCTTCCCCCTTGAGGTGGAGACCGTCTCGGCCCAGGGCGCGCCCGACCGGGATGCCGAGGATGTGGAGATCGCCGCCGTAGTTGCTCTGCACCAGGACGCCGACCGTCCAGGCACTGTCCCCGGCGGTGACCCGCCGGGACGACGTCCCGATCCCGCCCTTCCATCCGAACGCCACCGTTCCCGTCCCCGCGCCCACGCTCCCCTCGGCCACCGGTCCGCCGCGAGCGCCTTCCAGCGCCACCCGGACCTCGCGCTCGCCCACCGGCCGCCGGCGAATGGCGTTGAGGGCGTAGCCGTCGTTGGTCTCGCCCACCACCGGGTTGATCGAGCGGACGTCCTCCATCCCCGGCTGCGCCAGGAGATAGGCCACCATCGCGTCGGCGGCGCGCCAGACGCACAGGGTGCAGGTGAGCAGGATCGGCGTCTCCAGCTCCCCCAGCTCCGCCAGCTGGGTGACGCCGACCAGCTTGCCGAAGCCGTTGCCCACGTGGAGCGCGGCGGGCACCCGGTCCTGGAAGAGGTTGCCGCGGTGCGGCAGGACCGCGGTCACCCCGGTGCGGATCGAGTCGCCCTCGCGCACGGTGGCCTGACCCACGGAGACCCCGGGCACGTCGGTGATCGCGTTGAGCGGCCCGGTGGGCAGGAGCCCCGGCGCGATGCCCAGCTCGCGGGCACGAGGGTGGGGGCGCTCCTGGGCGTGCAGGGCGGTGGCGAGGACCAGCAGGGCGAGCGCAAGCAGCCGGATCATTCCTCGTACATCAGCTC
Source organism: Gemmatimonadota bacterium (assembly GCA_046729675.1). Classification (GTDB taxonomy): domain Bacteria; phylum Gemmatimonadota; class Gemmatimonadetes; order Gemmatimonadales; family GWC2-71-9; genus CAVVWJ01. Next base: position 3,862 of record JBKPGZ010000314.1, on the reverse strand, counting down.
GGGCCCGAAGGACACCGTCTCGCCGACGCCGTCGAGCATGCTGCGCCACTCCCTACCGAGCCGTCGCATCACCATGACGACGGCCGTCTGGGTCTCCCGCGGCAGGTCGCGGAACATTTCGGGCAACGGCCCGAGCGGCTGCTCCAGCGGCCGCTCCATGACGACGTAGGCCAGGGTGTCGCTTGCCTTCACGGCGCCGACTACGCGATAGCCCGATGTCGAGTCGGGGCCGGTCCGGGCACGGATGCCGCGGACCCACCGCGCGTACACCGTGTCGGGTGAGGTGCGGGAGAGCGAGTCGGCGTCCGGCACCTGGAACACCGAATCGAGCATGAAGCGCTCCTGCCTCGCGCGCACCTCGCGCCAGTGCGCCTCCGCGGTCGAGTCGGTCATCGTCGAATCGGAGTCCGGCCACCCCTGGGCACCCAGCATCCGGAGCTGGAACACTTGCCGGGCGCGAAAGCGCGCCAGCGCGTCCGGGTGTGCCAAGCCAAGCACGGTGGCCCAGTCGCCGGCGGAATCGGCGCGGAGGACGGCTCGGGCCACTTCCTCCGGCGGAGCGACCGCCTTCCGCTGGGCGGCGATGCTTCCGGAGATGCCGATCAGCATCACGAGGGTGAGTGGAATCGCTCGGCAGGTGAGCACGGTTCAGAGAAGCTAATAGCGGTGCCCGCCCGCGCTCAGCCAGGTCGCTCGGTCGGGGGCGCAGAGCCGGGGCCGGAAAGCCTCGGCGACTCGACGGCCCCGCCGCGGGCCGAGACGAGCAGCTCCTCGACCGTGCGATAGCGATAGATCACCGGGGCGCCCTGCTGGAACAGCCCCCCGGTGTCGGCGGTAGGACCGTAGGTCGAGTAGAGATCGCGCCCGAGCAGCCGCAGGTAGGTGGTGAGCTGGCCGCGATGGTGGGCCGAGTGCGCGATCCGCCTGGTCAGGACCCAGGCGCGGGAGCGCGGGACATCGAAAAACCGGGTTTCCTCCCCGAACCACTCGGCGGGCATCGCGTGCAGCCGCTCGAGACGGCGTTCGGAAGCGGCGGCATAATGCTCCAGAAAGCCGAGACGATCCTCCCGTTCCGGCAGCGGGGGCAGCCCGGCGTCGATGCCGAGCATCCGCTGCATCCAGACGTCCTCGGAGACGCACTGGTGGACCATGTGTTCCAGTGGGGTGCGGGCCCGCGGTTCCGGGCGGAAGCCCAGGTCGGCATCCCCGAAGTGCGCCCACACGCTCAGCGTCTTGAGACGCTCGGTGGCATAGGTCTCGGCCAGGAAGGTGTACGGGTTCATGTGTGATCCAAGTCTCAGTCCGCCGAAGCCTGTATTCCTAGGTTTTGAATGGCTTTCACCAAGGAGCCTGTTCTCATGAGGCACCCACTCCTTATCGTCGCGGCCGTCACCTTGGCCGCGTGCGCTGGTCGGTCCGAAGACGAGACGGCGGCCGCCCCTGGGCCCGGCGACACCACCGCCGTCACCCATGCGATCGACTCGACCCGCACCGGTCCTCCCGGCGTCGCAGGTCGCCCTGGCGATGCCACGGTCACGCCTGACAGCGTGCTGGAGGACACCGCCGGAGTCGCGCGCGACACCATGAACGTCACCGGAGGGGGCCCGGTCTCCACGCCGCAGGACACCCTCGGCCCCAGCGTTCCGGACACGATCGGCCAGAGCGACACGACCGGCAACCGGTAGCGCGCACCTCTGAAAAGATGACGCGCCGGGGCGGCTGGGTAGCTGCCTCCGGCGCGTCCGTGTAAGTGATTGTGTGACAACGACAATCGTGAAGCGGCGGTGCGGCGGGGAAGGCAGCTGGAGCGAAACGATGCAGTCCGGAATCAGGGGGGAGGTGGAGCGCCATCCTCCGGGACGACGCCGGCAGGGCTCTCCTCCAGCAGCACCGCGAAGTAGTCGAGATTGAGCGTCCGCAGCTCGGAATAGCGGAGCACCAGGAAGTCGCCCCGGATCTCGTAGTAGCGCTCGTCGGGTGCCGACGGGCCGACCGCCGCGCGGGGCGCACCCTCTTCCCGGTCGTCCACCAGTCTGCGCCGGTGGGCATCGGCGAGCACGATGGTATCCAGCGCCCCGTCCCGGTCGAAGGTGAAGTCGGAGACGATGCCGCGGTACAGGTAGCTGCCCGAAGCGTGATCCACCACCGCGGAGAGATAGACGCCATCCACCCGCCGGCCCTCGCCCGCGTTCTCCCGGAAGTCCAGGACCTCGCCGGTGAGCATGTAGTACCAGTAGTTGTCGAAGCGGAACGTCTTGGTGCTGTGGTCGAGCTTGAGCCGGCGGACCGCGCGGTGCCCAAGGTTCCCGGCGGCCGCGGACGCGCCGTAGAGCGACACCAGGTAGCCCGCGACCCAGGGGTAGGAGCCCGACACGGAGGCCAGCACCCGGTCCAGGTAGCGGTCACCCTCGCCGAAGTTGCCCATCAGTACGAGGAACATCGAGTCCACGTCGGGCTGGAAGCCGAGCCGGCGTACCAGCACCAGCCAGAGAGCGTGGAGCACCAGCGCGAACGCCACCCCGTAGGCCAGCTCCTCCGAGACTCGGCGAAGCGAGGTCGGACTGGCCCAGCCCCACGGACCGCGGGCGTAGCTGTAGCGGAGGATGATGCCTGGGAGGACCAGCAGGAAGGCGAGGAGGGCCGGAAAGGCGAAGCTCATCCGGCTTCCGCGAACCTCCTGCCGATGGGGCTCTTCACCTTGGAGGTGACGTCGATCTGCACCCGGTAGGTCTTGCCATTCACCCGGACCCACCCGTCGCGGCCCCGGATGAGGTGCTCGCGCAGCTCGCGCCGCGCGGTGGGATCGAGCAGGATGGACTCGAGCGTCTTGCTGATACGGCCCTTCAAGCGGTGCTCCAGCGAGAAGCTTTTTGAACGTTAGGGTGGCGATGCGGGCCGCGCAACATCATTTTTCCGCCCCGACCCTTCCCGCGAGTGACTTCATGAACATCTCCCGCCGTCGCTTTCTCCAGCAGAGCGCCGCCGCCGGCATCCTCGGCGCCGCCCCGCTGCCGCTCTCGTTCGGCGCCCCCTGGGTCCGACGCTCTGCGATCGAGCCGGTGGTGATCGCCTCGATGAACGGCAACTGGTACAAGAACGGCGGCCAGGAGACCTGCGTCCAGCTCGCCTGGCGGCTCATGACCGGGGGAACCGACGTGCTCGACGCCCTGATCGCCGGGGTCAACATCCTCGAGCTCGATCCCGAGGAAGACTCGGTGGGTTACGGCGGACTCCCCAACGCCGACGGCGTGGTGCAGCTCGACTCCTGCTGCATGCACGGCCCGAAGCGGCGCGCGGGCGGCGTGGCCGGCCTCGAGGGCGTCCGCACCCCGTCCAAGGTGGCGAAACTGGTGATGGACCAGACCGACCACCACCTGCTGGTCGGGGCCGGCGCCCAGAGCTTCGCCCGCAACTTCGGCGTGAACATCGAGGAGGACCTCAACACGGAGCATTCGCGGAAGGCCTGGCTCGAGTGGAAGCGCCGCTCCGATCCGCGGCACTACCTCGACCCCGACAAGCGGGCCCAGTCCGACCGCCGGATTCTCGACTCCCTCTTCCACGAGGGACTGCTGAACTCGCGAGTCGTCCACGGCACCATCAACTGCGACGGGATCAACGCCAAGGACGAGATCTGCGGCGTCACCACCACCAGCGGACTCGCCTGGAAGATTCCCGGGCGCGTGGGCGACTCGCCGATCCTCGGCGCCGGCCTGTACGTGGACGGTGCGGTGGGCGCGGCGGGTTCCACCGGCCGCGGCGAGGCCAACCTCTACAACCTGTCCTCCTACCTCATCGTGGAGAATCTGCGCCGGGGCATGCATCCCAAGGACGCGGGCCTCGAAGCGCTCAAGCGGGTGCGCTC